>CALGTL010000137.1 GCA_937901475.1 uncultured Dehalococcoidia bacterium
CCCCTGAATCCTAATTCCTTGACGCACCGCTCAAGCTCTCTCGCCGCTTCCTCCGGTTCCTGCATTGATACACCTGCGAGACCGATGAGCCTTTCTGGGTGGGGGGCGATGGCTTTGGATATTTCGTTATTTACAAGAGTGACGTTGGTGGGAGCGGAGTTGATAGTCCATGGAGCTGGCGATACCAGTTCAATATCAATCCCGCGCTCCGTCATATCGGCAAGCCGCACGTTCAGATTGGAGAGGGAATCTCGCATATTTGCAACAGGCCCTGCCGCACCAGCACGGTTACGAATCTGATCTTCAAGAGACTCTGGTAGGAAATGGGCATGGATATCGATACGCATGAAGTGGCCCCCGAAGATGAGATACAGGCGCTAGCGAGACGGGGGCAATTCTATCAGGACAAGCCTGATGCTTAGCGCTTCCGGACGAATTCACCGCGCTCGTAGTGTTCTTGGCCGCGGGTACCGTCAATGACTACGTCAGCGAAGCCCTCTGCGCACCCCGTAAGGAGGTACCGATTTTCGTCTTCGAGCCAGTCTGACATCCACCAATCACGACTTTCTTTGCCGTCGCGATCTATACCGCGTTTGAGCCCGAGGCCGGGGGGCACGCTAACCCAAACGCGATGCGTCAGTAACGGAGAGACCTCCTCACGAGTTGAATAAACTCCATCAAGTAGCACTATCCCGCCGGTTGGGACGTCATACCACGCCCCGAGGCCGGCAGATTCCCAGTCAAAGCGCTGATAGCGACCAGGGGTTCCTTCGATTAGCGGAACGAGAACTTGCTCTAAAACACGGCGCCAGTCGACTTGGCGACCAAATTCGCCACTAGGGGCATTACGAAGGGCTAGAGGAACGAAAAAATCGTCCATATGAACTATGGTGATAGTGGAGTGCATGGCTTTTAGTGCGGCACAGAATGAGCTTTTACCAGCGCCAGCCGGGCCGTCAACTCCCACGATAATGGTAGCGGGTGCACCAGGTGATTGCGTCCATTCCTTAATAAGCGAAGTTAGCGGCATGGTTTGGCCATTTGCGCGATGGGAGAACATGGCTCCATGTTATCGGAGGTGAAGGCATTGACGACAAGCGGCGTACGTTGGAGGTAGTCGGCAGTTAACTGTAATCCAAATTGCAATAACCGCACTCATTAGTAGAAGTGCTATCAGGTACGGCTGGTAGAATAGAGGCATTGTTCCGACAGTGAGGAAACGGGAGATTTGATGGTCAGCAAACTGCTCGGTGTCTTCAAGGACTCCAATGAAAAGCAGGTCAAGCGCTACCAATGGGTAGTGAACGAGGTTAACGACCTCGAACCTGCGTTTCAATTGCTATCCGACGATGCCCTCCGGGCTAAAACTGAAGAATTTCGCGACCGAATTGACGATGGTGAGACTCTGGAGGATTTGCTTCCGGAGGCGTTTGCTGCGGTGCGTGAAGCGGCAATGCGCTCGCTCGGTATGCGCCATTTCGATGTTCAATTGATTGGAGGCGCGGTTCTTCACGAAGGCAAAGTGGCCGAGATGAAAACCGGAGAAGGTAAGACTCTCGTGGCCACGCTTGCAACTTACCTGAACGCTCTTGAGGACGGTGGGGTTCACGTCGTTACGGTGAATGACTATCTCGCGCGGCGTGACTCTGCCTGGATGGGAGCAGTCTACGACGCGCTGGGAATGACAATTGGGTGCCTTCAGCACGAGTCAGCTTTGGTTTACGAACCTGGCAACCCTGATGAAGGAGCCATACCCGACAGTATGCGCCCGTCCTCGCGTAAAGAGGCGTATGAAGCCGATATCACCTACGGTACGAACAATGAATTCGGTTTCGACTACCTCCGTGACAACATGGCGACGGACAAGTCTTTGCAAGTACAACAAGGCTTGGCCTACGCCATCGTTGACGAGGTGGACAACATTCTCATTGATGAGGCGCGGACACCTTTAATTATCAGCGGCCAGGCTGATGAACCTACGTCTCTGTACCAGACAATTGCGCAAATTGCTCCTCGGCTTGTTCGCGATGAAGATTTTTTCATTGAGGAAAAAGAACGCCAGGTGATGTTGACCGATGAGGGCATCACCAAACTTGAGAAACTGCTAAATATTGAGAACTTGTACTCTCCTGAGAATTCAGTAGTGACACATTATGTCGAGAACGGGCTGCGCGCCCATGCCATCTACCTCCGCGATAAAGACTATGTCGTAGAGAGCGGGGAAGTGGTCATCGTTGATGAATTTACAGGGCGCAAGATGACGGGCCGTCGTTACGGCGAGGGATTGCATCAGGCAATTGAGGCCAAAGAAAGAGTGAAGATCCAACGGGAGGCAGTGACCTACGCGACGATTACTCTTCAGAACTACTTTCGCATGTACGAAAAGCTGTCCGGTATGACCGGTACCGCTATGACGGAAGCGGAGGAGTTCCATAAAGTTTACGGACTTGAAGTAATGGCTATCCCAACGCATCGGCCTATGGTGCGCCAGGACTACCCCGATCTCGTCTATAAAACGGCAGCCGCTAAGGTTACTGCGGTGGTAGAGCAAATCGAAGAACTCCACGCCGCTCAACGCCCGATACTCATTGGGTCAGGCTCTATCGAGCACTCAGAGGAATTGAGTGAAATGCTGCGTCGTCGTGGTATTAAACACGAAGTACTGAATGCCAAGAACCATGAACGTGAAGCGGAAATTGTGGCCAATGCTGGTAAGCCTGGCGCAGTGACTGTCTCGACGAACATGGCTGGCCGTGGCACAGATATAGTGCTCGGAGGCGACCCGAAGCTTGCCACCTCTCCGGAGCAATGGCAGCTCAATCACGGTGCTGTTCTGGAAATGGGAGGCCTCTATGTAATCGGCACTGAGCGTCATGAGTCTCGCCGCATCGATAACCAGCTTCGCGGTCGATCAGGCCGTCAGGGAGACCCTGGAGAAACTCGGTTTTATGGTTCTCTGGAAGATGACTTGATGACTCGATTCGGGAGTACGTTCGCAGGCCGATTGGTCGGTAAAGCACTTCCTGAAGATGTGCCTATTGAGAGCGGAATACTCACTAAAACCTTAGAGATGACGCAAGGAAAGGTTGAGTCCTACTTCTTTGATATTCGCAAGCATTTGGTGGATTACGACGATGTAGTTAACCGTCAACGTGAAGTTGTTTACGAGCAGCGTCGTAAGGTACTCGAAGGAGAAGATCTCAAGCAAAATGTTCAAGAAATGGTTGGGGCGGAAATTACCCGAGCTATTCAATCTGCCCTGCGTGGCGACCCCGCAGAGTGGCCACTAGAGATGTTGTTGGCTGAGATAAAGACAATTGTCCCGTTGCCTGAGGAAATCGATGAGGATTTCGTTTTCGAAAACGGACGCGCAAAGACCGAGGATGCTGTTCTGGATGCGGCAGAGTCACTCTATGAAAAAACAGAGGCCAAATTCACTGCGGAAGTGATGCGTAAGATCGAGCGTGCAGTGATGCTACAAATAGTGGACCGCTTGTGGCTTCAGCACTTGACGATGATGCAGAACCTTCGCCAGGGCATTGGGTTGCAGGCATATGGTCAGCGGGATCCCCTGGTCATGTACAAGAAGGAAGGCCACGAGGCATTCGAGGAGCTGCTCTCAAGAATACGCCATGATATCGCCCATGCCATTTTCCACGTGGCACCCGCAGAGCAGCACGAGCAATCGACCGCGCGGGCGCAGGCCACTAAGGGCATTCCAGCATCGAGTGCAAAGAAACGCGGTGTGGTGGACATGAAGAAGACAACAACGGTGATGTCAAAGGTTGGCCATCAAGCGAGTGCCTCGGTGCCATCGATTAGTAAGCTAGGGCGCAACGATATCTGCTACTGCGGTAGCGGCAAGAAGTATAAGCGCTGCCACGGTATTGGCGCGTAAGAACGGTGATGGAGGAAATCGTCGACAGCCGCTCGTTCATAAAGGACACCGGTATAGATTATCTCCTCGGGAATGTGACTTCCCCCGTTCTGCGGGAATTGGTCCGCGATATCAACACTGGAACCCCTTGGGGGCCTGCACTTTTGGGGGCTATTGGTCGCTGGGCGTCACCTCGTGAAACTCTGGATGGTGCGGAGTTGATATACCTTTTGGGAGGAGAGGCTTTCGATTGGCTGCTTCTCGCTGAAAGGCTGCTGCGTCATGTAGAACAGACTTCTCCCGGCCTCATTCCGACTGCTGCAATGGAGCGACTACTGCTCACAGGCCATCTTCCTAGTGGTGTAACGCCCTCTTATTTCAGAGAAGCATTGGGCTTCGAGAAATACCGGGCACATTTGAATTTCTTCTACGGCGTTGTCGTGGAGGAAGCTCTGTGGTTAGCGGTCGAACATGAAGTGCAAAAGGAACGCGGGGTCCGGGGCCTTCATCACCTGATTGGCGTTCACGACCTAGTCTGCCAAAGGCTGTATCAGACTGATATGAAAACGCTGATGCGCCGATTTCGCAAAGAGCGAAACGAGCGCACCAGCGTGAAATTTTCTATGACCGAATGGAAAGAATTCACATATTGGATGTTCAAGCATAGATTGGCCCACCAAGATTCATCTCGCATCGCATCGGATACTCGCAAAGGGCTAGCAATGCTTGAAAATATACGGGAAGTAGCGCCACAGGTTTATGGCGAAGAAGCCTTCGGATCAATAGCTAATGAAGATGATTGTTAATATGAATTGCACATACTAAGGACCAGGAAAACCCAAAGCCATGATGCACTTACATGAATGAAATCTAATAGGTGAGAAGGTATGTAGCCGGGTACGTCAATCGGTCGTTTTGCAAGTGCGGACTGTGCACCTAAGTATTGGGCCGGAATTCAACTGATTTCTTTAGATGACGACTCTAGAGTGCAACCGTTGGTGGCAATAGAGACAGGGCTATTGACGGACAGGTGGTTCAGTGACTGTATGCATCGTTCGAGGGTGAGTGCGTTTGCTACCAGCCGACTCCTTCGCAACCTTCCAGAACATGAACACAGTCAGGCTCCATAGTAGGGCCCCAGACCCGAATGCGGCGGTGTAAGAAACGTAGTCAGCAAGCCCCATCGCAACTAGCGGGCCTACGATTCCTGCCGTATCGCCGAACGTTCGGTACATCCCGAAGGCCGCACCTCTATGTCCATCAGGAGCGATGTCACCAAGGTAGGCCGCAGGAGCCTGCCCTCCCCAGCCAATAGCAGCATGAAGGAGAACGAAGGTGATTACGAAGGGCATGACATCGGTCATGAAAGGGACAGCGGCCACACCAATTCCTACAAATACCCCGGTGGGCACAATCAAGGGCTTGCGTCCCCATATATCCGATGCCCAACCAGCTGGGTAGATGATTATTCCGTGAATGACTGATGCGACTGTAAAGAGAATCCCAAGATCCGCTGGGCCCATGGCCAGCACATCTTTCATATATACGGGAATAAGTCCTGTGGTTGCCCCGTTCCTCAGATAGAAAGTAGCAAAGCCAATCATACATATCCAAAAGAAACTCGGGTCTTTCAATAAGGACCAAGCGCCGGTTTGACGACGCGAGGTCTTTCCGAATTCGGAGGCGATACGTGTGATGTTTGGGCGTGTTTCAGGCAAACGGAACAACGCCCATAGGGCGAAGACAGCTGTGCCCGCACCGGAAAGATAAAATGGAGTCCGGATGTCGACGTACGCCGCGAGAAACCCGCCTAGCGCAGGCGTTGAAATGCCGACGACCAGTTGCATTCCATGCATCATTCCGAGTACTCGCCCTCGGTTTTCTACGCTGCTGAGGTCAGTCGCCACGACGTTGGCGATAGTGATAACCATTGCACTACCGACGCCCATGATCAACCGGAAAACCCAGAATGACGGTGCGTTGGGTGCGACGCCGCTCAGGCTGCCAAATACTGCGATGATCACGGCTCCTATGATCATTATCGGCTTTCGCCCGACGCGCTCTGACATTAAGCCAGCAGGAATATTGGTGACGACCCTGCCCAAACTGGATGAGGCAAGAGCTATGCCAATGGACATGCTGACCCCGATGAACATGAACCCTCCCAGCTCTTCCATGAAATTGGGAAGAGCTGGAATAGTAATCATCATCGCCGCATGCGCTGTTGCGCTGAGTCCTCCAACGACGATGATTAGCTCCGGCCGGAGCAGATTATGTCTAACGGGGTCTGGTGAGGCCATATACGTCCTTGCCTCTTCTTTGCAGGGCGGAAATGATCAGATGGAGCGACTTGACGGGTCTCTAACTAAGGTCGTTTAGGAGTTCACGGATTCGTGCTGCTCGATCTTCGGCGCCTTTGAGCCGCTCACGCTCCCCCTCGACAATCTCAGGGGGAGCTTTGCTGGTGAATTGCTCGTTGGAGAGCCTGCCGGAAAGGCCTCGTATGTACTTTTCGGTTTCTTGAACCTCAGTCTCAAGCCTCAGCCGTTCGGCAGCAAGGTCGGCTACATCACCAATTGCTAGAGTGATAGTAGCGGCTCCAACTACAAGCTTGATGGTTCCCTCTTTTGCGGGGCTCGGACCAAAATCAATTTTACCCACACGGCCGAGCTGCTTGATAGCATTGGCTTCGGTTTCGATTAATGGGGCATGCTCGGCCACCTCAATCGAAACATCTATCGGTCGAGCGGGTTCGATTTTGAACTCGGCGCGTACATTCCTTATCGCGCGCACTATTCCTATCATCAGTTCGACAATGGCGCCTGCGGGCGCTTGCTCGGTAAGGCGAGCGCTCAGATCTTCAGCGCTCATGCGAGCAGCGGGATCAGGGTAAGGGGCAAGCATGATACTGTCAGGTTGAATGCCTTCTCTGGGGAGCGCCTTGGTTAGATGTTGCCAGAGCTCTTCGGTAATGAACGGCATGAACGGGTGCAAGAGACGAAGTGATCGCTCTAGGACGTGACCAAGCACTTTACGAGGGTCGTCGTCGCCAGAGCGAATGCGAACCTTGGCAAGCTCAATGTACCAGTCAGCGAAGTCATTCCATATAAAATCGTGTATGACGCGTTCGGCTTCGCCGAGTTGCCAGTCCTTGATGAGTTCGTTGACCTTCATGGCAGTCAATTGCGCCCGGCTGAGAATCCACTGATCTTCGATATGTTCACGAGGGAGCGCTTCCCCGTTCCATCCGTTGAGGTCCACATCGGTGTCTAGGGTGCTAAGCACGTATCGAGAAATATTCCACAATTTATTGGAGAAATTGCGTGCAGCCTGAAGCTTGCCTGGGCTCATGCGAGTATCGCTACCCGGTGTGTTACCCGTGGTTAAGGCGAACCGCAGTGCATCGGTCCCGTACTCACCAATCGCCTGAAGGGGGTCAATCACATTGCCCTTGGTCTTGCTCATCTTAGCGCCATGCTCATCGCGAACGAGGCCATGAAGGTAGATAGTGGAGAACGGGATGTTCTCCATATTCTCCAATCCCATCATGACCATGCGCGCAATCCAGAAGAAGAGAATGTCATAGCCCGTTTCAAGTACAGTTGTTGGGTAAAAATACTTCAGGTCTTCAGTTTGTTCGGGCCAACCCAGAGTTGAATGAGGCCATAGGCCGGATGAAAACCAGGTGTCAAGGACATCCTCGTCCTGCACGATATTTGCCGAAGCACAGACTTCACAGTGCGCGGGGTCTTCGATGGAGACTGTTACATGATCACAATCCCCACAATACCAAACAGGAATTCGATGTCCCCACCAGAGCTGGCGAGAGATGCACCAGTCGTGGAGGTTTTCCATCCAATGGGCGTACTCGTGCTCAAAGCGGTCAGGCACGATGGTGATTTTGCCTGACTGGACTGCGTCAAGCGCGCGCTTCGCTAGCGGCTCCACATGAACGAACCATTGCTTGCTGACAATGGGCTCGACGATGTCACCACTGCGCTGGCAATGGCCGACGGAGTGGTGGTGATTCTCGACACTCTGCAGTAAGCCTTCACGGTCGAGTTGCTCTACGATAGCCTTGCGCGCCTCAAAGCGGTCGTAGCCCTGGTAGGGGCCCGCCTGTTCGTTAAGAGTGCCGTCGTCATTCAGGATATTGATGACTGGCAAGCTGTGGCGCTCGCCAATTTCAAAGTCATTGGGGTCATGGCCTGGGGTAATTTTAAGTGCACCAGTCCCAAAATCGATTGCGACGGCATCATCTTCGATGATGGGAATAGGTCTGCGAAGAATAGGAAGAAGGACATTCTTGCCACGGAACGCCGCGAAGCGCTGGTCGCTGGGATTCACCGCCACTGCCGTGTCGCCGAGCAACGTTTCTGGGCGCGTGGTTGCCACGGTGATGTACCCGTCTCCGGACTCTAATGGGTAGCGAATATTGTAGAACGCGCCTTCTTCGTCCGCATGTTCGACTTCAAGGTCTGATAGCGCTGTCCGGCAACCGACGCACCAGTTAATCATCCGCTCCCCACGATAGATCAGATTCTTTTCGTAGAGGTTTTTGAAAGTCGTCCTAACAGCCTTGCTGGGGCCAGGGTCAAGAGTGAACGTCAGGCGCGTCCAGTCACAGGACGCTCCTAGGCGCCGGTGCTGGTTATCGATGATGCTTCCGTACTTTCCTACCCAATCCCAAATGCGTTCGACGAATTTTTCGCGCCCCAACTGGTGCCTGTCTAGGCCCTCAGAGGCAATTGCACGCTCTACCACCATCTGAGTGGCAATGCCGGCATGATCTTTACCGGGCAGCCACAAGGCCTCGAATCCCTGCATCCTGTGGTAGCGAGTGAGTGAGTCTTGGATTGTCGCGGTGACAGCGTGGCCTAGGTGTAACTCACCTGTTACGTTGGGCGGCGGCATCACGATGGTAAACGGCTTCTTTTCAGGATTCGGATTGGCTTTGAAGTACCCCGACGACTCCCACCATTTGTAAAGGCGCTCCTCAATGTCTGCTGCCTCGTAGGTTTTGGACAGCTGCTGGGAGGCATCTTGGTTGGTCATGAAAAGGGGGTCCGTAGGGGTGATGAATGGGTGTGTGCCAAGGATCGATTCTAGGGGTAGGCATGACCTCGGTCAACCGAGAAAATCCACGTAAAGGGATGTATGAATCGCGACGTATAGCAGTTGAATCTGCCTGCTACACTAGAATCGAACTGCTAATTAGGATGGTAATGACCCCGAACCCTTCATCGTTTCCTTGGAAGCGCAATCTTATCGTTCTTTGGTTCGCTCAGGTCGTAACCACTCTCGGGTTCTCTTTCACTTTCCCGTTTTTCCCTATCTTCTTCGCTGAAGTCGGCGTTGATGATTTAGAGCGCGCAGCGTTTCTGGCTGGTATATCTGGGGGCCTACTAGGCCTGGGCATGGGGCTTTTCGCTCCCATCTGGGGCGTAGTGGGCGACAGATATGGACGGCGTTTAAACATACTTCGCGCGCTGGTGCTTGGCGCAATATTCCTAATTCTTTCTGGTTACGTGCAAAACGCTTCGCAATTAGTTGCGAGCCGCTTCCTCGTAGGTGCGACAAGTGGCGTAGTTCCCACCATTATGGCTCTGGTCGCTGCTCACACCCCCAAGGATAAGTTGCCACTAGCCGCTGGGGCGACAATGTCCGCCTTGCTATTCGGAACAGCAATTGGGCCGCTTGTCGGTGGAGCTATCTTTGACACTCTAGGCATGCGTGCGGCTTTCTGGGCGACTGGGCTTGGGTTGTTACTTGCTGCACTTATGGTGGTGACTCTGGTTCGCGAAGATTTCACTAAACCCCAGGCGGTGAAGGGAGTGACGGAACCATTTCGAAGCCTGTGGTCACTGGTTGGGAATTCGACATTCTTGCCCGTGCTCGTGATGGTTATGATGTTGCACTCAGGGGTGCTGATGATCACCCCGGCGATAGCAGGTCTGGTAGCGCATGCTGATGGTGGCTCTGACAGCGCGACCGCAACAGGGATTGTGTTCGCGGCCATCGGAATATCAGGTGCTATCTCATCAATCGGAATGGGCTGGCTGGCGGGCAGAATAGGAATGAGGCGCATGTTTATTGCTGCTGCTGCTGCTGCCTCTGTCGCTTCACTGGGTCCTTTCTTCGCTCATGGAATAGTGGCGTTTACGATGTTGGTTGCGCTGGTTGCCCTCTTTCAGGGTGGACTGGGTGGATTACTGCAAGGGTTAATTGCGATGAAGACACCGCCCGGTTTGCATGGGTCTGCTTTCGGGGCCAGCCAGGTCGCTCACTCAATTGGTACTGCTTTGGGTCCGTTAATCGGCGGGGCGGCAGTGGTTACATTCGGCTTTAGGAGCGTGTTCTTGGTGAATGTAGGCCTGTTTGCCATAGTATTCGTGCTTGCCCTGATGGTGATTACAACTACCGCTACAGCTCCTAGTCGAACCACAAGAGAACCCCTGACCGACTAGCAGCAGCTACCGCTGAACGACAAATCGCTTTGCGACCCGATCCAATATCTCGTTCGCGACCGCGTACTTTGACATAATTGGTATGTCTTCCACTTTCTCGCGGCTCACAATGCTAACTTTGTTCTTGTCGGCACCAAAGCCAGATCCGGGCGTAGTGATGTCATTGGCTACAATGAAGTCGAGTGATTTAGACTCGACTTTGGCCTGCGCGTACGGAATGAGATTCGTGCTTTCTGCGGCGAATCCCACTCTCACGAGATCACGTGGGATAGCCGAGAGGATGTCCACGGTTTTGGTCAGTTCAATGCTGATCTTGCCCGTAGCGCTTTTTTTAATTTTATTGGTAGCGGGATTAACTGGAGTGTAATCGGCGACGGCTGCTGCCATAACGATGGCATCCGCGCCTTGGCAATCCATTAAGACTGCACTGAGCATTTCACTCGCTGATTCTACGTGGCGCGTCTCGATGCCGACTGGATCATCCTGCGATGTTGACGCGGTTATAAGAAGAACTCTTGCACCTCGGTCGCGCGCGGCTGCTGCAACAGCGTAGCCCATCTTGCCTGATGAGCGATTCGTGATGACGCGGACCGGGTCGATGGCCTCCTGTGTGCCACCGGCGCTCACCACGATGGTGCGACCTGCCAGGTCCCCTTGGGAACCGAGCTTTGTAGCAATCGCGCCAATAACCTCTGCTGTTTCGGCGAGTCGCCCCCAGCCCATGAGGCCAGAGGCAAGCCTGCCTTCTGCAGGACCTACTATCGTTACGCCCCGACTCACCAAAACGTCAGTGTTAGCGCGCACCGCCGGGTGATGCCACATGTTCGCATCCATAGCGGGGACAATCACCAACGGGGCAGATGTTGCTATCGCGGTGACAGTAATAGGGTCATCCGCAAGGCCAAGCGCGAGTTTTGCTATCGTGTGGGCGGTTGCTGGTGCGACTACAAGCAGGTCCGCACTGTTCGCGAGCTTGACGTGCTCGATTGCGTGGCGAGATTGAATATCGAAGAGATCAGTGACTACGTCTTGATGGGTGACGCTCCGAAAAGTGAGAGGAGTTACGAATTGGATCGCGGCTTGGGACATCAAGACGTTGACGACGGCACCTGCTTGCGTGAGCTTGCTGGCGATATCGATTGCTTTGTACGCGGCGATGCTGCCTGATACACCGAGTAATATTCGTTTGCCGTCGAAAGGCCCACTCATGAATCGCTCCCTGCGGTATCGGTACGTGAATATGGTTCCCTATTGAGCTCGAATACGAGTTGCAATCCTTGTAAAGTCAACTCTTCATTGACGTGCGTGAATATGTCTGTACGTTCAGCGATGATAGGGGCTAGGCCTCCCGTTGCGATGACAGTGGCGTTGGGCGAATCCATCTCTTGCTTGTACAGCTTCACCATGTGCTCAACCAGACCTGTGTAGCCAAATAGCAATCCCGACTGAATCGAATGTGCGGTGTTTTTACCGATTGCGGCCGGTGGGGCTACGAGCTCAACTCGTCGGAGTTGCGACGTAGCTGCATAGAGCGATTCGGCTGAAACCCCAAGGCCTGGGGCGATGGCCCCGCCGAGGTATTCACCCTCTATAGATATCGCATCGAATACGGTTGCCGTGCCGAAGTCGACGACTATGCATGGCCCGCCGTATAGGCTGTACGCGGCGACGGCATCGACCACTCGATCTGCACCGACGTCGCGAGGGTTGTCATAGCGCACACGTACGCCGGTGCGAGTGCCCGTACCGACGACGAGAGGCTGAATGCCGAAAAGGAAACCACAGGCATCCTCAAAAACCGCAGTCAGCGGTGGGACAACGCTGCAAAGAACGACTCCGTCAATCTGCTCGACCCCTATGCCCTTCATGGGCAACAGATTTTTGAGTTGGAGTGCGTACTCGTCTGGTTGGCGGTGGGCATCAGTTGCTAGGCGCCAAGTGGCAACAATGTGTTCGTTGTCGAACACGCCTATGGTGACGTTGGAGTTACCTATGTCTAGAGCGAGGAGCATTGTGGAACCAGTATATCGTGCATAGAGATGCTATTTTGGCGGACTTGTCAAGGCAAATCCTACCGGGAGCATGCTCATTTCGCTTCTAATTTATACTCTAAATGCAGACAGTAATAGTCTTCGGCCGTAGGCTCAACGTCTTTTCCTATGAAATTCAATGGCGTGAGGGGGCTAAATGCTATGCGCGATTCTTCTTCTCAAGTCGATTGTCCTTGGCATTGACCTATGATGCGCGATTGCTGCTTGAGTTGGAGCAAAGCAGCAATCGCGCGTAACGGACTGCGGCTGATTGACCATAAACTACTTATGTAGGCGTGTAGCGCAAGCGATCCATCACGAGTGGAATCTCTGCGTGAAGATCACTGGCTAAAAGCCCGCTGCTTCCAACCCGTCGACTCACTCTTTCCGCTGCTGCTGCGTGAACGTAAACACCGAGCCTTGCTGCATCGTATGGGGCGAGGCCTTGTGCCAATAGCGCTCCGATGATTCCTGTCAGGACATCTCCCGTCCCGGCAGTTGCCAGCGCTGGATTTGCAAAAGGACTCACCGTAGTTCGCCCGTCTGGCGATGCAATAACGGTGTGTGCTCCTTTCAGCACGACGACTTGGGCCCACTGAACTGATGCGCGCTGGGTAATTTCGACTCGATTTTCCTGCACCTGGGGCACTGTTTTATCGAGCAGCCGCCCCATCTCTCCAGGATGAGGAGTTAAGACAGCGAGCGCCTTAAGGGATTCCCACCAGCGATATGCTTGTGATAAGGCGTTGAGGGCATCTGCGTCGATGACGGATGGTGTTTCCAGGTAAGGTTCTGTGAGAAAGAGGCTCTGCATCAGCCCTCGAATGCTTTCGACATTCCCCAACCCCGGTCCAATCGCGAGCGCTGCGCTTTTGCCAGCGGCGGCATGTAGTTGACCAGAAGCGGTTAATGCAATCTGGCCTTCAGGCGTTTCCGGTAGCGGCAGATGTATTTGCTCCGCGAGATTGGGGCCTGCCAACCGGGACGCTGTTTCAGGTGCGGCAAGAGTAACCAATCCCGCACCAGCGCGGTAGGCGGCGGTCGTGGCAAGCACTGGCGCTCCGATGAAACGGCGTGAGCCGGCTATGACGAGAAGATCGCCGAACGACCCCTTGTGTCCATTCATTGGCCGCTTGGGTACAAGAGAGGCAACGGCAGCCTCGTCGCATAGCTCGAGAGAAAAAGCTCCATCAACTTCTTCAGGAAGCCCGATACGTAGAACTTCAACACTGCCCACATAAGAGGCCCCAGGAAATCGATAGAGACCAACTTTTGGAGCGCCAAGTGCCAGCGTGATAGTGGCGGGAAAACATGCTTTGTCGGTAACTCCCGTGTCGGCTTCAAGGCCGGTGGGTACATCAATAGCTATATATTTAAGCCAGGGTTGCTCCTCTTTCAGCCTCGCAATCTCTTCAAAAGCAGACCGGAGCGAGTCGCTTAGAGGGCGGTCATTGCCAATGCCAAGAACAGCGTCGACGACCACATCAGCCAAGGACACGTAACTGCCGAGTTCAAGGTTCCCGATGTCGTCAATCGCCTCTACTACACGTACATGCCTGGCACGGCATTCTTCGAACTTGTCGCCCCGTCGCCTTCCGTTGGTCATATACAGAGTGACGAGGCCTCCCCAATCCGCGAGGTAGCGGGCGGCAACCATGCCATCTCCACCGTTGTTGCCTGGGCCAACTAGAACGACGACCCGCTTGCCACGGATGCCATCCGTAACCTGCGCAATCCTCCTCGCCACGGATAGCCCGGCAGTTTCCATAAGGGATTCCTCGGATATGCCCGCCTTAACAGCTTGCTGCTCGAGCTCCCGCATCTGTGCAACGGTGACTATTTTCATTTGCTATCTCACTCTGCTTACGACTGATGCAACTGCGTACTCCCGTGAGTGTGAGATGCTGAGAGCTAGTCGATCGATACCCAGTTTCGTGGCTTGTTCTGCGGCACGCCCATGCAACTCAATCCCCGGCTCTCCTGTGCGTTTACGCGTGACTTCAACCTCTCGCCAGCCGACCCCACGAGTGCCAGTCCCAAGGGCTTTCATGACGGCTTCTTTGGCCGCGAATCGAGCGGCTAGTTGGGCCGATCTGCCACGGCAATAGGCGATTTCTCCGTCTGTATAGATACGGTTAAGAAAACGCTCACCGAATCGCTCGATAGTTGAGGCGATGCGATTTATTTCGATGATGTCGACCCCGACGGAAATATCTTGCAAGTGATTACTCGATCGAAAATATCAAGGACTGAAAACTCTTGGATTATAGTGCTGATTGATGAAGGCCTACTGATATTATGGCGAAGATTTCCCTAACGTGTGAGGTGCGACGGTGACAGCCCTACGGATCGACGGTAAGCAGATGGCGATAGATATCCGCGCAGAGGTGGCAGAGGGCGTGGCCAGGCTCAAGGCGGATAAGAATGTTACGCCAGGGCTGGTGGCTGTGCTGGTTGGTGACGACCCGGCGTCAGCTGTGTACGTGCGCAATAAAGGCATTGCCTGTGAAGAAGCAGGGATGTTCAGCGAGACCATCAATCTACCGGCGGACACGACGCAGAAGGATTTACAGGAATTGGTGGCGAATCTGAATGAGGATGAGCGATTTCACGGAGTGTTGGTGCAGCTGCCCTTGCCTCCGCAAATCGACGAACGGACAATTATCCAGTCAATTAACCCCAATAAAGATGTTGATGGAATGCATCCGGTCAGCACGGGCTTGCTACTCGAAGGGAACCCTCGCTTCTTGCCTGCGACACCGGCGGGTGTGCAGCAGATGCTTATCAGGACGGGCAATGATCCATCTGGGAAGCATGTGGTAATTGTTGGCCGTAGCAATATCGTTGGCAAGCCTCTGGCGGCCCTCCTGATGCAGAAAAACCCTGGAGCGAATGCAACGGTGACGGTGGTTCACACGGGGACGAGCAACATTGGAGCATACACTCTCCAGGCTGATATTGTGATTGCTGCGGTGGGCCGTGCTAATGCGATTACGGCGGACATGGTTAAAGAAGGCGCGGTTGTCATCGATGTAGGTATCAACCGCGTTCAGGATGCAACTCGCAAGAGTGGCTATCGGCTGGTAGGTGATGTGGCGTATGAGGAAGTCTTTGAGAAGGCTTCAGCAATCACTCCCGTGCCAGGCGGAGTTGGGCCAATGACCATTGCTATGCTGTTGCAGAATACTTTGCGGGCGGCAGAATACTCTGCAGACGCGTAATCTCCCTGCTTGTTCTTCGAGTTGAGTGGCAGTAGAGATTACTAAAACGGATAGCGTGATCTCGCTCGGTCCGTATTTGGTGTTAATGGCGTAACAATGGTTACTGCTAACGGCATCAGATCGGGTCAGCGCAGAGTGGGATGCCGCGCATTGCTTGCTCTCAGCGATGAGAGAATCGCTAAGTAAAGCTATAGGGCATTCATTATCTGGCGAGTACCAGACACTAGTAATATCCCGGCAATCAGCATCAGGACGGCGCGCCCTGATGCTCGTCCTGCGAGACGAACTCCGACCTGAGCTCCAGAAAAAGAACCAACCCCAAGAACAAGACCGAATACCCACGGAGTCCACTCACCGAATGTGCTGACCAAGTGAACGGCAACAGCCGCAAACGAGGCAATCATGAGCTCTAACTGTGATGTCGCGATCGACATCTTCGCTGGCATTTTCAGAACGAGCATCATGACGGGTACGTTGATAATGCCGCCGCCGATCCCGAAGAAGGCTGCGATTAATCCCGCCAATACGGCGATAGCCGCGGCGAGAGACTCGCGTACGCGATAAATGTAGATGTTGCCATCTCGGTCGACAAGATGCCTGGGGCTGCCGGTGGGCGACGGTTCTGTGACATCAGGTAAGTCTTTGCCTCGAATGATTAGATAGACAGCACCGAGGATAAGCGCGATGCCAAAAATCATTTCGAAGCCGCCTCGGTCTACGCTGCGGGTGAGGAAAGCTCCCAGAATGGCGGCCGGAACCGCCGCGGCAACGAGTACAAACCCTGTCCTAGTGTCCTGCCACCGACGCTTGCGATAACCAGTAGTCGCAGACAGTGCGTTGAGAATCACTGCAGTCAGAGACATGCTAGTGATAACCGACGGCTCAACACCGGGGAAGAGCACAAGGAGTACAGGGACAAGGAGTATGCCTCCACCGATGCCGACCATTGCACCGAATGTTCCTACGGATAACCCTAATGTGAGGAGTACTGCGACCTGGGGTATTGTTAGTTCAGGAAGCACGAACAACCTCTCGCGTCGGCGGCGTGCGTGCCACTTATGCTCCCGCCTCATCAGTTGCGATTATGGCGATATGGAGATCGTCAAGCTGAGCTGAAGCCACGGGCGAGGGAGCCCCGAATAACGGATCCACGCCTGCTTGGGTCTTTGGGAAGGCGATGGCATCGCGAATGGATTCGGCGGTGTTGGATAGTGTGACAACGAGCCGATCAATCCCTCCCGCAAACCCGCCGTGGGGAGGTGCGCCGTATTCAAAAGCTTCAAGGAGATGGCCGAAGAGTTCGTCCACTTCAACTTGCGAATAGCCAAGGGCAGCAAAGACTTGCTCTTGCTGGGCGCGCTGGTGGATACGGATGCTTCCCCCGGCTAATTCACTCCCGTTCGCGGCTAGGTCGTAGGCTTTGGCAATAACGGCTCCAGGATTCGTTTTGAGCAAATCCCATTGGTCGTCGCGGAGCGCGGTGAAGGGATGGTGCATAGCGTGCCAGCGCTGGGCGTCTTCGAGCCATTCCAGGGCAGGGAAGTCGGTTACTACACAGAAGGCGAGCTTGTTCGGGTCGTTGAGGCCAAGGCGATCTGCCATGTGAACGCGGAGCTGTCCGAGCACTGGCTCGACTTTGGGCTGAGGTCCAGCGGCGACGAGAATGAGATCACCAGGAACCGCACCCACCTTGCCGGCGATGGCCTTTATTTCGTCGATGGAGAGCGATTTCGCGGGAGTTCGTATATGGTCGATGGTTAGAGCGTTGATGGAAGGAGCGGACGAGTCAATGCCGATGGTGACGAGCCCGCCTGCCCCGTAAGTGCGTGCTACATTGACCAGATCATCAATCTGACGGCGGGTGATGTCGGCGTGCCCGGGGGCGTTAAATCCTTTGACCATTCCACCATCACGAATGACGTTGGCAAAGACTTGGAATTCACTGTTTCCAACAATGTCGGTAAGGTCACCAATCTCCATACCATAGCGGAGGTCCGGCTTATCACTTCCGAAGCGAGACATGGATTCGGCGTAGGTGAGAGTTGGCACAGGCAGTATGAGTTCTTTTTGCGGAGCGAGAGTCTGCGCCATCTTGATGTAAAGGTCGGTCATAAGGCTGATGATGTCGCTTGACTCGACGAAAGCCATCTCTACATCAAGCTGGGTGAATTCGGGTTGACGGTCAGCACGGAGATCTTCGTCCCGGAAGCAGCGAGCGATTTGGAAGTAGCGGTCGGTTCCAGCAACCATCAAGAGCTGTTTAAGTTGTTGAGGAGATTGAGGAAGCGCGTAGAAACTACCAGGGTGGTTGCGACTGGGTACGAGGTAGTCGCGGGCACCCTCGGGAGTGCTCTTGATTAAAATCGGAGTTTCAACTTCTATGAAATTGAGGTCATCGAGGTAGTCGCGAATGAATTTGACGATGCGGTAGCGCAATCGAAGGTTGTCTCGCATGTGCTCGCGCCGAAGATCGAGATAGCGGTAACGCATGCGCAGTAACTCATCGACAGGTGTGTCTTGGTTGACGTCGAAGGGCGGCGTTTTCGAAGCGTTGAGCACAGTTGCCTCGGCCGCGACGATTTCAATGGCCCCGGTGTCAAGATTTGGATTTACGGTGCCGTCAGGGCGCATGCGGACCTTGCCATGCACTTGGACAACCCATTCAGACCGGAAGCGTTCCGCGGTGGAGAAAAGGGCAGGAGAGTCAGGGTGAAAAACGACTTGGACGAGCCCAGTGGAATCACGAAGGTCAATGAAAATTAAGCCTCCATGGTCTCGACGTCGGTTTACCCAACCAGCGACGGTGACCTCTTGCTCGTTATGGTCGGTACGTAACTGACCGCAGTCGATCGACTTCAGCACGGAAACTCCTAGAAGATACCCGCCGGATAGCAGGTCGTGGGGGTGGGGTTACTTTACATTTCACCGAAGGGGTCATCCCCGCCGGCGTGTTGCGACTGGCGGTGATGGAGCGCTTCATGGAGCCGAGCGAACGTACGCTCAGCATTGCCGCTCTCACCCTCTTCAATTCGTTCGATGAACTGATTCGCGCCTCCATGGAAAATCTCGACGGCTCGCTGGATACCAAGAACGAAGAGTACCAACCAGGTGCCTTTAAGGATTAAGCGGACCAGGGATATCATCGATAACCTCCAGGAGAGGGCTGCCAACTGCGCTCCTCAATATGCGAGGTAATTTTACCGTAAATAGGACACCATTCCAAACGCTCTTGATTGAATGATGGAGCCGGCATCTAAGCAGTAAGACTTGTCAAGTCTTTCGCGGTCACGCTTAGGCGTGTTATAAAAGAAATTAGTATCTAAAACGTGGGTTGAACATTGAAGGTAATCTCCGAGCAACGTGCCCCAAGAGAAGCAATACTGACTATCGACCTTGACGAGGCCGAAGTAGAGCCATATCTCGACCAGGCCTACCGCCAAGCAGTTCGTCGCCTGAATATCCCTGGATTTCGGAAGGGCAAAGCCCCGCGAAAAATCGTGGAACAAATGTTTGGGCGAGACTACCTGATTAACGAGGCACTGGACAGCATGATCCAGGATGTCACCAATAAGGCGGTGGAGCAGGAGAATCTCGAACTCGGTGGCATTCCGTCGGTCGCGATTGAGAATTTTGACCCACCTTCCTTCAAGGCAACTGTCCCGCTGGTGCCATCGGTTGACCTAGGTGACTTAGAGTCCATCAGGGTGGAGAAAAAACCTGCTGCGGACAGCAGCGAGCAGGCTGATGGTGTTCTTGATCAACTACGCCAAGAACAAGCCGTATGGGAACCTGCTTCCGGCAAAGTTGCGATGGATGACCTTATCGAGCTGACCGTCGAAGGCTGGATTGACGAAGATGGCGACCGTCGTGAAATCGTCAAGAGTGAGAACACTGAATACATTCCGCGTAGTGGCACTCGATTCCCTATTCCTGGCTTCGACGAAGGTTTGGTTGGGTTACCTCAGAACAAGACAACCTCCTTCACCGTTGACGTTCCGGAGGATTTTGAGAACCAGGATTACGCTGGTAAGAAAGCGTTCTTCGAGGCAACTGTTCACCAAGTGAAGCGAAAACAGCTTCCCGCCCTGGATGACGAATTCGCCAAGGGAGTTGGCGATGGATTCGACTCGATGAAAGCACTCCGCGACCGCGTTGAAGGCGATTTGCGAGACCGCGACCAGCGCAATGCTGATGCGACGCACCAAGACGAGGTTCTGGCCAAAGTGGTCGAGGGGGCAATTTTCGAGATGTCCCCGCTGATTATCGAGCATGAAGTGGAACACTACGTTCATGAACGACAGGACGAGTTCAAAGCAGGTCGGTTTACCTCCATTGAGGACTATCAGCAGGCAATTGCATGGCAGGCGATGTCCGAAGAGGAATTGCACGAGTCAGCGCGTCCTCAAGTGGAAGAACGATTGAAGCGCGCTCATGTACTACGCGAAGTTGCGAAGCGCCAAGAATTTGAATCAACGGACGCAGACATTGACGCAGAGATCGAGGTTATGGCTTCGGATTCGGGTGATAATGCCGACCAAGTGCGAACGTTGTTCCAAGATCCCGACCGGCGCGACTCGCTTGGCCGTGTACTGGTGAACCGCAAGACACTCCAGTATCTGTCGGGAATCGCAACCCAGCCAAAGAGCGGGGCGGCGAAACCCAAGGCAAGGGCCGCTGCCAAGACGAAGGCCGCTGCTTCAAAACCCGCGACAAAGAAAGCCCCTTCCATGAAAGCGGCTGGCACAACAACGACCCGACCAAAGAGTAAGTAGCCCGGAGGCATTGATGAATAACTACCCCATCCACGGCCCCATAGATGGAAGCCTGGTAAATCAACCCCTGAACATCATCCCGACAGTCATTGAGAGTGGCGCTAGGGGAGAGCGAGCCTTCGATATCTATTCAATGCTGCTAAAAGAACGCATTGTTTATCTGGGTACTCAAATCAACGACCAAGTGTCCAACGTTATCGTGGCCCAGCTTCTTTACTTAGAGCGAGAAGACCCAGATAAGGACATTAATCTCTACATTAACAGCCCCGGAGGAGTTATCACATCAGGGCTTGCTATCTATGACACGATGCAACTGATCAAGCCTGATGTGTCTACAATTTGCGTGGGCATGGCTGCGAGCATGGGTACGATCTTGCTGGCCGGAGGAGCCGCCGGCAAGCGCTTCGCACTCCCAAACTCGACGGTGCACATGCACCAAGCACTCGGTGGCGCGCAAGGTCAAGCTGCGGATATTGAAATTGCGGCGCGTGAAATTTTGCGTATGCAGGACATCATCCGAGGGATATTGGTCAAGCACAGCGGCCAGACCTACGAGAAAATCGCCCGAGACTCAGATCGAGATTACTATCTCGCTGCTCCTGAAGCGAAAGCATACGGCCTGATTGATGAAGTTTTGGGTCAAGACAGTTCCGAGGCGAGCGCTAGCTAACAATCGCTATCTGAGGAAGGATCTTTGATGCCGACTAGTTCCTCCGGTACAACGACAACCCGTAGTGAGCACACTTGCTCCTTCTGCGGCAAACCCCAGGCAAATGTTAGGCGCTTGATTGCCGGGCCTGGGCGAGTATTCATCTGTGATGAATGCGTACGCCTCTGCCAGCAAATCATCACGGAAGAGAGCGCTCAAACTGCAGCGCACCCTGACCTGCCTCCGAAAAGCCTCTCACCCAAGGAAATCGCAGAAAAACTGGATGAGCATGTTGTCGGTCAGGACCGCGCGAAGCGAGTGCTGAGCGTTGCGGTTTACAACCACTACAAGCGAGTTTGGTCAAACTCGGTGTCTCATGATGTTGAGATCCAGAAAAGCAACATCTTGATGGTTGGGCCTACAGGGACAGGCAAAACCCTCCTTGCGCAAACCCTGGCCCGTATCCTTGATGTTCCTTTCGCTATTGCCGATGCGACGTCACTGACTGAGGCTGGCTACGTAGGCGAAGACGTGGAAAACATCTTGTTGCGCCTGATTCAGGCTGCTGACTTCGACATAAGCCGTGCTGAGCACGGGATAATTTACATCGACGAGATTGACAAGATTTCACGAAAAGGCGCAAACGCATCTATCACACGTGATGTGTCTGGCGAAGGTGTGCAGCAAGCACTCCTTAAGTTAATTGAAGGCTCGGTTGCCAACGTTCCTCCACAGGGTGGCCGGAAGCATCCTCAGCAAGAGTTCCTGCAAATCAAAACCGATAATATTTTATTCATCTGCGGGGGTGCCTTTGACGGTATTGAGCAGGTAATTGCCCGACGAGTGATGTCTGATCATCGTATCGGGTTCCACTCTGGTGACACTGGTAAAGGTACGGATAACGAAATAAGACAGGCTGTGTTGCCAGAGGATTTAGGCGAGTACGGATTTATCCCTGAGCTTATAGGGCGCTTGCCAGTTGTAGTTGCACTCAACGGACTGGATCTCCCCGATATGGTTCGAGTGCTGACTGAACCAAAAAATTCTGTCATTAAACAATTCGAGCAATTGTTCTCCTTGGATGATGTCCAGTTGAGTTTCACGCCTGCGTCATTGGAGTCAGCGGCCGCGCAGGCGCTCGAGCGCAAAACTGGAGCGCGAGGATTGCGAACAATCATCGAAGAAGCTCTCCTCGATGTGATGTTCGAATTGCCTTCACTTGAGCACGTACACAAATGCGTGATTGACGTCGATGCTAACGGAAAGCTTTCGCAGCCGCGATTGCTATCGCAGAATGATCAAGTAATTGAAATATCGAGATTGAGCGGCGCTAAGAGCGCTTAATTACCCTTCCTGCTCTAAATATAACCCGCTGTAAGTCAACTGACCTCAGGTTAGATACTACTTAGAGACGCTTCCACTTCCTTAGTGAGATCAATAGGAACTTTCGGCGGATTGACTGCACTCAGAGCGCCCTGGGCCATCGCCTTTAAGGTTTCCAGCAACAAGGCAGGCTCGCGACGCACGCCGGCTGCACGTATCGCACGAAACAGTGGATGAGCTTCCCCTGCGGTGGATTTAAGCAAGTCTGTTGGCCCTGACCTAGCCTCTGCCCAAAGCGAGTCAAAGCCTTTACCAATGATAGGCACACGGTCGTAGGTCAATTGCGGGCCACGGTCGAGTTCCTTGGTAACAATCAAGGTCATGTTGCCAGTCTCACTGGCCCGATCGTCGATAAGTCTCCAAATTACCTGCTGCCACAGCCCTATAGGCCCATCGGGTAGAGCGGGGTGCAAGTTCACAAAGATGGATGCCTCAATTAGCAACGGGCTGAGAATCAATAAATAACCAGCTAGTACGCAGACATCCACGTGGTATGGCTTTATTAGCTCCACTACTTGCGCGTCATATTCCTCTCGATGAGATGCAAAAACACCTCCGTGCTCATGCCGGAAGCGTGCGGAGGAGAGAGTAAGCAGCGGAATGTCTCGCCTGGTAGCTAAGTCCATGAAACTATCGCTGCCTGCGCCTTCGCCACGCTCTCGCTGCATGAATACGAAATCGATACTTGCGTCCAATGAACCACCGTCGATGGCGGAAAGAGTGTGCTCGAACATTCCGAGTGAGCCTGGCCCGCGACCAGCGGTGAACCAACCGAGCCGAATCGTCACGTGCTCGGACTCCTGCGGGGCCCCCAGAATTTGCGGCGGACTTTGTTCAGTGTTGAGTAGACATGAACGAATTTCCCGGCAGGGTGTTCAGTGAAAGTTGCTTCCCCGAGAGCCTGCTTGAACCCCTCAGGCGTGCCATCAAACTCAGGAAACTCAGTGTAAGTGCCCCCTAGCTCTTGGAGAGTATGGGCATCGCTAACTGCTGTACGGACCAAGTTATGCTTCGCTGCGAATGAGCGCCCCGCATCAGTGATAGACGAACTCATTGTTCGAGCGTTGAAGCCTTCAATGATGTCTACGTAGTCGAGAATCTCTAAAACGGCGCCTTGAGCCAAAGAAGACCTGCCGGATCCTGCGAATGGATGAGGGACAGAAACGAGCGCCCCCTGCTCCTTGATGCGCTTCACTGTCTCTATGGGGCTTAGGCCTGGTGTAATTTCTTCTTGGAGAAATAGACCGGTGATCTCGCCTGAAGTGGTCATCACTTCTTCCCCGAGAATCACGCTGAAGTCAGCGAGCTTGCTGACGGCCCTTGAGCCTTCGATACTGTTGTGATCTGTGACTGCGATGCAGTTGAGCCCAACCTGCTTACACCTGCGAACAAGCGCTTCTGGCGTGTTCGCGCAGTCAAACGAATAATATGTGTGCATATGGAAATCGCCGCGAAGCATCATTCCCGCGCTTCGCCGTTGTCCAGTAATTCGGCTTCGGCAGACTGGATCATGGCCATTTGCTCGCCGAAGCTACGCTGAAGACGAGAAACCTGGAGTTCGGCTTTCGAGAGCTGTTCATTGCATTGCTTTGCAAGCAACATCCCTTTCTCGAAGAGCTTCGTCGCGTCCTCAAGCGAGAGAGTTTTGCCTTCTAGTGATTCAACCGTCGCTCTGAGCTCGGTGAATGCGTCTTCGAATGTTGGTGATTTGTCTTGTTTGCTCATGGCCGCACATCAGTTTCAAAAAATCCGTCTTTAACTTGCACTCTCACGATATCATCTGGGGCCACATCCTTCACAGAGGAGATGGTGGCTCCGGTGGATGAATTCATAACAACCGCGAAGCCTC
>CALGTL010000138.1 GCA_937901475.1 uncultured Dehalococcoidia bacterium
AGCTAGTACTAGTTAACTATAGATCTACAGTAGAGTACCTTAATGTGCTTCGGCTGTTCGTCTATGTGTAATTGTGCAGGTCTGGCTTCCAGCCAGCCTCAGTGTGATTCCTAATACAGCCTTCTTACAACGTGTGAAGATACCACATGCGATGTCACTGCCTGGTATAGCCCCCGGTCAGGGCCGGCAGGAGATGAGATGAGTGCGTGCGTCAAATCTATTGTTATGGGTCCCTGGACGGTCTGTGCGCAAGCGCGGCCGGCCAGAGACGCATGCTAGGGGGGGCGCGGCGAGCAGATCGTGTCATACCCCTAAATCTTTCAGAATGGGTAACTCTGTTTCGTGTTGGCGTTGCCACTGAATCGGAGCCCTGGACTGAAGCTGACAACCACTTCGCCGCCATCTGCTGGGCGACGGGTGTGATAAGCAGCAACGAGGAGCGTCACGGCAACCCTTACGGGCCGCCGGATCTTCTTGCTCGTCGACCAGAATCGGAGCGCGCGGCAATCTGCCAGGCGCTTGCGGAGCGGGTCTACGAAGATACCCAGCAACTCATAGCAGGAGCGGGCGGGGGAATACCGGGCGATTACCGGGGTTTTCCAGTCAGGCAAACAGCTACGGGAAGTTGGGAGGAGTCTCCAACCGTAATCTTTGCGGAGCCGGCCAGTCAGCCGACTTCGACGGACAGTTCTGCTTCGGACGCCAGGCGCTTCCAGCCCGGGCACCAACAGGACAGTTTTCAAACTTCACGGCGGGAGCGCGCCAGAAGACTGCTAACCAGTCTCGAGCAGGTTGCTTCACCCGCGCCACCGCGCAGTTCAAACGCTAATTCAAATGGCGCAACAACTGCAGCAGGTGGGCGGCGGAAACAAGCCCGCAAAGGTGGACGGTAACCGACGCATGTCAGTTATACCCGCCGCGCCAACTGCGACTCAAGTTGCGGCCCGGAGTGACCAGCTCAGCAAGCTGATCACAACGTGCCTCGCTGAAGAGCCGCAGCCAGCGCTCATCAGTACGATTGTCGATCAGACCGCGAAAAAGATCTCTGTGGTTCAGCCTACCTCCGGTAGCCAAGTCACCGGTACCATTACAAGGACCGCTGACAAGGTATACACGGACCTACTCAAAAGGCTGGACAGCACACAGGAGAAACAACTGCGAGCTGGATATATCGAACTGTGGGGAATAATCTCCAAGGACATTAAGTCGCAATTTCAAATGCATCTTAATGCCGAAATCAAGCAAGGAATTGGCGCACACTGCACTCAGGTGTTGGGCGCGATTACCCTAGCTTTGGGCAAGGTCGAGGGCGAGCTTTTCGCCGCCGACCAACCCATGACTCTAACTGCAGACTCTTTCCTGAGCGCAGCCGAAGCCCTTCGCTGGGATCAAGCTGTTGATTCTCATGAAAATTTGTACGTGGAGCTCGTGACTCTGAACAAGCGTTTTGCTGCTATGAAAAAGCAGCAGGATGCGAAATTCAAACGTTGCGATCAGCTACAGGCTGCAATTTCAAATTTTGAGATGGTTATAGTTGAGAAGGGTAAAATGGAC
>CALGTL010000139.1 GCA_937901475.1 uncultured Dehalococcoidia bacterium
CTCTCCTAGTAGTATTGCTGAGAGTGCTGATTGGGTCTAATCAGTTGTACACAATCGGAAGGAATGCGTTTGCCGCGGTCTCACAAGCGTTTGATACATCATCAAGGCGCTGCAGAACTCGATACATGTGTACGGCAGCCAAGGGGTCGTCTTCACCGATTCTGAATACGAATCCAGCGGCTCGACTCTCTACCATGTCACTCTCATGTTCTGCCATATTGACATCGTCAATCAATGACCCTAGTTTCTCTCGTCCGGCTTTGGTGTATCCAGAGAGGGTCAAGTCGCGCAGTGCTGCAACTGTGTCCTCGTAGGTGGAAGCGGTCTTGGCGACAGCTTGTGCCATTTCCTTGAGTAGGGATTTTGCCTCCGCGTTGTCGTAGAGAGGCCTGAAGGATAATTGCTCGGCGACGTTTTGGGCATAGTCAGCAATTCTATCTTGACGAGCTAGCATATGGTAGAAGTCATCAGATCGCATCAGTAGGTTCCAAGTGCCCGCCCCAACCCTCTTCCTCAGGTCGTTCTTCACATTGTCAGCCCTCAACTCCGCTGCAATAGTTGCCTGGATGGCTTCACTCGGGTCATTTCCGTCTGCAGCGATGTTCACCGCATCTAGCATGTGGTTGACAGTTTCCTCAACGGCCTCGGCGTGCGTATGGAACAATTCGAAGTATGTTGGAGCTCCTTTCTCTGAATTACTACCTGCATCGGCTAAGGCATCATCGACAAACACTTCGCCGTCCTTAGTGGCCCAAATGGAGTAGATGATAGCCGCAAAGGCCATTGGAATTACAATTAGCAGTTTAATGGGGTCTGAGCTTACTGCAACGTAGATTGCTATCGAACCAAATCCTGCTGCGGGAAGGCTTGCCAACCATGAGGCAATAATTTTTCCAAAGACTCTGAAATCAACGGCTTTGGCGCCCCCTGCTAGGCCAACACCCACAACTGCGCCTACGAGAGTGTGGGTGGTGGAAACTGGAACTGCGAGGAAGGGCATCGAGAAGATTAGGACTGTAGTTGCAGCACCGAATGTAGCGGCGAATCCACGAGTTGGTGTGATGTCTGTGATTTTACTTCCGATGGTTTCCATAACTCTCCATCCCCAAGTGACTACACCGACGGCTATCCCAATGCTTCCTAGAAGCACTAGCCATGTGGGTACGGGTGCAATCTCCGCAAGTCCACCATCATCCAGTACTTGGTAAACAGCAGCCATCGGGCCTATGGCATTTGATCGGTCATTGGCTCCGTGAGCGAATGCGACATATGCAGCAGCTATGACTTGTAGCCATACGAAGATTCTCTCAACTCCGTGGAAACCCTCTTTCTCTCCCTTGAACTCGTAGTTTCGAAGGATGTAAGCTAGAACTACTGCAGCAATAATAGAAACTATTCCTGCTAGGATTAGGCTGTTGATTGGAAACCACGCATTTTCCATCATTGGGTTCCAAGATCCATTTTCCTTGACTGGCAACCAGTCGTTCTTGTCATTTATCCAACCATTACTAGCCGCCCTCGCGAAGAATCCCTTCAGAGCTTTGAATTGCAGTGCTAGACCTAGAACAAAGAACGTTGGAATAGCTAGAATGGGTGCCATCCAGCGAGCTCTTTTCTCAGGATCAGAAGTCTCAAGAATAGTCTCCCTGATGACCCAGAAGGTGAAGAATGCAAATAGTCCTCCCATAACTGGGCTTGCGACCCAAGACATGACGACCTTCTCAATTACATTCCAGTCGATCAGAGAGGTTCCGTGTTGGACTTCCATGACTAAACCCACACCAACGATTCCACCAATGATGCTGTGAGTGGTTGAAACCGGCAATCCATATCGTGTGGCTATGGTGAGCCACACCGCAGCAGCCATCATAGCTGCAATGAATCCATACATCAAATCATTAGAAATTGCATCAATAAGAGCCTGATTTTCAAAATCAACAACAAGGATTCCCTTGCGAACCGTATCTGTAACCGCATCTCCAGCGAAGAAAGCACCTATGAATTCGAAAACGGCTGCTATAATGACTGCTTGCTTAAGAGTCAGGGCACGAGAACCGACAGAAGTCCCCATTGCATTCGCAACATCGTTTGCACCTATGTTCCAAGCTAGGTATGCACAAACCAATATCGAAACCAATAGGACTAGCGCAATCAGAGGTTCCATGCGCCTCGTCGAGTGGCATTGGGTATATGGTTCTTGTATTGGCTATATCGAAAAAATGAAAACACATTTGTTGGGAATGCGTGCAAGAGACCCAGGATGCGTTATTCCTCGATAAATGGTCTGAGTCTTTACGGCGGCTTTGCGCCTATTCAGTCGATATGGCGGAGATTCTCCTCAATACCGACGCTCATAGGAATGCTTCTGAAGTGACTATCTAAGCACATTTGAGAAAGTGCAACCTCAAGT
>CALGTL010000140.1 GCA_937901475.1 uncultured Dehalococcoidia bacterium
GAGCGGCATTCCTTTCAAATGGTTTGTGTTGCATCGCCACTAGAGTGAGGCGATTTAAGGCTTCCCTGTCACTCAGCCCAGGTCACGAATTCTGAAACCGGAGTTCTAGAGGATGGTGATTCCTCATCAGGGTAACCAACGGTCGCTATAGAGACCAAGGCCCAATCTGGATCACCACCGACCGCCTCTGCTAACCCGGGCAACTTGGCTATGCCTCCCGTTTCCCAGGTCACAGCCAAGCCTTCAGCCACACCAGACAAGCTTATGTTGTGCAAAGCACATACAACTGCAGCATAGTTCTCTTTCGTGATATCTTCGCGTTCCGCGGGCACGCTGTAAGCGAAGATAATCAGAGGCTGTTTCAGGGTCCACTCTCTTTGCGCGCTCGCCATTCTTGTGTCTTCGCTATTTCGAGCCAAGATACCTTTTTCAGCGAAATCTGCAATCCTTTGGCGATGGGCACTATGCTTGGTTGAGACAAAGAAGCGCCAAGGCTCCGTGTGCTTGTGGTTCGGAGCCCATACGCTTGTTGCCAACATTCTCTCTACGGCATCGCGCGGAACATCTCGGTTCTCGAAATTCCAAGCCATCCGTCGCTGATGCAATGCCTCATATACTGTCGTAGTCGTTTGAGGGATTGCGATATCAGTCCATTTTTGCTTTTCGATCTCGGCCATTGAATCATCCTCCTAAAAGCAACGGTGGCTTTGTCTATGCGTTGCCGGATATTCCACGATGTTACGGCATGTCAGCTCATTTTGGGCTGATACCCCGCGCTCCATCGCTCAACTCGTCAGATCGAAGCAGTGCTAGCAAGGCAGTCATGGTTTCACTAAGATCTGGTCCAGAGCTCGTTGAAGCCATAGGCGCAGTCGTTTGCCTATCAGCTATCGATATCCATCCTGCTAATAAACATTCCTGGAATCTGAAATGCGAGGCCTCACCGTGCGCCGCCGTTAGTTGATATCGATAAGGATGCGAATCACCTGCCCGTTCGCAAGGACTTAAGCGAAGACGGTAGGATGTCGGTGCCGAGGAATTCCAGAATCAGGCTATTGACGATACCTGGCTTTTCCTTTTTTACACCGTGTGAAGTTCCAGGAATCATCGCCATTTGCCCTTCACGCAGCGCTTGATAGAGGTTGACACTATGAGAGTGGTCAATGACATCGTCATCCCCCACCATGACCAGCACTGGAGAGCGGATTTTCGCTAAGTCGGCTCGTGTCAGGGTGGGTTCGGTCAGCCACATTCGTTTCGTTTTCTCAAAGATGACCTGCCAATGACCGGCGCCTTCGGGGGCAACCGATGCATAGCGTTCACGGGCGGTGGTGAATTCCTTATCGTTAGAGTTCGCACTACCTATCGCCGGCAAGAGCAGGCCGTCTTTATGGTAGTTGGCACCGATCAAGACTGCTCGATCTAGCAGATCGGGGCGCTGTATGGCGATTAGCAGAGCGAGGATGCCGCCGTCGCTGTGTCCCACAAGATGTATTTGTTGTTGCACAACCCGCTCAATGAATTCGATCGTATCGTTGGCCATCGTTTGGTATGTAAGCGGCGAGGCGAGATCGGTTGTGTGTGAATGACCTTGTTGTTCGGGTACGAGAACGCGGTATCGCTCGCTCAGTGGTTTTATCTGGCTAGACCAGGTGTGGGCACCGCTCATCCCTCCGTGCAACAGGACTACGGTGTCGTTATTGGCGTCTCCATGCTCTTCGTAATACATGGCCAGTCGAGTGAGCTCCGCGTACATAACCAACTCCTTCTATGATGGGTTTCTGAGGGAAAAGTATCTCATCGCTTGCAGATTCCTCCCTTGCCCCTCTAAAGTATCGAGGCCAATAGGCGATGGAGGGATGCTCAATGCTGACTCGAGAACAGAATGATCGACTAACACTCGTTGACCCAGGTACGCCGATGGGCGAGCTGATGCGGCGGTACTGGCAACCGGTTGCCGGTGTTTCAGAGATGAACGACAAGCCTACCAAAGCGGTACGGTTGCTTTGTGAAGATCTCATTCTCTACAAGGACGAAAGCGGTAACTACGGCCTAATCGATGCTTCATGCGCGCACCGTCGGGTAAATATGCTCTGGGGCATCCCGGAGGAGAACGGCTTACGCTGTCCCTACCACGGGTGGCTTTACGATTCCAACGGGCAATGCCTAGAGATGCCTGCAGAGCCAGCCGATTCGACGTTCCCATCTCGGGTTCAATTGAAGGCATATCCCGTGCAAGCCATGGGTGGATTGCTATGGGCATACCTAGGCCCGCAGCCCGCCCCGCTAATCCCGCATTATTACCCATTCGTCGAAGAGGGTCGCGTGCGCAGCATCGGCTGGACACATGTGACATGTAACTGGCTCCAGATTATGGAGAACTCTCTAGATCCGATTCACGCCGAGTATCTCCATGGTTACTTTTCCAAGTACGTTCTCCAGCGCATGGGTGTGATTGAGCATCGTGGAGACATTTATGGCAAGCGTCCGATGGAGGAGAAGCCTGGGGTTGAGTTCTGGAGAAAACCAGGGCGGTCTATGAGGCATATTTCAGCTTCGACGAGTCGATTCGAGCACGGCATCCTCAAGCATCGTTGGCTCCAAGGCGAGAATCAGGACGAATCCATCGGCTGGAACATAGGTCACCCTATTCTTTTCCCGAATCTTGAATCGGGTACAGGCGGCCATGACTTCCAAATTCGTGTGCCAATGGATAATGAAAACACGTATTACATCTACTACTACGCTACCCTCCCAAGAGATGGGGAGCCAGTAGATCAAGCGCAAGAGGATATCCCTGTATACCACGTGCCTATCGCGGGTGTGGATTGGGAGGGGCAGCCCATTTGGGATCAGCTCGACAATAACAGCGGGCAAGACCACTTCGCGTGGACATCGCAGGGCCCGCGAACACGGCGGTGGCTTGAAAGATTAGGCCAGTCCGATATCGGGATTATCCTCTATCGGCGCATGCTCATGGAGCAGATGAAGGTCGTCGAGGATGGCGGTGACCCGATAAATACGTTCCGAGATCCGGCGACGAACGAGATTATTTGGCTACCCTACGACCGAATGGGCGATGAAGTAATTGAGGGTATGCGGAGTGTTCCCAAGGAAGCTGAGAAAGCAAGTGGAGAGCCACTAGGTGCAGGGTCTTCTGGCAAATTCAATCCTTTCAATGTGGCCTATGCAGAGAAACTCGGCAAGCCTGTTCCGCCTCCATTTCCGGAGTCGGCCAAAACAGCGGTTGAAGTTTCGCCTGGATAGTCTTCGATCAACGTCAAAGACTCGCGTGAAATGGGTTGGCTAGCGCCGACCCACTTCACGCGAGTCTCAGTAGTCGCAAGGAGTACATATAATGAAATTAGAAGGCATACCAAACGGAACTCGCCTAGTAACAGTGTCCGGCGATGTAGTCGAGTTAATCGAAGTTGCAGCTGACGGATCCGCTCGGCTCAAGTATGTTGAGGTTCTTGGCGGCGGAGCAGCCGATGTTGGAACAGAGGACACGCTCTACCCAGAAGATATAGCCACCGTAGATGACAATCGATTCGTCGGACCAGGACACACCGCCTCATCTTCCGGTGGATAGGGCCATAGCCAGCGCTGCGGAAGCTCGACCTGAGAAGCACTATTTGGGCTAGGCAGAGTCTTCCATGTCTTCTCCGAAGTTCATTGCGTAGAGGCGCGCGTAGACACCCCGTTGGTCAAGCAGGTCTTGGTGTTTGCCAATTTCAACTAAATTGCCGTTCTCTAGAACAACAATCTTGTCCGCACCGGTGATTGTGGACAATCGATGGGCGATAAGAAGCGATGTGCGGCCCTTAAGCACCACTCGCAAAGCTTCTTGAAGTTGGTGTTCTGTGTCCGAGTCCATGTTGGCAGTAGCTTCATCTAGCATCAAAATGCGCGGATTGCTAACAATCGCTCGCGCCATGCTGACCAACGCGCGCTGGCCCATGCTAAGGTTGGCGCCGCGCTGGTCAAGTAAGGTGTCATAGCCATGAGGAAGGCGTTCAATAAATTCGTGTGCCCCGACAGCCCTAGAGGCAGTTTCGATCTCTTCATCCGTGACCCAGTCATGGTTGAATCGAATATTGGCACGCACTGACTCCGAGTACAAGAAAGGCTCTTGTAGCACCATGCTCATCTGGCTTGCTACGGATGTCCGTGTGACATCACGGACGTCGACTCCATCAATCAGTACTTGTCCCTCGCTGACATCGTAGAACCGCTGGATCAGTGCAACCAGAGAAGTTTTCCCCGCGCCCGTTAGTCCAACGAATGCGACCGATTCTCCTGGCTCAATGACTAGGTTGATGTGCTTCAGAACGGGGATTCCCGGTACGTAGCCGAAGGTCACATCCTTGAACTCGATATGACCTTGAATTTCAGGAAGGTTCTCCTTCGCTAAGGGGTCATGCATATCCGGCTCGATATCGAGAAGTTCGAATATTCGTGCCCCTGAGGCCATAGCCTTTTGGAATTGAGTGAACTCCATGGTCATCAGGCGTATTGGCTCGAAAAAGCGAAGCAAAAACATCACGAAGGCAAACAGGACGCCAACCTCAAGGGCTCCGTCGTAGACGCGCAGTCCCCCGAAGACCACGACAAGGGCCACAGAGGTCATTGAAATCATTTCGATGGGCGGCATCAGCATGCCGGAGAGGAATCCGCCGTGAACAGCAGCATCACGATGGGTTTTATTTAACGTGTCAAATCGACGCAAATTCTCTGGCTGGCGGTTCATACTTTGGGCCACGCGAACTCCAGTAATACCTTCCTGAAGGTTGGCATTCACAACAGAAATCGCAGACCTAATACGTATGAAGGTTGGCTTGGCACGTCGCTGCCAGACAAACATAGCTAGAATCATGAGCGGCGCCGGTGCGAGAGCGATGGCAGCCATCTGAGTGTCAGCGACGAACATCGCAGCGATGATAGCTGCAAGTAGTACAACGTCAGCGGCCGTGGGGATACTGAGCTCCATCCACTCCTGCAAGGCAAGCACGTCATTCTGAACACGCGACATGATTCGCCCGACTTCGTTGTGATCGAAGAATGAAGTAGATTGCCTCTGAAGGTGCGTGAACATGTCGTCGCGCACGTCGTAAAGAATGTTAGTACTCAGGCGTGAGAGCGAACGGAATTGCACGAATTGCGACACACCCAAGAGTAAAGTGTCCGCGAAGAAAATTAACGAAACGATGCCCAGGTTGCCCCAGCGAACGTCGCCTGGTTTTGCGGTGATGAAGCCATCGATACCCCAAGCGATGATGAGCGGCTGCGCGACGACCGCGCTGATGTAGCCAAGCATGCCCAAGGCAACAGCAATCGTGGTCCCGCGGTAGGCCGTCGCATAGAGGAGCAATCGCCGAACTACGGTGATGTCCAAGACATTCCCCAGGAATATCTCATCCATATTGCCGTTAAGCCCTCGAGGTGCGTGCGTTTTCCGGTTAGAGTTAGTGGTCATCAATCGCTATTTTCCGTGCGCTCTATTTTGAGAGCAGCTGAGCGGGCTTCTTCGAACGGTCGCATTTGGGAGGCATAGAGGTCCTGGTACTCGCCAGGGACGTTTACCAATTCGTCATGTCTCCCGCGCTGGACGATACGCCCGCGTTTGAACACAAGGATCTCGCTGGCTTGGGCGATAGCATTGAAGCGATTGCTTATTAGGAATGTGGTGCGCCCCTCGATGATTTCATCAAGCGCCTGTTGAATAAGGCGCTCGGTGTGGACATCAACCGATGAAGTTGAGTCGTCGAGGACAAGCACAGGAGGGTCGAGGAGGATTGTTCTGGCAATCGCCAGTCGTTGGCGCTGACCTCCTGAAAGCCCAACGCCACGCTCTCCAACTACTGTTTCATAGGTCTCCGGCAAATCGTCAATGAAGTTATGGAGTTGCGCTATTTTCATAGAAGCGATCACATCGCTCATTGGGGCATCAACGTAGCCATAGGCCACGTTGTCTCGGATCGAAGCTGTATGAATAAACACATCCTGTTGCACAACCCCGACGCTTCGCCGAAGCGAATCCAGAGTTAGCTCTCGGATGTCACGGCCATCAACAAGGATTCGGCCTTCGCTGACATCGTAGAACCTAGGTATGAGATGCGCGAATGTTGTCTTGCCACTACCGGGGCGACCAACAAGAGCAATGACGGCACCAGCAGGAACTACAACATTGATGTCCTGTAGGGCTTCGTTGACTCCATCATAAGTAAAGGAGACGTGGTCGAATATGACACCTCCTGTTGCACGCCCAGGGTCAACTGCATCGCTCGCTTCCTCGACCGGGGATTTCATGTCGAGAATCTCGAAAAGTCTCTGTCCCGACGAGGAGGCTCGGGAGAAGCTGTTGACTATCCAGCCTGACATGCGCACAGGCATGATTAGCATATTCATGTAGACGAAGAAGCTAGCGAGTTCTCCTGGAGTCAGACCCAGGTAGACGAACTGTCCATTCAGTATTTCCCGGCCATCTATCACCCGGTTGCCCCCGAACCATAGGATCGCGCTCATCACTACCATGAACGCGAAGTTCATGATGGCGAAGTTGCGAGCCCAGGTGCTTTGCGCCAAAAAGGTTTGCCGAGCGACAGCTTGCGAGCGAAGTCGGAATTTCTTGATTTCGTGTTCTTCAGCCGCAAATGCCTTCACGACTCGAATTCCTGTCAGATTCTCTTGAAGAGTTGCAACCATCTCCGCCGTGAGTTCTTGGACTCTAAGCCATAGACGGCGAAGGCGGCGGCTGGTGATGATTGCGCGAAAGAGAAGGACCGGCACAAACGCTAATGTAACCAGAGCGAGTTGCACGTCAATCATGAGCATGGCAATGGCGGCCCCGAAAAGCATGAGTACGATAAGCATTGAGCGAACCGCGCCCATATTCACAAACATACGAATGGCTTCGACGTCTGCTGTCGCACGCGACATAAGTGATCCTGTGGTTTGCTTATCATGAAACGCAAAGCTTAGATTCTGTAGTTGGTCGTAGTAGTCGTTCCTGATACGGTAAGCGATCTTCTGCGATATCCCTTCACCAATGAACGTTTGTGCCCACGAGAATAGTCCACGCGACAAACCCAACAGTACGATGGTTCCTGCGAGAAGTAATAAAGGTCCACGGCCTTGAGAGATGTTCTCGGGGTTTAGCACACGGTCAATGCCGATCCCAAGCACACGTGGGATTGCCAGGCCCGCAATGGCCGCGCCGAGGGTAGCGGCGTACCCAACAATTAGCCGTCTCCCGTGGTAGCGAATGATCATCTGGAAAAGGCGAATGACCGGCGACATGTTACGGCAAGCCTCTCTAGTGATTCAGTCAATGAATAAGTCGTGGAACTCTGCGCAGAGCGCGCCAAACAAGGCACCATCGTAATTGGTGCGACCAGGGTTAGGCCGCATCCATGTACGCGCAGCTTCAATCAAAGCATGGTCCGTTCAGCGTACGGCAGGATTCCCCCACAGGCAACGAATCGCACCCTCGAATACCGCCAATCAGTGACTAGGTGATTCACCAATGCCACATTGGTTTTAGCATCCTGCCTCAGGTAAGCAAGCAGGAAGGGGTTTCGGGATAGAGCTACACAGCTCAAAGGAACAGAAGCCTGTCGCTTCTACACACCCGTCATCGTCGACAATTATCGCTCGCTTCTACCGTTTATTTCTTTGCTTGCGTTGCCCATGTTACTGTTCGCAATCCAGTAGATGGACGCTGGTAAATTGGAGGTATTGAAGGAATAACGAAAGGAGTTAGACTCGTTTGCTTTTCACTAAGCTGAGTAGGCGCGAGTGGGCTTTATAACTTTTCACTCAAACTTGGATAGGGCTTGCAATATTCGACCTCTGAGGCCACCATGTGCCTATGCGAATAGGTAAATTCGAACTAGTTGAGCCGCTCCCCAAGCTTCGCAATCCGCATGTAATTGCATCGCTTACCCCATGGATTGATGCAGGCAGCGTTGGATCCTTGACCATCGAGCGCATAGAGCGATTCATGGACGCGGAGGATTTAGGCAAACTGGCGACGCCAGGAACCTATTTCGATTTCACACGGTATCGCCCGATTGTTTACTACGAAGATGGCGAGCGCCGCATGAAAATTCCCAACGCTGACATGCGATTCGCACGCGGGGATTTCGACCATGATTTCATATTTCTGCATATGCTAGAACCCCACTCTTTCTCGGAAGAGTACATCGAAGCACTTGTTGAAGTATTAACGCATTTGAATGTCCAGCGCTTCTGCCGTATCGGCGCAATGTATGACGCCGTCCCTCACACTAGGCCCTTGCTGGTCATGGGTACCCGAAATGGAGAACCCATGGAGGGAGTTGAAGGTGTAACAGGTAATCGGCGTAGGCCTTATCAGGGCCCGACTTCAATCATGAACATGGTCGGTGAGCGCTTGGTCACACAAGGAGTGGAGAGCATGATGCTTATGGCGCGCCTTCCTCACTATGTAGAGTTGGAGGCCGACTTCGCTGGACGCACCAAAATGCTCGAAGTGCTCAGTACGCTATATAACTTTCCGCCGGAGTACGCGCAGAGCCGCCGAGACACTCAGCAATATGAGCGAGTGAGTTCCGAAATGCAGCGGAATCCTCAGGTCAAGAGTCTTGTTGAGCGTTTGGAATCAGACTATGACGCGCGGCGTGGGCGTCGTCGCCAGCAAGGAACCGATGACGAGGTCAGGGAGCGCAGGGACGATGCTTCAGAAGAACCGCAAACGCCATTACCACCTTCGATTGAACAGTTCCTTGGTGAGCTTCACAATCAAGGTACTGACACCAACTAAATCTCAGTGATTGCAAAGAACCAACCGCGAGCCTGTATACCAGGTTCGCGGTTTTTTGCTGGAAGAGGGCATCCCTAGCCGTGTTATGGAAACCATTCTACGGGTGGATAGTAGTGAGTGCGCTGAGCGTAGCGGGCGGGTTTACGATGTCCATGGGTATCGGTAATTTCGGAGTCTTCGTTGCCCCGATGCAGGATGAGTTGGGCATAGGCAGCACGCCATTCGGCGTAGGGTTAACCGCCAGGCTCATCGGGTTCGCAATCTCTGGTCCCATCATTGGCCGGCTCCTTGATCACTATGGCGCTCGAGGGCCTCTTTCGGTCACAGTTGTCATATTCGGTGCTAGCGTTGCCTCATTAGGGCAAATCCAAGCGGGTTGGCAGATGATTGCCCTTCAGATGTTCATGGGTATGTTGGGGTACTGGGGTAGTAGCTCTCTCTATTTCACCGTGATGGCGTCTCAGTGGTTCATCCGGAAGCGAGGCAAAGCAATGTCCGTGATGTTCGTGGGGTTCCCTGCTGGCATCGCAATCTCTGCTCCCATCACGCACGCACTTATTGAAGCGTTCGGCTGGCGAGATTCATGGGCTATTCTTGGAATCACTGGAAGCATTGTCGTACTACTTATTACTCGGCTAATCCTTCGCAATCGCCCTGAAGATATGGGACTAGTGCCAGATGGTTCACCGGTAACTTCACCGACCGGGGGATTGGAAGCAAGGCAGCTTGATCACTCATGGACGTTACACGATGCGATACGAACTGGAGCATTCTGGAGAATGGCAGTTGCCTTTGGCACAGTGATGCTTGGTATGAGTGCCATTGGGTTGTTTTGGGTGCCGTACTTTATTGCTCAGGGCTTTTCACCCAGCATGGCAGCTTGGGCGCTGGCGGCTTATGCCACCAGCCAAGCAGGCACATCCATTCTGCTTGCGCGGTTCGTAGATCAGTACCAGTCTCGCTTTCTAGCGATGTTCGGTTATGCAAGCTTCATCGCTGCATTCCTGCTCATGATGAACTCTGCGGCCACCTGGCAACTTTTTGTGACGGCCGTACTTGGCGGCGCCGGAGTGGGATCGGGCATGCTATTACAGGCACAGATGTGGCCAACATATTTCGGGCGGGCCAACATAGGTACGATCCGCGGGGCGGCACTACCTCTAACTCTAGCCTTCAGTGGTGTTGGCAGTGCGTCAACCGGTTTAATATTTGATGCCACAGGATCGTACTCGCCCGCTTGGTGGGCAGCGATAGCCATGCTCGTGGTCGGGGCAATGTTACTCGTAATCACGCCGAAACCAGTTCCCGCTCTAGCAGTTACTGATCTCCAAGCGGAACAGCGAGCTTAGGCATTAGCGGTCATTGCCAAATTCAACGCTGGTGGCACTATTGATTACTCAAGTAAGACCCATCGTAATTAGTGACAATACAATGCAAAGTGATTTTCGTTACCACGCAGTACATGAATCACTCTGAGCTCAGGCACGAGTTCGTATTGACGCAGCGCTAAGGTCGCGATAACGTAATCCCACTCAGGATTCCTTCAAGAATCCTGCGAGCAGGAGGGGTCATGCTTGAAGCCATGGTGGATGCTGCGCAGCAGCTGTTCACACCAGGACCGATGATTGCGTTCGCCCTGATGATTCCGGTCGCGCTGATCGCAGGGCTCATGCCTGGCGGCGGGCTCCCTTTCATTGTCGTCGTATTGAGCTTCACAACCGAATTAGAACCGTTCACCGCGATGGCTCTCATCATCGGGTACATGGCTGCAAACGATCTTACTGAACCAATCCCATCCATTCTTCTCGGCATCCCAGGTGCTCGTTCTTCCCAGGCCACTATCCTCGATGGGTATCCGATGGCAAAGAAAGGGCAAGCAGGGATAGCGATAGGAGCATCGTATACTGCTTCACTTTTAGGTGGGGTCATCGGTGCTATCGCTCTGCTTGCGGTACTACCTTTTGCACGTGAATTACTCAAATTGTTTGGCGCCCCAGAATTCTTTTTGCTGTCCTTACTCGGGATCGCCTCTGTGGGTATTATCAGTGCAGGGGCGATTTCTAAGGGTTTACTCACCGCTGCATTAGGTCTGTTCATCGGTATGATTGGATTCAACGATATCGTAGGTGCGACACGAGCAACCTTCGATATCGATTACCTTTGGGATGGGATAGATATTATCCCTGTGGTTGTTGGACTGTTTGCTTTCCCTGAAGTTGCCGATCTTGTTATCAGTAACACTCCGGTTGCTAAGGAGCGCATGGAGGAAATGCTGAAGGAGGGGCGTGCCGACACGTTGCGCGGGATGCGAGAAGCATTGGGGCACAAATGGTTGGTAGTCCGCTCGGCACTCATCGGCGTGTTTATCGGCGCAATGCCTGGCCTCGGGCCCACACCGGCTCACTGGATTGCTTATGCCCAAGCTAGGCAGACTCTTCCTGGAGCTAGGGAAACATTCGGCACTGGTGACATACGAGGAGTAATCGCTCCCGAGTCGGCGAATAATTCGACCGACGGCGGGGTCCTAATTCCCACTTTACTATTTGCAATTCCTGGCAGCGCGCCTATGGCGATAGTCCTGGGGGCGTTGATTTTGCTTGGTATTCAACCCGGGCCCCAGATGGTCGCAACGCACCTAGACCTGACGATCGCGATGGTCTATATCATCGCATTGGCGAATATTGTCGTGGTGCCCATTGTCCTGCTCTTTGCGGCACCCCTCACGCGGGTATCCGTGGTGCCGCCACAGATACTGGCACCTGTAGTTATAGGAATTACTTCCGTTTCAGCGTACATGGCAAACGTGACGATCGAAGATCTTTTGCTTGTATCCATCTTCGCCGTGCTTGGCATGTTTATGAAGGCATACGGATGGCCGAGGCCACCCATTCTGATTGCGATAGTTTTGACGAGCCAGCTTGAGAAATGGATGTCCATTGCTATACAGACTCGTGGGTGGTCGATGTTTTGGCAGCCTGCATTCATCGGCATTATTATTTTCATTACAGTTGCAGTATTTTTCTCGCTACGCGTTCAATCCGGAACGAAACGGGTTGCGGCTCAGACAGAGGAAGAGCTCGGAAGTCCGGGAACTGTAATCGGCAGCGCAACGTCCAAACTCAAACCGCCGACAGCGTCTTAGCTGAGAGATAAGAATGAGTACACAACCAGAAGATCAAAGCGCCACAACTCGTCAAATTAGCTGGCGCTCGCCCGAGATAGTAGGCGAGGTCATTCTTTTAGGAGTCGTCTTTCTATTCGCCGTTGTCTACCTGCTAGAGATGCCAGGCCTCAAAGTGGCGGGGCGCTATCTTCCCGCAATCACCATAATCTTTGCGACTCCTTTTTGGCTGATTCGAGTCAAATCCTTGTTCGATCGCAAGAAAGCACTGCAACGCGGCCAAATCATGGACTTAGGGTTCCGTTTCGGTGGAGACCCTATAGCCGAAAAACGCCGAGCTATCCGCTACATCGCTGCGATTGGTGTTTTGTTCTTGTCGGTGTGGGCAATCGGCTTCCACTTGGCGTTGCCCCTCTGGGTCATGACTTACCTCTTCATATTTGCCAAAGTTAGACCCCTCATTATCCTTATCATTGGTATCGCCTTCGAGGGGTTACTCCTAGGGGTTCACGATTACATCATCGATGTGCCGTGGCCAGAGCCGTTACTCTGGCGCGCGTTCGGTATCGACTATCTCTTTAATTATTGGCCGATAGACGATACTTTCTAAGTTCCAAATTCAGATTCATCAACGGGTCGACTCTCGCAGGCGGCCCGTTTTGATGTCGGTGTGTTGCATATCTGCTCACGTCGTCGCTCAAGTGCTAAAGTTCGATTAACAAATGCCGACGCCTGATGGCGTCCCCATGGAGAGTTACTGCAGATGAAAGTCACTCAAATCACTGCGAACACAATCATCATTCCACTGCGGAATGTCACCTCGTTTTCGACGCGGACCGTCACGGAGAGGCATTACACCCTTGTCAAAGTTAAAACAGAATCCGGTGCAGAAGGGATTGGTTTCTGCTATTGCGGGAATGCAGCAGGATGGATAGTGACACAGGCCGTGCGTGACCTTTTAGCCAAGCATGCAGTTGGGGTGGATTCACACCAAACCGAGGCGATTTGGGACGCGATGTACAAAGATGCCCTGCTCATGGGTAGGCGCGGCGCTATCTTGCGAGCTATGAGTGCTATCGACATTGCTCTATGGGATGTGAACGCGAAAGAGGCAGAGTTACCGCTATACCAATACCTCGGGGGAGCTCACCAGGATGTGGTTCCTGCCTACGCTAGCGGTGGGTATTACCTTGAAGGCAAGACCCCAGAGCATCTTGCCGCTGAATGCGCGAACTACGTGAACATGGGCTTCAATGCAGTGAAAATCAAAGTTGGCCGTGTAAGCGCCCGTGAAGATGCAGAGCGTATCGCAGCTGTGCGTCGGGCCATCGGGGCCGACGTTGAGTTGTTCACGGATGCTAACAATGCGTGGCCAGACGCAACATCGGCTATAAGAGCTATCAGGCAATGGGAAGAGTACGATTTAGGTTGGGTTGAGGAACCTAACATGCCTGATGAAATCGAGGCTCACGCTGCTGTCGCAGCAGCGGTCGCTCCACCCATTGCTACTGGGGAGATTCACCAGACACGGTGGGACTTCCAAGCGATTCTCGACCAACAAGCAGCCGCAATTTTACAAACAGACGCAGGAGTGTGTGGGGGCATCACAGAGTTCAGGCGCATCGCGGCAATCGCAGCAGGGCGTGGAGTGACAATTGCTCCGCATTGGCTCGCCGACCTGCACGTTCATCTAGTG
>CALGTL010000141.1 GCA_937901475.1 uncultured Dehalococcoidia bacterium
TCCAATAGTGTCTCCAAACCTTCGCCATCAAGCCCAGAGACCGGCACGATCTCCACGAATGATATCGTTTCAAAGTAGTGCTGCATCACTGGCAGCAGCTTTATCTTCGCTACGTTGTCTATCTTGTTCACTACGAGGATGGTTGGTGTCTTCGATTTAGCCAATTGCTGCATCAGGTTGATCTCTACGTCGCCTGGCATGCGAGGCTCCACCACTAGCATGGCGAGGTCGGCGTCGCTCAGTGCTGACGCCATCTGTCGAGACATCGCCGCATCTAGTTGATCGCGGCCATTACGCAGGAAGCCTGGCGTATCGAGCAAAGCAACTTGGAAACCTTCGCCGTTTAGAACCCCCAGTAATTTGTGACGAGTGGTGTGCGGTTTGGGGCTTACGATAGAGAGTTTCTGGCCAATCAACGCGTTCATCAACGTGGATTTGCCGACATTTGCTCGCCCGACAATAGCTACGAATCCGCTGTGGTGCCTGTCTGTCACGTGTTGAATAACTGCCTTAGTAAGTGAATAAGAAGACGGAGGACCGCGAATGCCGTCTATCTGAAGTATATGCGACGGTCTAGGCATCGCGAATGCCTATCGAACCGGAGCCCAGCCCCCCCCTTCTTGGCCGACTGAATGCGAACCTCTATTGCCTTATGGTATCGGAGCACCCTGTTGATTGCTCAGACTGACCTCTTCCCGGATGAGGGCAGGCATGTTGACGCAATCGTCGATTGCATCAGCTCGCGAGTGCAGGGTATCTCCGATGCGAACGTAGACAGGGCTCACTGAGGGGGCAGGGAAAGAATGGAGCGGGCGATGGGGATCGAACCCACGGCCGTCTGCTTGGGAAGCAGAAGCTCTACCACTGAGCTACACCCGCGCTGCGGCTTAGTCTACTAGTGCAGGGCATCCGCTGCACCCCAGGCAATTGCCACTGCTTCTGAGCGGACACTTGCATGAGCCCCCACTACCATCAAATAGCACGCCTTTGCCAGGCAACGCTGAGCGCGATACCGATGCCAATCAAATCCATCAATGCCTGTGGCGTAAACGCAAAAAGGCTAATCAGCGCGATAGGTGCAGTCGCTAACAGCACCCCCCCAACAGCCATATATTGGTAGTGGCGCCCCTTACGGTGATTGACCGCAAAGCCGACTCCTTCACCTATGGCGAATCCGAGAGTGGTCATCAAGATGAAGAAAAAGAACCCGGCAGCGGGGAATATCAAAAGCAAGGTGCCCAGCGCGAGCATCCCCACAAGTCCCAGCGCCACTGCAGCAACGGTGCCCTTGGCAATGTAGGCGGGAGAGACCTGGGATATCGGAAGCCGGTTCTCGACGAGGCAGTCTTTGCACCTAACCCCTACTGGGTGCTGGCGCATGCACTCGACGCAAATCGGCTTGCTGCATCTGCCGCAATGCAACCCAGTGTCTCGGTCGGAGTGCCAGTGACATGATTCTATTGCCATCGACCCCTCCTGAATCCCATAGAGCAGCGTAGTGATTGCCGTGCCATAGCTATCTCACCTCGGACCCTGCATTCCGCTTTATCCAAGCATCGTGGTCCGCGATATCACGGTCGAAAAACAACCGATTCAGAATCAGGCGCGGAAACGTTACACCATCGGGCCTCAGAGAATTGGATGCCAGCCGTTTGCTGATGGTGACGAGTAGAATACCTACCATCAGGCTAATAATCTCGCTAGGGCGATTCCACCAGATCGCCAACAGAGGCAGGGAAGTGAACGCTATCAGCACCCAGACTGCTGACGATTGAACCAGCTTCCAGCCGGCCGTCGTTATAACGAGGAATACTGCCAACTCTAGGCGGCCCATCGATAGCAGCACTCCAACTGTTGGTGCTATCCCTCTGCCTCCTTGAAATTTCAGAAACAAGGGCCAGTTATGCCCCACTATAGCCAGCAACGACGCCCAAACTTGTGGTCCTAGATCGAGATCGAAAGCGCGCGCCAACAGGGCAGGGGTCATTCCTTTCACGAAGACATCAAACACGCTCACGGGAAATATCCAGGCGTGGCCCACGTGGTACCAAACGTTGGATGCACCTACTGTACCGCTGCCAACCTTGCGTAGGTCGATACCTTTGACCAGCCGCCCCGTAACATAGGACATGGGGACGGACCCCAGCAGATACCCATAGAAAAGCACGACAGCTATCGCGATTCGTTCATCCATCGGTGTTCTTGAGCACTATGACGCGCGGCCAGTGATGGCGAGGCGTTCTAGTTCTTCGAAGACCTCAAGCGGAGGACCCGCTGTACCTGGCAAGTGCTCGCCATCGTGTCCCATCGCGTGGTAATCGCTCCCTCCGCAGGGCAGCATGTGGTACTGAGTAGCAAGGGCCAGCAATGACGATCGGAGTTCAGTATTGAAGTCTCCGTAGTGAACCTCGAAGCCCACGAACCCCATATCCCCTATCTGTGGGAGAAGAGTCTCGTAGTTAGGGATGAACACTGGGTGAGCAAGCACTGTCACGCCACCAGCAGCGCGTATCAGCGCAGCCGACTCAGCCATTGAGATGTGCGGCCTATCCACAAAGGCAACGCCATCGTCGTCGAGGATGCCGTCGAATGCGTCCTTAATTTGCGCAATGTACCCCCCGTCAACCAACGCCTGTGCAATGTGTGGCCGACCGATACCTGCCTCACCAGCGATTTCTAGAACATGCTCCCACGTTATCTTGTAACCAAGCTCCACCAACCGCTCCACCATCTTCTGCCCGCGGTACAGGCGATTTTCCCGGAATGATTTGAGAGTCGCTCCGAGTGCGACGTTGTGGTAATCCAAGAAATAGCCCAGAACGTGAACGTCGCCTTTGGGATCGGTCGGATGATCGGCACTGATTTCAACTGCAGGCACGATACGCAAATTGGGGTACGCCTCTGCGGCCGCTAGAGCCTCCGCGATACCCTCGGTCGAATCATGGTCGGACACGGCAGCGATATCAACACCTCGGTCATGAAGCAAGCGCACAAGCTCACGTGGAGTTAATTTGCCGTCCGAGTAGGTAGTGTGCATGTGTAGATCTATCTTCAATCGCTAATCCTCGCTATCTTCAACACCTATCTCAGTCATCCCGGAGATCTAGAAAGCGGTCGACCCGCTCTATGCTGTTCGCCAGCCCCGTGCGCTCATCCACTTCAATTACTACTGCGTTGAACTGCGCAGGGCCTGGCTCTTCCGCCACGTTGAGCCTGCGAGGCATCGCCGTCAAAAAACGTGAGAGCACATCCTCTACTCGACTTCCAATCACCGAATTCACAGGACCGGTCATGCCTAAGTCAGTTACGAACGCCGTCCCACGAGGCAGAACCTTGGTGTCGGCCGTCCCCACATGCGTGTGTGTACCTACAACCGCAGCAACTCTACCGTCGAGGAACCAACCGAGTGCGGCCTGCTCGGACGTCGCCTCTGTGTGGAAGTCAACGAGGATGACCGCAGGTGGGTCGCCTGCCATGTCCTCAATCAGCCGATTCGCCACAACGAACGGTGAATCTAGTCCCTCCGGCATGAACACGCGTCCCTGTACATTGATCACAGCGACCTTGCCTATGCGGACTACTCCGCGCCCAGGCGTCCCTTCAGGGTAGTTCGCTGGACGAAGAACGGGCCACTCACCGTCCAATGCAGGGATGAAATCGCGTTGATCGAATGTGTGGTTGCCACCAGATATTACGTTGGCACCAGCGTCGAACATTTCGTTCGCGGTCGCCTCCGTGGTTCCGAAACCCGCTGCTGCGTTCTCGCCATTGACAACCACGAAGTCAAGCCCTAGCTCACGCCTCAACTCGGGCAATACCCGTCGCAGCATCTTACGCCCAGGCTTTCCCACAATGTCGCCAACCATCAGTATCTTCATGCTTCGCTTTCAACCTAGGCCGCGGAGATGGCAAGCTGAGAAATCAACACACCACCTCCGCGGCTATCCATCAAGTGCCGTCGTCAGCCAGGAGCTTATCGCCGCGTCAGGAGAGTACTCCCTACTTGGCGGTTTCGGTGGCGCGGGTTTCGCGAACCACTGTCACTTTAATCTGACCTGGATAGACTAGATTCTCTTCGATTTTCTTCACGACATTCCTAGCCAGGCTTGATGCACCGATGTCGTCGATCTGTTCTGGCTCGACTAGAATCCGCACTTCGCGGCCCGCCTGAATTGCGAACGAACGCTCAACGCCCGGGAAGCTATTCGCCACGTCTTCCAAAGCCTCAAGCCGCTTCAGGTATAACTCAACCGTGTCACGACGTGAGCCCGGTCGTGCTGCACTCATGGCGTCTGCTGCTGCGACTAAGAATGCCTCCACGGACCCACGATCGTCGTCGTGGTGCTCCGCGATTGCCGCCTTTACCGCTGCTGGTAAATTGTACCGGTCTGCGATTTCATCACCAAGTTCGATGTGCGACCCCTCGAACTCATGATCAAGTGCCTTACCGACGTCATGTAGTAGGCCACCTGCCTTTGCCACCTCGATATTGGCCCCGATTTCACTGGCTAGCATTCCACAGATACGAGAGACCTCTACCGAATGCTGAAGGATGTTTTCTCCGTAGCTGTACCGGAACTGCAATCGCCCAATCAGCTTGATTAGATCGGGGTGCAGCCCATGCACCGCGGCGTCGAGTACCGCTTGTTCACCAGCCCGGCGCATCGTCTCCTCAACTTCCTTCTGTGCCTTTTCCACTGATTCCTCGATGCGGGCAGGGTGGATACGGCCGTCTTGGATAAGGGATAACAATGCGAGACGAGCGACCTCACGGCGCACCGGCTCGAAACAGGAAATAGTAATGGCCTCTGGGGTGTCGTCGATGATAAGGTCTACGCCCGTCGCTGCCTCAATGGCACGAATGTTCCGCCCTTCACGACCAATCAATCGCCCCTTCATCTCATCGCTAGGCAATGGAACAACCGATGTCGTGTTTTCTGACGTTACGTCAGCAGCCAATCGTTGGATAGCGAGGGAGATTACCTTCTTTGCTTTGTCGTCTACGTCTGCAAGCATCTGTTGCTCTAGGTTGTAATACCGCTTGGTGAGCTCGTGCTCCATTTCCCCCTCAGCGGTTTGCATAATGCGATCTTTCGCTTCTGCGGTCGTTAAACTTGCTACAGCCTCTAGTTTCGTGGCTTGTTCTACCTTGAGTGCTTCGGCTTCGTCGCGAGACTCTTCAACTTCTTGCTCCCGCTCGGTTAGTCGATCTTCTCTTAACTCAATGGTTTCCTGCCGCTTATCTTGACTGTCATCACGCTTGTCTAGGCTTTCTTCACGGGTAGTAAGCCGGTCCTCGGACCGCTGCGCTTCTCGGCGCCGTTCTCTTATCTCGTTCTCTGCATGGCGACGCTCTTGGAGCGCCTCTTCTTTGGCTTCAAGCAGAACTCGCTTTTTCGAGTCTTCTGCGTCGCTGATGATTCTCTCTGCTACTGACCCAGCGGCGTCGGCGTCTCGATTTAGAAGTGTATTCTTGACGAAGAACCCTCCAATAATTCCAACTCCAATGCCTACAACCGCGGCAATCACTGCAATAACAGCGTCCATGGATTATCCCTTTCTGTCCCACCTGCGCTCGCTTCCCGACTCTCGGGATCGGACGGGCGGAATCGTTACCAAATATGTGCGCCTATGTCCCGGCGCGTTGTCATCGGCCGTGCACTACTTATCCCTACTATCAACTGACATGGCAGCGTAGCGCGGTACGTTTTGGCTAGATTGGGTAAGTCTGCCTTAACGCGCGCTACCACCGCCATTTATGGCGGTGGTGGCAGTATAAAAACGAGGCCTAGGCCTGAGTGTCCACTCTAAGGAGCGCCTACCGGCACCTCTTCGAGTGCTTGAGCATCAGTGATCTCCTCGCCTACGGCTTCAGCGGGCTCCGCAGGGGCAACATCGAGCCCCCGTATCTGCCGCTCGATGGCCAAGGAGATCTCAGGGTTCTTGTTGAGAAAGTCTTTGGCTTTCTCTCGGCCCTGGCCAAGACGGGTCTCACCGAATGAGTAGTTCGCCCCGGATTTCCGAAGGAACCCCATCTCTGTACCCAAGTCCAAAATATCACCTGATTTGCTTATACCAAGCGAGAACATTATATCGAACTCCGCCTGTTTGAACGGAGGAGCGACCTTGTTCTTCACAACCTTAGCTCGGACCCGATTGCCAACCGCTTCGGTCTGTTGTTTGATGGTCTCGATACGGCGCAAGTCGATGCGTACAGAACTATAGAATTTGAGGGCCCGCCCCCCCGGAGTGACTTCAGGGCTGCCGAAGAAAACCCCGACCTTCTCGCGAAGTTGATTGACGAAAACCACCGCTGTATTAGAGTGATTGGTTGCCGCTGTCAATTTGCGCAGTGCTTGCGACATGAGCCTTGCCTGAAGACCAACATGAGCGTCACCCATGTCACCTTCCAACTCTGCTCGTGGTGCGAGCGCAGCAACGCTGTCGATTACGACAACGTCAAGCGCTCCACTGCGCACCAGGTACTCGACAATCTCGAGAGCCTGCTCCGCTGAATCCGGCTGAGAAATCAAAAGAGTTTCAGTATCTACACCACAGCGAGCGGCGTATGCCGGGTCCATTGCGTGTTCCGCATCAATGTATGCAGCCGTGCCGCCGAGGCGCTGGGCCTCTGCGACAATATGGTGACAGAGGGTAGATTTCCCTGCTGACTCTGCTCCGTATATCTCGACGATTCGACCGCGGGGTATACCGCCTACGCCTAACGCGAGATCAAGGGAGATTGAGCCAGTTGGGATTGCCTCCACTTTCATGCTCTGGGCCGCTTCGCCCATACGCATGATCGAGCCACGACCGAATTGGCGTTCAATTTGACCGAGGGCCAGCTCTAACGCTTGTTCTTTATCAGACACTTTGGCCTCGTCTCTTTACCGCCACTACCATTGATTATTTTACCACACCCACATGTGGCGGCTGGCGATGCTTAGTTTGAAGGAACAGATGTTCTAATCGCAAGTCAAAAATGGCACACTTTCCAGTGAATCTCCGCCGTTTGATTAAAACTTGCTAGAAGGCCGGTACTTGTTAACTAATGGAAGGCGTCGATCGCGGCCAAAGTTGCGGCGTGTGATTTTGATCCCTGGAGGCGCCTGGCGCCGCTTGTACTCGCTGCGGTCTACCAGTCCTATCGTGAGCTCGACAGCATCTGGCGGCATTCCCGCCTCCAACATTTCTGATACCTGCCAATCGCGTTCCACATAGGCCTCTATTATTGGATCGAGCACCGAATACGGTGGCAGCGAGTCCTCATCCTTCTGGTTGGGCCGCAACTCAGCGGTTGGCGGCCGCGCAATAATCGACTCTGGGATGATTTCCCTTCCTGCCAGCACGTTCACATGACGAGAGAGTGCCATCACCAGCGTTTTGGGCACGTCTTTGATGACTGCGAACCCCCCGGCCATGTCGCCGTATAATGTTGCATAGCCAGTCGCCATCTCGCTCTTGTTACCAGTCGTTAACACAATCCAGCCGAACTTATTGGACGCAGCCATCAGCAAATTGCCTCGGATGCGTGCTTGCAGGTTCTCTTCAGTGGCGTCCGGCTGACGTCCCTCGAATAGTGGCGCTAATTCCCCAAGATACTGGTCAAAAAGATTCTTGATGGGCAGAGTTACCAAACGGACGCCAAGATTGTCCGTTAGCTGGACAGAATCGTCGTTGGACTGATTTTCTGTGTATTGCGACGGCATGAAAAAAGCTGTGACATTTCCCGCCCCCAACGCTTCAGTAGCGATAGCAACGGTGATCGCGGAATCAATACCCCCTGAGAGACCAATGACGGCGCTTGTGAATCCGCTTTTTTTGACGTAGTCGTGCGTGCCCATCACTAGGGCTCGATACACTTCTGTTAATTCATCGAGAGGTTTGCTCATGGGGGCTGCGACTGGCTGGCGAGCGCGGGATATGTCGCTCGAAGGCACAAGTATGGTTTTCGCGACTCCGACGGGATTTAGACTCGGATTGGATGCTGCAGCCGATCGGTTGGCACTGACTTCTAGATCGACTACCAAAAGGGATTCCTCAAACTGCGGTCCTCGAGCGATAACGAGCCCTGCAGGGTCAAGAACCAAGCTCTGGCCGTCGAAGACAAGCTCGTCTTGGCCACCCACCATATTGAGGTATGCCACGAACACGCCGTTGTCGGCTGCACGCTTGGAGAGCATCACCTCGCGTTGCACACCTCTCGATTGGTGGTAAGGAGAGGCGTTTATGTTAAGGATCACCTCGGCACCAGCGGCGCGTTGCGTGGTCGTTGGACCATTGTCGTACCAAATGTCCTCGCAAACGTTTACTCCGACGCTGACGCCGTTAATCTTGTAAACAGGACACGTGTCACCTGCAGTGAAGTAACGCCGCTCATCGAAAACACCGTAGTTAGGCAGGAATAGCTTGTGGTAATAATCCAGCACACGTCCGCCCGCAAGCACCGCTGCAGCGTTGTAGAGTGTCCCTGTCATGGAATCTGGAGTCTCTGCTTTGGCTAGATTAAACACTGACCCATCGACTAAGTGAGGCACACCCACGACTATAACAATGCCTTTGCTCTCTCCGGCGACTCGCTCAAGCTGCATTTCTGCTTCAGCCAGAAACTGAGGCTTCAGAAGCAAATCTTCGGGGGGGTAGCCCGTTAGTGCGAGTTCAGGGAACGCTACCACATCAGCTTGCTGTGCCTTCGCCTCCTCCACGAGCGCGATGATGCAATCGGCGTTACCAGTTAAATTGCCAACTGTTGGGTTCATCTGAGCGAGGGCCAATCTAAAGGGTCGCATGCCTACCTACTGCTGGCAGAGTTGAGGACGAATCGTAGCATGAGGGTCTCGTATTGTGTGATTCTATTCACAAAAAAGCGTCCCTCCATTAGGAAGGACGCTTTCGTCATCTATCTTTCGAAGTGCCGCCTAGCGGCTGGTGACACGACGGCGACGGCGCGCGGAACGCCTAGCGGCCAACCTCTGCTTCTCACCCTTTGAACGGAAAAACCTACGATCCTTGTGTTCCTTCAGGATTCCACCACGGGTTACGGCTGCCCTGAATCGACTTACTATCCCTTCAGGGGGCTCGCCATCTCGAATCGTTACGAACGCCATGTGCACTCCACAGCCCGTACTTACGCATCGCGTTGGGCCACCAAGAATCCTATCATGCAACCAACCAAGTTCATACTAATCTATTTCTTCCAAACTTTCTCTGGTCTTGAAAGAGTAATCTTTACCCTAGTTTGCTGAGGAGTATCAAGCTTCAGGTGGAACTTTGGATTGGTTGTCCATGTGAATTTATCAGCTTTTTGTTCAAAGGCTTTGTCGTACAAATGAC
>CALGTL010000142.1 GCA_937901475.1 uncultured Dehalococcoidia bacterium
GCCTTCTAACAAAGGTGGCTGTTTTTACCCGTGCCGGTCATCACTTACTCCTTAGCAGCAACCATCCCCACAAGCACAGCCCGCGGCCCCCGCAACAGGGGCAGAGCTAGCACCCACAGCAACACGGGCCGAAAACATCGAGATGGCTCGGTGTGAAGATTCACCGCAGGTAGGGCAACGAGCCCTTTCACCCTTGTCCATGGAACTGAGCTTTTCGAAGCGCTTGTGACCCTCAGGGCAAACATACTCATAAATGGGCATCACGATTCTCCTTGCGACGCTACAGTGGAGCGCTAGCATGGAGCGATTTTAGGCCACGCTATACAACCGGGCAATCCGCACGCAAGATCGTTCAGGTGTTACAAAGTCCGTAAAGGAAGGATTCCCGAAAGACCTTCGTAATCCAGGTGCAAGAAGAGAGGCTGGTATTGCCTACCCGTGAAAGCGATACCCCACATTCCAAACCGTATCTATGAACGTATGGGTTCCGTCTTCAATCTTGCTGCGCAAGCGTCGAACGTGAACATCAACCGTGCGGGTACCACCGAAGTACTGATAGCCCCACACCTGTTCTAGCAACGCTTCGCGACTGTACACGCGACCAGGGTTAGAAGCTAGGAGCTTGAGCAGCTCATACTCTTTGAACGTCAGAAGTACCGGCTTGTTCGCAACGTAGACATCATAGCGGTCAGGGTCAATGACCAGATCACCAGCGCTAATGATATTTGCATCAGGAGGCGGAGCCTTATAGTCCAGAAGGCGAGCTATGCGCATCCACAATTCACCCCGATGCCATGGCACAACAATGACATCATCGGCAACTACTTGTATATTCGGCGCGCTTAACAGGTTCCAAGAAATCGCAGCAATAACTGGCGCTCCGCCAGAAGGGATGTTCTGGGTCGCCCGCTCAATGTCATGGCGATGCGTCTCCGTCAAATCAACAAGCAGCGCATCCGTAGTCGATCCAGCACTACCATTAAAATCGACTGCCTTGAAACTAATGCCCTCAGCAGTCAAGCTGCGCTGTAAATCTAAGCTTGGGCCACCAACGACGCCAACAACATAGGGTACCTGGCTCAGCGGAGGCGTTCCCGCCTCTGCTACCACCAGATTTTCCCTTCCACCGATCCTTTGAGCTCGTCGTAGGTTCTGGTCCATAAGCCCGTACTCAGATATTTCGAGCCTCCATCCGCGAAGAGGCAGACGATGTTGGCATTGTCCACACGACTAGCCAGGCGAAGCGCTGCAGCGATCACTGCCCCGGAGGATACTCCAGCGAACACACCCTCGCGACGTAATAATTCAGCCGTTCCACGGAAGCTTTCTTCCCCGCTCACCATAATTCTAGAATCCAGCATCTTCAGGTCTAGAATCGGCGGTACAAATCCTTCTTCGAGGCTCCGTAGTCCCTGAATGCGATCATCGGGCTCTGGAGCCGCAGCGATGATTTCAATTTTCGGGTTATATTCCTTAAGCCTTCGACCGGTTCCCATTAGCGTACCGCCCGTGCCCAGCCCTGCAACGAAATGGGTGATATCAGGCAAATCCCGGATTATCTCCGGGCCTGTGGAGGCGTAGTGGGCTCCCGGATTCGCAGCATTGCCATACTGAAACAGCATGAGGTAAGACGAGTCCTTAGCGACGATGTCTTTGGCCATAGCGATAGAGCCGTTAGAGCCCTCTTCACCGGGGGAGTAGATAATCTCGGCACCGTAGGCACGCAGCAGTTCCGACCGCTCGGGACTCACGTTGTCGGGCATCACTGCTGTAAATCGATAACCAAGGCGGCTAGTAATCATCGCCAGCGAAATTCCCGTATTCCCGCTCGTCGGTTCAAGAACAATCCGGCTGGAATCTAAAGAGCCGTCATCAAGGGCTGCCTGAATCATTGCCCTTGCTATTCGGTCTTTAACCGAGCCGGTGGGGTTGCTCCCTTCAAGCTTAGCAAAGATCCGAACGCCCGGTTTCGAGCTAAACGAAGGTAGTTCAACTAGCGGCGTTTCACCGATGGACTGGATAAGACTGGAGCTAAGCATATGTGCTCCAGGGCAGGTAGGATGGCATCAGTGAACGGCTACCGCGCCCTCGTCGCCGGGCAATACCAGGCCACAGAAGACCTCATAATCGACCAGCTCCGTCACGCTCGGTTGGTCGCCACAAAGACTGCACTCAGGATTGCGGCGGGTTCTGACGACACGGAATTCCATGCTCAAGGCATCCACCAAAAGCAAGCGGCCGATGAGCGGCTCGCCGATACCCAGAATAACTTTGACAACCTCCGTAGCCTGCAAGCTGCCCATCGTTCCTGTGAGAGCTCCCAGGACACCTGCTTCCGCGCAATTCGGAACCATCCCGGGAGGGGGGGGCTCCGGGTAAAGGCATCGGTAACACCCCTTACCTGGTTCGTAGGTTGTTACCTGCCCGTCGAAAATAAGAATGCTTCCATCCACGAGAGGCTTGTTGTTTAAATAGGCGGCGTCGTTAACCAAGTAACGTGTGGCGAAGTTGTCTGCTCCATTAACAATGACATCGTACTGAGCGACGAGATCCATTGCGTTCTCCGAATTGATTGGGAATTCGTGAGCGACCACGTTAACTTCTGGGTTGTAGCGGGCTAGGGTCAGCTTCGCTGACTCAACCTTTGGCATCCCGATCGTCTCCGTGTTATGGAGTACTTGGCGTTGCAAGTTACTGAGATCTACCGTGTCGAAATCCACAAGCCCAATGGTTCCCACTCCCGCAAGCGCGAGGTAAAGTGCCACGGGCCCTCCCAGGCCTCCAGCACCTACAATCAATACTTTAGAGTCGATTAACTTCCGCTGTCCTCTACTCCCTATTTCCGGCATGATGATGTGGCGGCTATACCGTCGCACTTGCTCGGGAGTAAGCTGTCCTGCCGTAGTCATGTTTATCCTCCTCGGAATGGGTGCAATTCTTTAATGCATGCGAAACCGCGGCGAAGGCCACTCGCGATTTGTCTTGTTATTGAGATGGTTGGGCCGCTACATCGTTCAAGAAAGGGTCCGTCCGCTCGCAACGGTGTGCCATCACCAATTAATGTAACGCAGGCACGCATGTGAGGCCAGTGCTTCACTCCATCCAAGTGCCCATCACCCATTTACGCCGTCAAGAAAGCAACCACTACAGAAGACCCCAGCCATTTACCCCTAGCCTTGGCTCTCTAGGCCTATTTCTGATAGCATTTCTGTTTGGTGCTGCGGAAAACGCCACCTTTACGTTTCATTAGCCGTCCTGCCTGGGACGAAGCTCGGGAGCCTCGCATGGACCAGATCACCGTTGAAGCACAGCAGCGTACCGCCCTTGGAAAGAAGACCGGAGCGCTTCGCCGTGCCGGCATCACTCCCATTCATCTTTACGGGTCGACCATGGAATCATTGACGCTGCAAGCAGACACTCCCTCATTGGTTCATGCTCTCAACGACGCCGGGTTTACAACACCGCTTACGGTAAAGGTGGGCTCTGACGAGCACTTCGCCGTGGTCAAGCAGATTCAAAAACACCCGGTGACTGACCGCGTTTTACACGTGGATTTGTTCGCCATTTCACGAACCGAGCGGATTCATGCCTCTGTGCCTCTCCTATTTGAAGGAGAGGCACTCGCAGCCAGGGAAGAAGGAGCCCAGCTCGCAGAAGATCTTCACGAAATCATGATTGAGGCCGTCGCGCTCGAGATGCCACACTCCTTAACTGTCGATCTTTCGCCACTAACTACCCTCGACTCCGTGATTCATGCCGCTGATGTTTCATTGCCATTGAACGTAACGCTAGTGACCGACCCTACGGCAATTGTCGCTCGTATTGCGCACCGACGGCTCAACGACGGTGGGTCGGCTGGTACCGATGCAGGCGATTCTATAAACGCCACAACTCCCGGGTCTACTGGAAGCGCGTAAAATTCTACGAAGGAAGGGTTGTCCCGATAAAGTGAGGGTGACCTCGAACGAAATCGGTCGCAGCCATTGGTTTGCCCCCAGCAAGCTGCACTTTGTTCAACACCAAGAATCCTTTACCCGTCGATACGGCGACCTCATTCCGTTCAAACACCACTGTACCAGGAACCCCTTCGCCCGGCTCCAAAACCGTTCCCCACAATATGTCGAGCCGTTCTCCACGATACGTAGTTGCCGTTCCCGGCCATGGATCAAAGGCACGAATGTGTCGTTCAAGATCAACCGCAGATAAGCCCCAGTCCAAAAGTCCCTCTTTCTTCTTGAAGCGCTTGATAAGCGTTGCACCATCTGTTGCCTGAGGCTTTGGAATGAGGCTGCCCTCTAAGTAGGCGGGGAGTATGTTGGTAAGCATTCGGGCGCCAAGAAGGAAGAGGTCCTGCGTTAGACCCGGAGCTCGCTCCGCTCCCGTCAGGGAGACTTCCTCCATCGCTAGCACGTCCCCCGTATCCAATCCTTTGTCCATTTTCATGATGGTGGTGCCTGTTGTTAGGTCTCCAGCCAAGATTGCACCAGCCACCGGTGAAGCTCCACGATGACGCGGCAGCAAGGAAGGATGGACATTGACGGCCCCATGGTTCGGTCCCAAAACGAAACTCTCTGGTAGCAATAGCCCATAAGCGGCTAGCACTACAAGGTCTGCGCCAAGTTCTGTAAAGCGAGACTTCTCTTCGTCGTTAGTGACACGGGAAGGCGTCAGCACTTCCATACCTCGGACCTGTGCGTATTCCTTAATGGGCGATGCCAAAAGCCTGCGGCCACGGCCCGCAGGGCGGTCAGCGGCGGCATAGACAGCGACAATCTCTCCGCCGAGTTCGGACGCTGCACGCTCAGTCGAAGCAAGGATTGGGATTACAAAGCTCGGCGAGCCCATGAACACGATGCGTAATGAGGCCATGAAGCGATGATACAGCGTGTTGCACCCAAGGCTGAATAACCTACCGGTCCCCATGAAAGGCTTCGCGACCTCCCTTAAGGGTCGAATGGGAAAATGCAAGAGGAAAAGGCCTTGAGATTTGCCCCAATTCTGCACTGCTCTCTCACTGTACAAGCATGGTAATGTCCACTAGTGCTGCAGGGTGGGGAGCCCGCAGAATCACACTCGGCCCGCTGGCGCGCGGCCATTGATTTTGACCTTTCAACTTAATTCCGGAGTTTCTCGGTGCCTGTCGACACGTCTGCTCGCCAAACATGGGAAGCGGTATTGGGTCGCCTACAACTGCAGGTCACAAAGCCTAGTTTTGACACTTGGCTGCGCGACACCGTTGGGGTCGACATAAACGATCAGTCTTTGACCGTTGCAGTACCCACATCATTCGCTGCTGAATGGCTCGAACGGCGGATGCACGCTCTTATCGAAGATGCCGTAAACGCCATCAGCGGGTACCCCATGACGGTATCCTTTAAGGTCGGGGAGGGCATTCCCGTGAATGGCCTTACCTATTCCTCCGTAATACCAGCCCCTCCAGCAAAAGCTATTGCCTCGGACGTTCCGGCAACTGACTCACCTCTAAATCCTCACTACACATTCGATTCTTTCATCGTTGGCGGGTCCAATCAGCTTGCCTATGCAGCTTCAATGGCTGTCGCAGATGCTCCTGGGGCTGCGTACAACCCCCTCTTCCTCTACGGTGCCGTTGGTCTAGGTAAAACGCATCTACTTCAAGCCATTGGCGCTCGCGCACGTAATGCTGGCCGTCGTGTTGCGTACGTTACTTGTGAGCAATTCACCAACGAGTTTCTTTCGGCTATCAAGGATCGCCGAACGGAATCCTTTCGCGCTCGTTACCGTAGCGCCGATCTTCTTCTAATTGACGATATCCAGTTCATCTCAGGCAAGGAAGGCACCCAGGAAGGCTTCTTCCATACCTTCAATGCACTACATGATTCAGGCCGCCAAATTGTTTTAACCTGTGATAGACCTCCATCTGCATTGCCTTTACTTGAAGAACGACTCCGCTCTCGCTTTGAATGGGGCTTACTTGCAGATATAGGGCAACCGTCTCTTGAGACCCGTATCGCTATGGTCACCTCGTTTGCTAACGATGCGCCTGTTGCCGTTCCGCGTGAGGTCATCGATTTCATCGCAGACCGTACTCCTAGTAATGTCCGCTTATTGCAAGGAGGACTAAACCGAGTCACTGCAATGGCTTACTTCACTAATACCCCTGTCACCATAGAGCTAGCACAAACGGCTCTCGGAATAGTCGCTGCTCAAGATGTTGGTAACGCCTCTCCAAAAGAAGTGATAGCAGCCATTGCTTCACACTTCAATTTGACTCAAGGAGCGCTTGTCAGCGGGCGGCGAGACAAAAAAGTTGCAAGTGCCCGCCAAATTGCTATGTATGTATTAAATACACAATACAAACTTTCCACTGATGAAATTGGGACCGCATTAGGTGGTCGCGATCGCACAACTGTTATCTATAGTGTCAAAAAAGTTGCTAAACGACTCGCATCTGATTCGTCTTTTGCTAATGACATAGCACCCTTCCTTAAATCATTCGCTAATAACTGATCCATCCCTTGACCTTTTTATCCCTCTTACCAACAAGGTTCTATTAGGCCACGACCACTCAAACTCATGTTGTTAGTAAAACTCTATTCAACAAAGAGCCTTACTATTACTGTTAGGGAATAGTCCTATCCATTCATTAAGTTAAGAAGTTAAGAATTGTTAGATAACAAACATCTCCAAATGCGAGCAGGAAAAGGTGGCAATGGCGCTATCTCTTTTCTTCATGAACCTTATAAACCACGAGGGGGACCAGATGGTGGCGATGGCGGATGGGGAGGAACCATTTATTTGCTTCCTCGAAGCGGGGTAAGCACTCTGGGCCACCTGCATCGTCAATTCAAAATATATGCAGATGATGGAAAGAATGGCGGTGGTAGGGACAAGACAGGTAAAAAGGGCAAAGATACAACACTTGAAGTGCCTTTAGGCACAATGGTTTGGCAAGAAAGTGAAGACGGCGGAAGAGATCAAATTGTAGATTTGGTCGTACCTAATCGAAAAGTTGCGATCGCTAGAGGTGGAGCCCCGGGCCGTGGTAATCACCGCTTTGTAACGTCAATTAATCAGGAGCCCTTGTTAGCGGAGGCAGGGGAATACGGCCGAGAGATGTTAATTTTTCTTGAAGTAAAGGTTCTGGGAGATGTTGCCCTTGTCGGGTCGCCGAACGCAGGGAAATCGACGTTACTTTCCGTCATTTCCAGGGCAAGGCCTAAGATTGCGGATTATCCCTTTACGACGATTGAGCCTGTTTTGGGGATGGTCTACAGGAAGGGCCGTGAGTTGGTTTTTGTAGATGTCCCTGGATTGATTGAAGGTGCTAGTGAGGGCAAAGGGCTCGGACTTGAGTTTCTTAGACATACTGAGCGTGTTCGTGTGTTAGTGCATTTAGTCGACGGAACGGTAGAGAACGTTGGAGAGGAATACCTACGGGTTGCAAAAGAGCTAGCTGCATATCCCGGAGCACTTGATAACAAGCCAATAGTTCCAGTACTCAATAAAATTGATATACCCGAAGTACGAGAGCAACTTGCTGAGAAGATGGCCGAGCTTGAGAAAGCTAGTGGCCAACCTCCTAGTAAGCTTTCCGGGGTGACAGGAGAGGGTCTCGATGAACTGCTGGATCGCGTGTTGCCGTTAATCCCTGTAGCGGACGAAGCAGAAACTGAATTGGCCGAAGTTGAAGTTATCGAAGAGGCGCCGCCGCGGCGCTCACAAGTGTGGATTGACCGGGATGAAGAGACGTTTGTTGTGTCATGTAAGCCGTTGGAGCGTTTTGTACCGATGGTCCGCTTCAATGATTGGCGGGCTCGTATGCAGTTTCACGCAGAGATGGAGCGCTTCGGGGTAATCTCAGCGCTGGAGACAGCCGGGGTCAAAGCAGGGGACGTAGTGCGAATAGCTAATCGCGAATTGGTGTGGGACTGAATGCGTCGCGGGATTTTCGGGGGCACGTTCGACCCCATCCACATGGGCCATTTGATTCTTGCTCAAGAGGTGCATTGGCGTCTGGGGCTTGATGAGGTGTGGTTTATGCCCACGGGCGAGCCTTGGATGAAGCGCGGACAGAGCCTGACGAGTAAAGAGCACCGTAAAGCGATGGTGGAGTTAGCAATCGCAGGTAACAAGGGATTTAAGTTAAGTACGATAGAAATGGACCGGCCAAGGGAAACCTATACCGTGGATACGCTGGAAGAGTTACACCAAGGTGAAATGCAACATGATGAGGTGTTGTTCATCATGGGGCTGGATACATTGCACAATATGCACAAATGGAAAGCGCCGGGGCGAGTATTGGAACTAGTGCAACTTGTGGTTGCCTTACGACCCGGCGAAGGAGACCTAGACCTGAAAGCTCTAAGGGCCATCGATTCATCAGTGGCGGAGCGGTTGATGACGGTGGATCTGCCGTTGATTGAAATCAGCGGAACGGAGTTACGTCATCGTGTGACAGCAGGTCAGCCCTATCGCTATTTAGTACCAGATGCGGTTGGTGACTACATAGAGACACATGGGCTTTATCGATAAGCCCTCCTAAGGAGCGATTATGGCAACTAACAGAGCAAATGAAGAGATGCCCAAGCGCATCCTTGAACTCTGCAATGAGCTAGAGGCATTGAGGTTCGGGGACTTTACATTAACGTCAGGTGAAAAAAGTAAATACTACTTTGATGGCCGGCTATTAACGTTGTCGCCGGAAGGCTCTAACGCTGTAGCGCAGGTAATTCTCCCAGCGATTCGAAAGTCTGGAGCAGAAGCTGTAGGTGGTCCTGCGGTTGCAGCGGTACCAATGGTGACCGGGATTGCAATGCATAGTGCTTTGGATGGAGGTCGGCAAGTGCCTGCATTCTTCGTGCGTCCACAGCCCAAAGAGCACGGCATGGGTAAGCTCATCGAAGGGCCTCTGCCTGCGGGCGTTCCCGTGGCAATCGTCGATGATGCGTGCTCAACGGCAGGTTCGCTCTACTTGGCCATTCGAGCGGCAGAAGAGGCTGGTCATAAGGTAGTCTTTGTGGGTTGCATCCTAGATCGTAACCAAGGGGGTAGCGAGCGCCTGCGCAGCGATGGTTACGACCTTTTCTCAATACTCAAAGGCGATGTTGATGGGAAAGTAGGCACGAGCTAGCTTTCACCTTGATCGTTCAGTGAGAGAGAGCTTAGATGTCGAGGTTCTTCACCTGGCGTGCGTGGGCTTGGATGAACTCCTTGCGAGGTTGTACTAAGTCTCCCATCAGCGTGGTGAAAACATCATCAGCCTCGGCCGGTTGGTCGGCGTGCACCCGGAGTAGCGTCCGCTTCGTTGGATCCATCGTGGTCTCCCAAAGCTGGTCAGGATTCATCTCTCCGAGGCCCTTGTAGCGCTGAAGATTTACACCGCTGCGATCGGAATGCCGCTCAAGCGCGGTGGCGAGATCGAACCAACCCAGTCCAGAAGCGACTTCATTGTCCCGTCGAGTGATGGAGAATCGATGACTGCTAATCCACTCGGCGATGCGAGGGTAAAACTCATTCGCACGGTGGGTTGATACGGACTCCAGCACAGCTTTTACATTGATAGTGCCATGCCCAGGAACCTCTAGGAGAAAGCGGCCCTCTTTTATGTTCTGTTGCGGTTTGCATTCGAATCCAGACTCAGTGAACCACGCACTTACCGCTTTTAGGGAGTCCGGGCCATCGAAGGCAAGGCGGTATTTACCTTGAGCAGCCCCCTGGAAGAGCGCTCCGGCAAGTTCAGGAGCGAGCCCCAAGCTGGATAGCGGTGCGACCCATGTTTGGAATTCACGAATCAATTCAAGCAGATTGCTGAGCTTTGGGCCGTTCATCTTTACGGAGCCATCTTCATTGGTCACGGAGACGCGGCCGTAGAGTTGATGGGACATCCATGTGTCTTTGTCGGCCTCTAAGTATTGGTACTCAACAGACCGGCCGCGTGCGGTGCGGTACAGTGGGGGTTGGGCAACATACAGGTGCCCTGCGTCGATAAGCTGTCGCATATTGCGGAAAAAGAAGGTAAGAAGAAGTGTACGGATGTGTGCGCCGTCGACGTCTGCGTCGGTCATGATTATGACCTTGTGATAGCGCAATTTTGGGATGTTGAAATCTTCGCCTAATCCGGCACCAATGGCGGTAATGAGGGCCCTAATCTCCTCGTGGGCGAGCATACGATCAGGGCGAGCTTTCTCGACGTTGAGAATTTTACCTCGGAGAGGCAGGATTGCTTGGGTGCGCCGATCGCGGCCCATTTTTGCTGAACCGCCAGCTGATTCACCTTCAACAAGGAAAAGTTCGGAGAGTTCGGGGCTCTTTTCGGAACAGTCAGCAAGCTTACCCGGAAGTGAACCGCCATCCATAGCATTCTTGCGGATGACTAAATCTCTCGCCTTCCGAGCGGCGTCACGTGCGCGCTGAGAGACCATGCATTTATCAAGGATACGATGAGCTTCATTGGGGTGCTCTTCGAGGTAGAATTCGAGATTCTGTACTAACAATTGCTCTACCGCGGTCTTGACCTCTGCATTACCAAGCTTCCCTTTGGTTTGGCCTTCGAACTGAGGCTCCTCAAGGCGAACGCTAATGATGGCAGTGAGCCCCTCGCGCACATCTTCACCGGAAAAATTCGGCTGATCGTCACGCAATATTTTGTTCTTTTTCGCGTAACTGTTGATGGCCCGCGTCAGGCCCGCGCGAAAGCCCACCATGTGTGTACCGCCGTCGACGGTGTTGATGCAGTTAGCGAAGGCGAGAGTATTCTCATAGAAACCCGTGTTGTATTGAAGAGCGACCTCAACCATGGTGCCATCACCTTGCTGCTCCATGTAAAAAGGCTCGTCCTGGAGTGCTTCGCGGTTGTGATCTAGTTGCCGGACGAAGCTGGCGATGCCGCCCTCGAAATAGAACGTGCGGTCGTGTTCTGGCCGAGCCTCCGACTTGAATGACAACCAGATGCCTTTATTCAGGTAGGCCATTTCGCGAAAACGTTGAAGCAAGGTGTCATGGTCGTAATTGATGGGCCCAAAAGTAACTTCGTCGGCCAAAAATTGAACGACCGTTCCTTGCTGGTTAGAGTCTGACGCATCGATGGGGCCGTCGTGAATCACCTCGGTGCTCGGGATGCCGCGTGCGTACTCCTGGTGGTAATGCTGTCCGTCGCGAGCGACATCAACGCGCATCGTTGAGGAGAGTGCGTTCACCACCGAAGCACCAACGCCGTGTAAACCACCGGAGACTTTGTAAGCCCCGCCACCGAATTTCCCGCCAGCGTGTAGCGTAGTCATGATGGTTTCGAGGGCAGATTTGCCTGTAGTCGCGTGGATATCAACAGGGATGCCGCGGCCGTTGTCAGCGACAGTCACGGAACCGTCGTCGAACATCGTGACAGTGACGTGATCGCAGTAGCCCGCCATCGCTTCATCCACACCGTTGTCGACAATCTCATAGACGAGATGGTGCAAGCCGCGCTGATCCGTACTGCCAATGTACATGCCAGGTCGGCGGCGAACCGCTTCCAGCCCTTCGAGGACTTGGATATCGCTAGCGGTGTAATCGGACGGCTTCTGATCAACCATTCAAGCGGCTCCTGCGGGCGAAGAAATCTTTTTACAGGCGATCCTTCAGACCAATGTTCACACGGTATATTTACGAGTGCGAAAAGTGAACGTGCTTACCCCTGTTAACGCGCGTTATTCTACCATTGCTACGGACAAGAATCAAAAGAGACCGCACAGATAGTATTTTGGACGTGCTGTAGACACAGCATCGATGAAGCATGGGCCATTTGGATTAAGAAAGCGTGGGTATATAGCAATTGCGCCAGCAGCTTGCGGCATGATGTGTTCAAGGGGCTGGCCTTGACGCATTGGCCCGCACGAGCAAAGATTTCACCGTGCTCTTACCTAAAATCATAGCAATTGATGGCCCCGTGGCTTCAGGCAAGACGGCAGTTGGCCGTCAATTGGCCCACCGAGTCGGCTACCGTTTTGTCGATACCGGAATGATGTATCGCGCTTGTACATACCTTGCGTTACGACAAGGAGTGGACATTGGAGACTCTGAAGGCCTAGCTTCCTTGGCGGCGACGACGGCGATGGATATTGTGGTTACCTCGCAGGGAGAGCGCCTTTTGGCCAACGGCGAGGATGTGACGATTCACTTGCGCACACCACAAGTACAGGCTTGCGTTTCTGATGTGGCAAAAGTACAAGGCGTTCGTGTAGCTATGGTCGTTCAACAACAGCATATGGCCGAAGCAGGCGAGGTGGTCATGGTGGGGAGGGACATCGGCACGAAAGTGCTTCCCAACGCAGGTAAGGTCTACCTCGACGCATCAGTTGAGGAGCGTGTTCGCCGTCGGCTGGCAGAGGCTTTTGGTAGAGAAACAGAAGCTGGGGTTCGGGCCAACATTGACTTGCGAGACAGGATTGACATGGAGCGGGAGGAAAGCCCACTACGCGTCGCTGATGATGCAGTGGTAGTGGAGACGGACGCACTGGATGTTGAAGGGGTTGTTAGTGCAGTGATAGTGGCTCTTGGGGGCAAAGCGTGACGTCGTTTCGTATCGACTTCCTTTACCGTGGAGGGCGATTCCTCGCGAAAGTATTCCTACCGACGTTTGGGAGCATGGTTGTTGAAGGGAGAGAGAACCTCCCGAAGGCTGGCCCTCTTCTAATCGCCTCTAATCATCAGAGCTACACAGACCCTGCGGTGCTGATTTACGCAATCGATAGGCCCGTTTGGTGGATGGCGAAGGGGTCGCTGTTCAATGGATGGTTGGTTTCTTGGTTCCTGCGGCAGTTGCACATGTTTGGGGTTAACCGTCAAAAGCAGGATCTCGCAGCATTGGGCCACGCGCAGAGGTTGCTGGATGAAGGGCGTGCGTTGGTGATGTTTCCAGAGGGCACGCGGCATCCTGGTGCTCTTGGGAGGGGTCATGACGGAATGGCCTACATAGCAATGCGTACAGGCGTGCCTATCGTACCCGTTGCCATCACGGGTACCGAGTTGATTCGCCATGTCGTGCGCACCCCCTTTCACTTTCAGAAACTAAAAGTGGTTATCGGTAAGCCATACACTCTCGCAAATGTGTATGGCCGTATCGACAAACAGCAGTTGTTGAACATGACAGACAAAATCATGGAATCCATTGCAGAGCTATTACCGCAGGAATATCGAGGTGTTTACAACGAAGCAGTAACCGAAAGCGTTGATTCAGGTCCATAGTTTTGACGAAAGGCGTCGCTGCTAGGATGCCGATGGTTGAACCCGAACAGGTTTGGTCTTTGTGCTGCAAATCGGGGACTGCTATCATCCTTTTCCGAGACAAAAATGGCGATTTGTGACCCATAAAGCACCGCCGTCAACGCCTCTTTCACACTGTCCAGGAAGCTCACGAGAAAACTCGTGAGGAGGAAGTGATGGCTACCAGTATTGAACACAAGATGGTTTACCGACTCGCTGAAGGAAGCGCGGGCATGGTTTCCCTTCTTGGTTCCAAGGGAGCGCATGCAAGCGAGATGGCGCGCATCGGTATTCCTGTACCTCCCGGATTCGTTATTACGACCGAAGCATGCCTTGAGTACTTCAAGGTCGGTAGGCGCTTACCAGAGGGCCTTTGGGACACGATTGTTTCAAATGTTCATTTACTGGAAGAAGAGACGGGGCGCAAATTTGGAGACTCCCATAACCCGCTAGTGGTGTCTGTTCGGTCAGGTTCTGCTGTCTCGATGCCAGGCATGATGGATACGATTCTCAACATGGGTGTGACGGATCTCACGGTGGGTGGCGTTACGAACATGATGAACGATGAGCGCCCTGCCATGGATGCGTATCGTCGGCTCGTGCAGGGTTTTGGAAGCGTCGTTTTGGGCATTGAGAAAGATAAATTTGAGACGCGGCTTGAGATGGCGAAGACTTCCCGCGGACTGACGTACGATTACGAATTAACGCCTGCGGCATTACGTGAACTCGTCACGGAATTCAGGAATGTAATCAAAGACGCGACGGGTAGCGACATCGCGGACGATCCATGGGTACTGCTGAGGCAAGCTGTTGAAGCAGTGTTTGACTCATGGAACAACCCAAGAGCTATTACCTATCGTGAGTTTGCTGGCATTTCGCATGATTTGGGCACAGGGTGCGTGATTATGGCGATGGTGTTCGGCAATCTGGGGTCAGATTCAGGGACTGGCGTTATGTTTACTCGTTCTCCTGCGACGGGTGAGAAAACCCTTTATGGCGAATTCCTAACGAATGCACAAGGTGAGGACGTGGTTGCTGGGGTTCGTACGCCTCAGCGGATCAGAACGCTTGAGACGGAGGCCCCCGGCCTCTACAAGCAAATCGAGGAGATGGCGCGAACCCTCGAGGCACATTATGGAGATGTTCAGGACATAGAGTTTACCGTGGAGCGCGGCAAACTCTACATCTTGCAAACAAGGACTGCCAAGCGTACGGCTCCTGCTGCTGTTCGTATCGCAGTCGATTTCGTTGAGGAAGGGGTACTTTCGAAGGAAGATGCTCTCGGCCGTATCCCGGCAAGCGACATTACGCAGGTCTTGATGCCCCGATTCGATGGAGATGCTAAAGCCCTAGCCACTCAGACCGCGCTGCTTGCAGTGGGCGTTGGGGGGTCTCCTGGAGCCGCCTCGGGAGTTGTTGTGCTGGACCCGGACCGCGCTGTTGAGCGCGCTGAGGCTGGTGATTCCGTCATCCTCGTTAGGCACGAGACCAGCCCTGATGACGTTCACGGCATCATCAAGGCCCAAGGCGTGTTGACCTCCCGCGGCGGTATGACGAGCCATGCTGCGGTCGTCACTCGTGGCTTGGGCAAGCCCTGCGTCGTTGGGTGCGAAGAGTTGCACGTCGACATGGTTGCGAGGACCGCCACCGCGCGTGGGGTGACCGTCGCTGAAGGCGACCTCATCAGTATTGATGGCGGCACTGGTGAAGTGTTCGTGGGTGAGCTCGCGACCGTCGAGCCGAACGCCGATGACCTTCACGAGTTGAACGTCCTCCTATCCTGGGCGGACGAAGTACGCAAGCTTCAGGTATGGGCGAACGCGGATACGCCGCAAGACGCGCAACGTGCTCACCAAAACGGCGCGGAAGGCATCGGCCTTTGCCGCACCGAGCACATGTTCTTCGCTGCCGATCGCCTGCCACATATCCAAGCACTGCTTGAGGTTGGCCCGCAGGCATCAAAGGTGATTAGAGAGACCGACGAGTTGGCCAAGGCGCTGGAGTTGGCCCCTGCATCCGAACGGGAATCGCTGATTCGGCGGGTCAAAGAGGCGCGCGAAAAGGTCGAGTCATCCAAGGAAGTTTTGGCGTTCCACACAGAGTTGGCAGAGCTGGAGAAGTTCCAGACAGCCGATTTCTACGGGATCCTCAAGGCGATGGAAGGCAAGCCCGTCGTTGTCCGTTTGCTCGATGCGCCCCTCCATGAGTTCCTCCCTCACTACGAAGACTTGATCCGCGAAGAGGAACAACTTTTTGCGGCGCAGCGGGCGAGCAATGGTTCACAAGCCTCGTTTGGTGCTGTACTGCCCAGACCCGAACAAAGGGACGCCCAAGGCTTCCTGCTCACCCCCCGGGATGCACAGCCGCACGACGCGGAAACAGCCGGTGAGCGCGGCGAGTCGGTGCCCATGAGCGAAGCGGCGGTTGAGCACCACCGCCTGCTCGAACTGGTCAAGGCCCTTCGAGAGACTAACCCCATGCTGGGCCACCGTGGTTGCCGCGTTGGTCTTACGATGCCAGAGATATACGAGATGCAGGTGCGTGCCATCGTGACGGCAGCGTGTCGCCTCACCGAGGAAGGCACGAAGATCAACCCTGAGATTATGATTCCGATCGTGTCGCACGTGAACGAGCTTAAGTGGCTGAGGCCGCGTCTTCGCGCCGTCGCCAAAGAGACCCGTGAGCGATTGGGCGTTGAAGTGACGTATAAATTCGGCACTATGATTGAGGTGCCGCGCGCGGCCCTCACCGCAGGCGAGATCGCGGAGAACACCGAGTTTTTCAGCTTCGGTTCTAACGACCTTACGCAAATGACCTTCGGGTACAGCAGAGACGACGCTGAAACTAAGTTTCTCAACCACTACGTCGAGACAGAGATTCTCCCCTGGAACCCGTTCGACAGTATCGATTTCACAGGCGTTGGCCGGTTGATGCGAATTGCTGTTGAGGAGGGCAGGAGGGTCAACCCCGAGCTTCCTATCGGAATCTGCGGCGAGCATGGCGGTGAACCGTACAGCATAGCCTTTTGCCACGAGATTGGACTCAATTACGTCAGCGCTTCACCTTATCGAGTGCCTGTTGCACGGTTGGCTGCTGCCCAGAGTGCGCTGGGGCATCTCAAGTCGAACATATAGATGAGGCCGTCTAGCTGGCGCTGATCGGCTCAGCTGAGTGAAGGGAAACGCGATGGCGATGAGCGGCAACGATGAAGCGCGGCAATATGTTCTACGGATGGCCAAAGAGAATGATGTCAAGTTTATTCGTCTTTGGTTCACGGACATCTTGGGTAACCTCAAGGGATTCGCTATTACGGACGCCGAGCTCGAGGATGCGCTTGAAGTCGGCATAGCGTTCGATGGTTCTACAGTAGAAGGGTTCGCTCGTCAGGATGAAGCCGATATGGTTGCCATGCCTGACCCCACGACCTTTTCTGTGTTGCCGTGGCGCCCGCGTCAAAATGCCGTAGCGCGAATGTTCTGTGATGTCTTGCGACCTGATGGGTCATCATTTGAAGGCGATTCAAGGCTGGTACTCAAACGGGCGCTAGAAAAGGCTGCGGGCCTGGGCTTCGCCTTTCAGGTGGGTCCTGAGATGGAGCATTTCTACTTCAAGAGCTCGGCAGGGCCTGAGCCGTTGGACGTTGGTGGCTACTTTGACCTGACATCATCCCTGGATGCGGGCGCAGATCTGCGGCGGGAAACGGTGCTGCTCTTGGAGCAGATGGGCATTCCGGTGGAGTACAGTCATCACGAAGTGGCCCATAGTCAACATGAAATTGACCTGCGTCACACGGATGCGCTGACGATGGCGGATGCGGTGATGACTTATAGACAGGTCGTCAAGGAAGTGGCAGAGAGTCACGGAGTATTTGCGAGTTTCATGCCCAAGCCTATGCAGGATCAAAATGGCTCAGGGATGCATGTGCATATGTCGCTTTCTAGGGGGGAAGAGAATGCATTCTATGACGCCAGTAACGCGTTTAAACTCTCTAAAATCGCGCAGCAATTCATCGCAGGCTTACTACGGCATGCTCCTGAGATTGCATGTGTCTGCAACCAGTGGGTGAATTCCTACAAACGACTGGTGCCGGGTTTCGAGGCCCCTGCCTACACATCCTGGGCTGCCGTAAATCGTTCTGACCTTATCCGAGTGCCTTCATACCGCCCTGGTAGAGAAGCCTCTGTACGAATCGAGTTTCGCCAGCCGGATCCGGCGTGCAATCCTTATTTAACTTTCGCTGCGATTCTGACGGCAGGGCTCGCGGGCATACAACAAGGCTATGACCCCGTGCCCCCCTGCGATTTCGATGTTGCACCAATGACAAATGATGAGCGTGCGGCTCGTGGGGTTAAAGCACTGCCGCGTAGCCTGAATGAAGCGTTGGTGCTAGCAGAGCAGAGTGAAGTGCTGCGCGAGGCGCTTGGCGAGCATACGTATCAGAGCCTGCTTCAAAATAAGCGAATTGAAGTTGACCGATTTCAGGCGGCTGTTACAGATTTTGAACTTTCTCGGTACTTCCCGAACCTATAACTCGCGGTTAGATACTTGCGACAGCGACGGCTTTTCCGGTCGCAGATGATTCGCGGACTGCGTCTAGTATGGCCTGTACCGCAAAGCCGTCTGCGAAATTAGGGGTAAACGAGGTGCCTTCCTTTAGGCCGCGATCAAAGTCGCGTACTAGGCGACGGAACGCAGGGATACGGCGATCGCTGTCGTCAGGTAAGGGGTCGAACGCGGCAGGACGAGGTAAAGGGGCAACTTCTTCTCCGGCCTTTGCCCCATGAACGACCTCCGCTGAGGTTGGGTTGACGCCTGCTTGAGGAAGAACAAGCACCCCGTCGGAGCCTTCAATGATAGTGCGCGCGCCGAGCATCACCGGAGAGGCCGCGGTGTAGGCGAGTGACCCGAGCGCTCCGTTCGCGAATTTCATGTTGATGACGAAGGAGTCATCCGCGTCGGCCAATGTGATGCTTCCTGAGGCATCGGTGCGTTCGGGGCGTAGTGTTTGGAGCGAAGCTGATATTTCGATGATATCGCCGACCCACCATCGGATACTGTCTAGGAAATGGGAGCCGATTGCCCCCAGTGCACCGCCACCGCTTTCAAGCCTTGCCTGCCACGTCATAGGGGAAGAGACCCCGCGGTTCAGGGCGAAATTGGCTTGGGTGTAGACCGTTTGCGGGTCGCCGATATATCCCTGCTCCAATAAAGATCGAGCTTGGAGTCGTTGAGGGGTGTAGCGGAATTCGTGGGCAACCATGGCCGTGATGTTGGCTTTGCTTGCAGCGTCGTACATGGCCTTTGCGTCGCTGATGTTCATAGCAAAAGGCTTTTCGCAGATGACGTGTTTACCTGCGGCAATGGCTGCCAGGGTGGGTTCGGTATGAGATATGGGTGGTGTGACGACTGCGACAATGTCTACGTGGTCGCTCGCAATCAGGTCATGGTAGTCGGTGAAGACATTCGGAATTTCCAAATCCATGGCCGCTTGGTTGACCTTCTCTGGTGTCCGCGCGCAGATGGCGGTTATTTCAAAGCCTTCTGCTCTATAGGCTGGAATATGTACCGCTACTCCGAATCCAACGCCGATGACGCCGACGCGTCGCCCCATTGCTGCCATGGATAATCTCCCTTGGTTAGTGCGAGGGTATTCTATAGGGTCGTTGTTCGGCGGTATTCGGGGACGCGGATTTAGAGAGGCCGAGGTGTTTTTGGGTGCGTGGAGGCTATTTTGAAGCCCACTCGTAACCGCCGTCGCGAACAGGGCAGGGTGGTGAATGACGTTTGACAGTGCCGAGGTGTCATGGGGATAATGGCACGTATTCATATTGGCAATGACGAGGATTAGTACACCGTCAAGCGGGGCCACAGAGAGCCGGGAATGGTGAGACCCGGTGCCAGCGCGAAGGTCGAATGGACCTCTGAGCCGTGGCCTGATTCCCCCTAAAGGGAGGTAGGAGCCGCCGGGCCCGTCCCGATATAGACGGACGGCATAATCCTTGACCAATTGAGGCCGTGCCGATGGAGGTCTTTTTAGTAATAGAGAGACGAATCTGGGTGGCACCACGGTAATCCCGTCCCTGTTTGCTGGGACGGGTTTTTTATTGGCCTCGCTTTAACGGCAGGCAAAGGTGAATCGAGGCTTAGTGTGATGTACTACCCGGAGATAGAAGCATTCCGTGAGTTAGCTAAGGGGCCGGGTAACTTGATACCTGTGTATCGCGAGGTTGTCGCAGACCTCGAAACGCCGGTTTCTGCCTATCTTAAAATTGCCCGGGAGCCGCACTCATTTCTACTAGAGAGCGTTGAGGGCGGCGAGCGCTTGGCGCGCTACAGCTTCATGGGGACCGAGCCTTACAAGGTTGTGCGCACCGGAGCGGGGCAACCCGAGGGAGCACAGGATCCACTGGTTCTTGTACAGGAAGAACTGAATCGCTTTATCCCCGTGGAAATACAAGGGCTCCCTCGGTTCGTAGGAGGGGCGGTTGGCTTCCTTGCGTACGAGACCGTTCACTATTTCGAGCCTCGCGTGCCGATTCCAGAGAAGGACCCTCATGGGCTCCCCGAAGCGTTGTTTATGTTCACAGATGCATTATTAGTATTCGACCACTTGAAGCATCGCATACAGATTGTGGCGCACGCGTTTCTTGGCGATGACGCTGACCCCGATGCTGAATACAGGAAAGCAGTCTCCCGAATCGATGAGCTCGTTGAGCGCTTAGCGCAGCCGCTTAGAAAGGCGAACACGCTGGCGACAGTCAAAGAGGGCGACTCAGGCCGGAAGGCGGGGAAGGTTCCGGTTGGACCGGATTCCAACAAGAGCATCGCTGAGTATCACGCAATGGTGAATAGATCCAAGGACTACATCGTCGCAGGAGACATTATCCAAGTAGTGCCGTCTCAACGGCTTGAAGTGCCAGTGGAAACGGATGCATTTGATCTCTACCGGTCACTTCGTGCAGTGAACCCGTCGCCTTACATGTATTTTTTGCACCTTGATGATTTCGATATCGTTGGGGCGTCACCAGAAATGCTTGTGCGTGTGGAGGACAAGCTGGTCGATACGCATCCAATCGCAGGCACGCGCCGTCGGGGCGCTGACAAAGCTGAGGACGATGCCCTGGAAGAGGAACTTAAGGCTGACGAGAAAGAGCGCGCGGAGCACATTATGCTACTGGATCTCGGGCGCAACGACATCGGCCGGGTAAGCAAGCCTGGTAGTGTGCGCGTGCCGCAGATGCTAGAGGTAGAGCGTTACTCACACGTCATGCATCTCGTGTCGCACGTGAGTGGTGACTTGCGTGATGACATGAACTGCTTCGATGCGCTACGCGCATGTTTCCCGGCAGGTACCGTCTCTGGAGCACCCAAGATTCGTGCGATGGAAATAATTGCCGAGCTTGAAGGCGAACGACGAGGCTCTTATGCGGGAGCGGTCGGGTACTTTAGTTTTTCTGGAAATATGGATACTGCTATTGCCATTCGAACCATGGTGGTCAAGGGTGGCATAGCCTACCTCCAAGCTGGTGGCGGCGTAGTGCACGACAGTCAACCAGAGCTTGAACGCCTAGAGTCCCTACAAAAAGCGGGTGCATTATTGCTTGCCATCGAAGAAGCAGAACGTGGGCGGAGCTGATGGCTGCACGGAATAGAATGAGGGAGATATAGGGATGCTACTGCTAATCGACAATTACGATAGCTTCACTTACAACCTCTACCAGTACCTTTGTGAGCTGGGCCAGGAAGTTGAGGTCGTGCGTAACGATAAAGTCACGCTGGATGAGATTGCAGCGTGGAAACCCGAGCGTATCGTCATCTCGCCAGGCCCTTGTACGCCGAAGGAGGCCGGCATTTCTACCGAAGTAGTACGTCGCTTTGGGTCGAGCGTGCCACTGCTAGGGGTATGCCTAGGGCATCAGTGCATTGGCGTCGCTTATGGAGCGACCGTGGCTGTAGCGGGTGAGATTATGCACGGCAAGACAAGTCAGGTTCACCATGATGGGGCCGGGGTTTTCGAGGCTCTCAAGAACCCCCTGCAGGGGACCAGGTACCACTCATTGACGATATTGCCGTGGACAGTGCCGGATGTGCTTGAAGTGACGGCACGCACGTATAACGGCATCATCATGGGCGTGCGCCATAAGGAATACTTGGTAGAGGGTATCCAGTTCCACCCAGAGTCCATCATGACGGAGCAAGGGCACAAGCTACTGCAGAATTTCCTAAATGTTACCGCGATGAGGGTGGTTGAATAACATGCAACAGACAATTGCTTCCGGTCTTTCTACGGTGGTTGATCGGACCTATATAGTCGATGACCCTAGCGCGTTCTACTTACGTACCGCGGGGCTGCTCACCGAGCTTGACTTCGCGGTGCAACTAACCGAACCACTGCTTGACCGGAAGGCAAGCGCGGGCTTCAAAGCAGGACTTCGCGGTGAACGTGACGTCGTGGTCGATGCGATGCGCCGCCTGATGGGTAAGTGGTTGGTGATAGGCGCCATATTCATGACCTTCCTCACGCTGTGGGCGATGGTTTCAGGCGAGGAGCGCTACTGGGTGCTCGACTGGGTGCTGACTGCGGAGGTGCTGATGGGTGGATTTGGGTTGATGCAATTGCGCAACCCCGCGGACCGGCGTCGCACCGTCGTTGATATCGCGATGACAGGTCAAGCCGGCGGTCTACATGTTGTAGTGCAAGAGGGATTGGGTAAGGTTGAGGATGACATGATTTTTAAATGGTTGCCGGACGAGCCGGTAGCAGTGAAGGCATATGAAATAGACGCATTGGCCACAGACACTCAGCAAGTCAGAGGGAGCGCATGATTCAAGAGGCGGTACAGAAGCTGATAAGGGGAACGTCTCTGAGCGTCGAGGATTCCTCAGCGGTCGCTGAGGAAATTATGACGGGCGGGGCGTCTCCTGCGCAGATAGCAGGATTCCTGGTTGCCCTACGTATGAAGGGCGAATCGGTCGATGAAATCACTGGTATGGCAAAGGTGATGCGCGAAAAGTCGTTGCATGTGGAGACGGATGGTCAAGTGCTTGATGTGGTGGGTACGGGTGGCGACGGCAGGAATACTTTCAATATTTCTACAGCCACGCTGTTGGTGAGTGCAGCGGCAGGGGTTGTGGTAGCTAAACATGGCAACCGTGCGGCATCAAGCAAATCGGGTACAGCGGACATTCTTGAGGCTAACGGCGTGAAGCTAGAATTAACGCCTGAGTCTGTACGGCGCTGCATTGATGAACTGAACGTTGGCTTCATGTTTGCGCCTGCCTTTCACCCTGCAATGCGCTTCGCTGGCCCTGTGCGCCGTGAGCTTGGGATTCGTACCGTATTCAATATCCTCGGGCCGCTAACCAACCCCGCAGGGGCCGGCTATCAGCTCTTAGGGGTTGGATTCGAGGGCTATGCTGAGTTGATGGCCAATGTGCTCGCAAGCCTGGGGACGAATCACTCGTGGGTCGTACGCGGTGATGATGGGCTGGATGAATTGACAACAACAACAACGACGCAGGTCTATGAGATTACGGGCGGTCGAGTTAGGCATTTCGAAATCAGCCCCGAAGACGCTGGCTTGCGACGTGTGGACCTTAGTGAATTGCAGGCTACTGACTCTGCAAGTATCGCCACGTTGTTCCACCAGTCGCTCAGCAGAGGTGAGAGTGCCGCTAAAGATATCGTAATGCTGAACGCCGCGGCGACCATGGTTGTCGTGGGCCGTGCGGCCGATCTAAGAGCAGGAGTAGCCTTGGCACGAGAGACCATCGATAGCGGAACGCCCTTGGAAAAGCTTCAGGACCTGGCGAAGTTAAGCCAGACATTGGAGTAGTTATGAGCAGCACTGGAACGATACTGGACGAGATAATTGAGGCAAAGCGGGTTGAGCTTGCGCGTCACAAAGCAGAAACCTCTCAGGCTGACATGGAGGCGCAAGCTAAGAAGGCTCCATTCCCGTTGAACCTGTCGGGAGCATTGTGGGGGGATAAGCTTCGCTTGATTGCCGAGTGTAAAAAGGCTTCGCCATCTAAAGGACTGATTGCGCCTAGTTATGACCCGGTCACAATAGCGACGAGTTACGCCAAGAACGGAGCGGCCGCAATTTCGGTGCTGACGGAATCAGATTATTTCCAGGGTAGCCTGGAGCATTTGCGTGCGGTGAAGGATGCGGTAGGTCCGATGGGCGTGCCAGTTCTCCGAAAGGACTTCCTTTTCGACCCCTATCAATTGTACGAGGCGCGAGTGAACGGGGCCGACGCGGCCTTGTTGATTGTAGCGGCGCTGGAAGAACCGGAGTTGCGCGAGATGCTTGCTGTTGCCCAGGGCATATGGTTGCAAGCGTTGGTAGAAGTGCATAGCGAAGAAGAGTTGGAGATAGCTCTCCGTTGCGGTGCCGAAATCATTGGCATCAACCATCGCGACCTTAAAACTTTCAAGGTTGACACTTCGCTCTCCCTTAGGCTGAGACCAATGATTCCCCCGGGGCGACTCATCGTGGCTGAGAGCGGTATGTCGAGTGCGAAAGACGTTGCCCCGCTGAAGCAAGCGGGAATCAACGCTATCCTAGTAGGAGAAGCGTTGATTATGGCCGCCGACCCGGGGGCGAAGGTTAGAGAGTTAGCATCGGTGTAGCTTCCCGCTAGGCGAGAGAAATGACATACGTAAAGATTTGCGGATTTCAAACATCAGATGCGGCCATCGCGGCCGTGGCTGCTGGCGTTGACGCGGTGGGACTCGTGTTTGTTCCGTCTGCACGTCGCCGGCTGGATATTGCTGACGCGAGGGCTTTGTTGGCGGAGCTTCGTGAGTATGATGTTGAATCACACTCTGAAATTGTGGGTCTCTTTGCCGATCAGTCTGCAGAAGAAGTCAAAGAGCACATCGAGAAGCTTGGCCTAGATTCTGTTCAACTCTGTGGAGCGGAAGACGTGGGCTACACAAAAGACCTTGGCGTGCCCGTCTACAAGGTCATCGGTATCGACCCCTCAATTCCTATTTCAGCGCAGATGCCTCGGATAATGGTATTACAGCACCGTCATCAACTAGCGGGACACCGGATCATTATTGATACCAAGGTAGATGGCCAGTTCGGCGGTAACGGGATCGAGTTTGACTGGGCGCTCGCGGCCGATCTCGCCCGTGGTCTCGACTTCACTCTCGCGGGTGGTCTTACGCCCGACAACGTTGGTCGCGCGGTCGCTGAGGTGAAACCATGGGGAGTCGATACCTCTAGCGGTGTGGAAACCAACGGCGAAAAAGATATCGCAAAGATTGCTGCGTTTGTCGGTGCGGTCCGCGCTGTTGATCAAGCTCGCAAGGATGGTCTGCTCAGCAAGCTGTCTTTTATTCCTAAATTTGCTGGCCTAAGAATACCCAGAATGCCCAAGAGAAAAGGCAAGGGATGACTACTATGGATACAGGCCTGCCCGATTCCCATGGACGTTTCGGCCCCTACGGAGGGCAGTTTGTGCCAGAGACGTTAATGGCGGCGCTCGAAGAACTGCTAAAAGAGTACGAAGCAGCCAAGGCGGACCTAGAATTTCAGAGAGCCCTCGCGAAGTTGCACAAAGACTACGTGGGGCGCCCCACGCCGTTGTACTTCGCTCAGCGCCTTACGGAGAGGGGTGGTGGCGCGCAGATTTACCTCAAGCGCGAGGACTTGGCACATACAGGCGCGCATAAAATTAACAACGCCCTTGGCCAGGTTCTGGTGGCGAAACGGATGGGTAAGCAGCGAATTGTCGCTGAGACCGGAGCGGGACAGCATGGGGTCGCTACTGCTACGGTCTGCGCGATGCTAGGGATGGAATGTGTCGTCTACATGGGTACTGAGGACATGCGCCGGCAGGAGCCCAACGTGTTTCGCATGCGCATGCTTGGAGCGGAGGTTCGCGGAGTCACTGCTGGCTCCCGCACGCTAAAGGAGGCGGTTAGCGAGACCATTCGTGATTGGGTGACGAATGTCGAAAATACACACTACATCATAGGTAGTGCTGTTGGCCCCCACCCGTACCCCATGATGGTGCGCGATTTCCAGACCGTGATTGGGCTGGAGGCCAAAGAGCAGATGATTGAAGCTACAGGTCGTCTTCCTGATTACGCTGTGGCTTGTGTAGGGGGTGGGTCGAACTCCATTGGGATGTTCTATCCGTTTATTAAAGATACAAACGTGCGCCTGATTGGGGTAGAGGCTGGTGGAGAAGGAGTCGAGACCGGTCATCATGCTGCGAGCGTTGGTGGAGGCCGGCCAGGCGTGCTGCACGGCTCAATGTCGTATATTAACCAAGACCAGGATGGCCAGATCATCGAGACGCACAGTATCTCCGCGGGGCTAGATTACCCAGGGGTAGGTCCTGAACATGCCTGGCTCCGCGAAACGGAGAGAGCGCAATACGTCAACGTTACGGACGATGACGCGGTGGCTGCATTCAAGATGACCAGTGAACTTGAGGGCATAATTCCCGCGCTCGAATCAGCGCATGCAATCTCCTATACCGTGGAAACGCTGGCCCCTAGCCTGACGGCTAAAGAATCCATCGTGGTTTGCCTTAGTGGGCGTGGCGACAAGGACATGGGTACCGTGATGTCGCTGGAGACGGCCTAGGTATTCGTTGACACGCTGTCGTGGGCACTGGATGATAGTCATGTATTTTGAAACCAACCTACTGGCGACGCATCCGCTGGTTACGAGCGGCGAGTGCGTAACACAGCGGTCTAAGTTTCAGTTTTCGAGGGATTAGATGCCTGTAGATGGATACGCCGTCAACTGGGCGGCCGTAGTCATTGCCGCTGCTGTTGGAGTTGCTGGCATGGCGGTGATGTTGCTTGGCTCGTTCCTGTTGGCGCCGCGCCGTCCTTCAGAGGCGAAGGCCATCGCCTATGAATCTGGGATTAGGCCTACGCCTCTGGCGTGGACGCAATTCACTGTTCGGTATTATATTTTCGCGATTCTCTTCCTGATTTTTAGCGTGGAAGCAGTCTTCCTGTTTCCGTGGGCGTTGGTTTTCTTAGAGACAGCGACTTATGTGTTCTACGCGATGATCATGTTTATCGCGATCCTGCTCTTCGGCGTGGCCTACGCATGGCGTAAAGGGGTACTTCAGTGGCGGTAGATGCTAATAACGGCGCGCAGAATTTGCCGCTTTTCGTTCCTCAGAAATGGGAACGTGAAGAAGGCGGTCGCTTTTTCCATACGGGCGAAGGCGGTGACGACTCTTTGGGCAAAGGTAACCACCCTGCTCCCAACCGGATAAACAATGTTGCCCCTGGCGTGATTACGGCTAAACTCGATGACCTGATTGCTATGGGTCGCAGCAACTCGTTGTGGACACTTACTTTCGGCTTGGCTTGTTGCGCCATTGAGATGATTTCGACTCATATGGCGCACCATGATTTCGACCGCTTCGGTATCGTCACTTGGCCGTCACCTAGGCAGGCCGATGTAATGATTATTGCAGGCACCGTGGTGAAGAAAATGGCAGAGCCCATCCGCCTTCTATATGAGCAGATGCCTGACCCGAAGTGGGTTATCGCCATGGGGACCTGTGCTACTAGTGGAGGGCCGTACTACAGGTCGTACAGTGTCGTTATGGGGGTGGACCACATCATACCGGTGGACATTTATGTCCCAGGATGCCCCCCCCGCCCTGAGGCATTGATGGACGCGTTCCTGAAGCTGCAGACTAAGATAAAGAGCGACGCTAAGAACCATCAGATTGACGATCTGTCCGAGCACACAGCCGCTGCCTCTGTTGCAGAGGTCACCTCAGCAACAGCCACGGTAGAGGAATCTGCCTGATGACTGAGCAAGACCCATTAGCCGGCCAACCGGAAGCGAAAGGCCCCGAGGCATCCGCCGAGAAGCCTGTGCGGCACGGCCCCCCAATCGTTGTTGCGGAAGAGCAGCTTAACGAGCGTGGTGAGCAGACTGCTGAGCAGTTGGCGCGCACGTTGGGAGCGCTCGCACTTGACGCGGCAGGCCGTGATGACACTCCTTGGGCGCGTGTGGATGCCTCTCAATTGCACCGAGCTGCTGAGAAGTGTCGCGATGGCGAGATGGGGATGGATATGCTCAACCTCATGCTTGCTGTGGATTGGGTCGACCGGATTCAGATGATTTACGTGCTCTACTCGACAACCAACAACAGGAAAGCAATTCTGAAGGCGGACTTGCCCGCCGAAGCACCAAAGATTAGCTCTGTCACAGATCTCTGGGAAGCGGGATCGTGGTACGAGCGTGAAGCTCACGACTTGTTCGGGGTCGAGTTTCCGGGCAACAGCGACATGTCGCCCTTACTCCTATACGAAGGATTTGAGGGCCACCCTGGCCTCAAGAGCTATCCCTTGAATGACTACGAAGAGTGGTAGGCCAATGAGTACTGGACCACAATTCGATAGCGTTGACATGATGCTGAACATGGGGCCTCAGCATCCTGCGACCCATGGTGTCTTCCGTATGGTTCTCACGGTTGATGGCGAACGGGTGGTTGACGTCACACCGCACATCGGGTACCTGCATCGTGGCACCGAGCGGCTCGCGGAAGTTGAGAGTTATGGTCAGGTAATCACTCTTTTCGACCGTGTGGACTACATCTCGAACCTCAACAACGAGCTCGCATTCGTACGTGCCGGCGAGAAAATCATGGAAGTCGACGCCCCTGAGCGGGCCCAGTACATCCGAGTCATTCTCGCCGAACTCAACCGTGTCGCGAGTCACCTGTTGTTTATTGGGACCTACGCTATTGACCTTGGTGCGATGACTCCCGTTATGTACTGTTTTCGTGAGCGCGAGCGGATTGAAAATTTATTTGAGCATGTTACGGGCGCCAGGATGATGCACAACTACATGCGCATCGGAGGGGTGAAGTCTGATGTCCCTGATGACTTTGTCCCATGGGTGCACCGGCTGATTGGCGATGTTCGTAAGGGTGTCGAGGAGACCGATAAACTCCTCAGCACGAACGAAGTGTTCCTGGGCCGTACCCGTGGCGTAGGTATCATCGATGGCCCTATGGCAGTGTCGTGTGGCCTGTCAGGCCCTTCGCTGCGCGGCAGTGGGATTGCTTATGACGTACGGAAGGATGACCCTTACGAAATCTACCCCTACCTGAACTACAAGGTCCCGGTGGGTGAGAATGGCGATTGCTGGGATCGCTACTACTTGCGTGTCCTGGAGTGTTACGAATCCTTGAGCATGATTGAGCAGTGCTTGAATCAACTTCCAGATGGGCCGATTATGGCCGCCGGCCGACGTATCGCACGCCCTCCTGCGGGTGAGGTATTCTCGCATTCAGAGAATCCCAGAGGCGACCTGGGCGTGTATTTGATAAGCGATGGCTCTGACAAGCCCTACCGTGTGAAGATTCGGCCGCCGTCTTTCTGTAATTTGATTGGACTGAGGCCGATGACCATTGGCTCCTACATTGCGGACGCCGTGGCGATTCTTGGCTCATTAGACATTGTGCTGGGTGAGGTAGACCGTTGAACGTCACCCTCTCTGATGCAGTCGATCTAGGCATCCGGCTATTTGCGCTATTCAATGTGGTGGCGCTGGGAGCGGTTTCTTTGGTTTGGCTTGAGCGCCGATTCCTCGGTCGCCTTCAGGGCAGGCCGGGCCCCAATCGCGTGGGCCCGTTCGGGCTCCTGCAGCCGATTGCTGACGCAATCAAACTTATGTCTAAAGAAGACGTGGCCCCTGGTAGCTCACAGCGCTTGATCTTCTATGCTGCGCCGATTCTGGTGTTCGTGCCCGCTTTTGTAGTTTGGCTAACATTCCCGTTGGCCCGTGATCTTGTTGTGCGGAACATGGAAATGGGCCTATTCTTTTTTGTGGCAATCTCGACGCTTAGCATCGTCGGCTTGGTGCTCGCAGGTTGGAGCTCCAATTCTAAGTATGCCATTCTCGGTGGATTTCGGGCTGCTGCTCAGCTGGTGAGCTACGAGATTCCGATCATCACTATGATTCTTGTAGTGGCGATGCTGTCAGGATCCCTGGACTTTGTGTCGGTCGTTGATGCCCAGTCTAGAGTGCCGTTCATTTTAGTGGTTCCTCTGGGATTGGTCATTTTCCTGATTGCGGGTCTGGCCGAGGTAGGGCGGACTCCATTCGATATCTATTTCGCTGAATCGGAGGTCGTTGGTGGCCCGTTTGTCGAGTACAGCGGTGCACACTGGGCAATCTTTTTCCTGGCTGAATACGTCAATACTTTTGTCTTAGGCATCCTTGGCGCTCTTCTTTTTCTGGGCGGCTGGCGCTGGCCTTTTGGCGAAAACCTCCCTCAGCTCGCGTCAGTGGCTCTTTTGATGGGCAAGGCGTACTTCATCGTCTTGGTCATCTTCTGGATACGGGGTACATATCCGCGGATGCGCATCGATCAACTCATGGAGGTCGCATGGAAGTGGCTCATCCCACTTTCCTTCGCGCTGTTCCTTGTGACGGCATTCCAATTAAAGTTTGAGTGGCCCTGGTGGATTCTGACTATCATGTCGCTTGCCATCCTTGCCGTGCCAGTGCTAGTGCAATCGCAAAAGCAACGCAATCCTGCATTAGCGTTGGCAGCGCGCTATGCAGCAAACGCTGTCGTGGTGGAAGCTAAACCCCGCCCGTCACCTGCCGCTGCAGAAGACACGCCTCCGGCAACATCAGAAACGGCAGAAGGGACCAGCGCATGATTTCTGGCCTCAAGGGAATGTTGGTCACTTTGCGGTGGCTTGGGAAGAGGAATATCACCGCGAACTACCCGAAAGAGCACCTGCCTGTGCAGGAGCGTTTCATGGGCTTTCCAGGCTTGCTCTGGGATGAAACCGCCGATGAGCCGTTTTGCACGGGATGCATGGTTTGCGTGCGGGAATGCCCTACTCAGTGTATGACGGCGATTATGCATGACAATCCGAACGCGGTTGAGGGGAAGAGCCACCGAAGGAAGATTATCGAGACATTCGAGATTAACTTGAACCGTTGTATCTTGTGTGGCATCTGCGTGGATGTTTGTAACTTCGACGCCATCGCGATGTCCCATGAGCATGAACTCGCAAGCTTCGCCCGCACCGGTGCCCGTGCTGATTTGGGTTTGTTGCTTGATCTAGGCCGTAAGTTCCAGGCCGAGGTCGTGTGGGCACCCAAGAGTGCCGATCGAAATGTTGCAAGCGTGGTACTTACTAAACGGGCCGCTGCTGAAGCGGCAAAGGTTGCCGCCGCCGATGCTGCACCTCAGGCCGATGCGGCCACTCTAGAGGCCTCGGCCAAAGAAGAACCTTCTGAGGAGAGAGGTTCCTAACATGGGACTAATTCTCTTCTACATCCTTGGTGGACTCACACTCGTCGCAGCGTTGGGTGTGGTGACAACGCGTAACATTGTTTATGGCGCATTGTTTCTCTTAGTAGCGATGTCAGGTGTCGCTGGCTTGTTTGTGCTGCTTTTTGCCGAGTTTCTGGCGTTGGTTCAACTGCTGATTTACGGCGGAGCAATCATTATCGTCATTCTTTTTGCGCTAATGCTTACGCGGACGACGGATTTCTCGGTTGCTACGGAACACCGGCGGTGGCCGATGGCAGCGGTAATCTCGTTAGCGTTGTTCGGGTTACTAGCAGGAGCTGCTATTGGTGACTCCGGCGATTACAACACCTACCAGCGCTCAGGGATTAGTATCGAGGAGTTGGGTAAGGGCCTGTTCGAGAACTGGGCGGTGCCTTTCGAGATTGCATCGATTGTGCTGCTCGTGGCACTTATCGGCGCTATCGTTATAGGGCGCTCGGGTGAAGAAGAGGGCGGGGAGGGAGATCAAGGATGATTCTTGAACTCGCCCACTTTCAGATACTTGCAGCGGCGCTATTTTGCCTGGGCCTCTATGGCGTACTCGCCCGTAGGAGCGCGGTGATGGTGTTGATGGCCGTTGAGTTGATGCTTAATGCCGTGAATATCAACCTCGTGGCGTTTTCTGCTTTTCGGGATATCTCTATCGTTACTGGGCAGGTTATTGCCATTTTTGTAATCACTGTCGCAGCGGCTGAAATCGGCTTGGCATTAGCGGTCATCATGCGTCTATACCGTCGACGCGGGACCGTGAATGTCGATGAAATAGATTGGATGAAGGGTTAGCTTGGGAATAGAAGAAGCTTGGCTCATCCCCACTTACGGGTTTATCGCTTTCGGCGTCATCGCGCTGTTTGGGCGATATCTTCCGTCACAGGGTAAGCACCTCTCGATAATAGCTATCGTTGCGGCATTCGTGACGTTCTGGCCCGTGTTGTTCGACTTCGTCAGCAAGGGAGTGGGCGAGTACCACGTGCCTCGCGTATGGTTCTCCGCAGGTGATATCAGTGTTGGTTCGGGCATGATTATTGACCCATTGACTATAGTAATGTTGGCGCTGGTGACCTTAGTGGCCTCGCTCGTGCAGATCTACTCGCTGGGGTACATGCGCCATTCTCACAAAGGGCACATAGCAGACGACCCGCGCATCGGCTGGTACTTCGCAGTGCACTCCTTGTTTACGGCTGCGATGCTGACGCTGGTACTTGCAGACAACTTGCTGTTGCTGTACCTGGCCTGGGAGTTAGTCGGGCTGTGTTCCTACTTTCTTATCGGGTTCTGGTGGGAGCGAAAATCTGCGGTTAATGCCTCTAAGAAAGCGTTCATTACTACTCGTGTAGGAGACGTTGGGCTACTCATAGGTATCCTGATTCTGGTCGCGGAAACGGGAACATTCGATATCTCTGACATTATCTACGCCGTCGTCAATGGTGATGTGAGTGAAGGCAAGACAACGCTCGCGGCATTCATGATTTTCTTGGGGGCGATGGGTAAGTCTGCCCAATTTCCTCTGCACGTGTGGTTGCCTGACGCAATGGAAGGCCCTACTCCCGTTAGCGCATTGATTCATGCTGCAACGATGGTGACTGCCGGGGTTTTCTTGGTTGCGCGACTGCTGCCGATTTATGAAATGGCTGAGTCCGCCCAGATGTTCATTGCGATCATCGGTATTGTCACGGCTCTGATGGGCGCGACGCTGGCGCTAGTGGTTACGGACCTAAAACGAATGCTCGCCTACTCCACGATGAGTCACCTGGGGTTCATGATGCTGACTCTGGGAGCTGGGGGCTTCACGGCTGCTGCGTTCCACCTGCTCATGCACGGCGTTTCGAAGGCAATGTTGTTTCTCAGTGCGGGCTCAATCATGCACGCGATGAATGATGAGACAGACATGAATAAGATGGGCGGACTGAGGCATCGCATGCCAATAACAGGTGCGGCGTTCACCATTGGCGCGTTATCGTTATCGGGTATTGCGCCGTTAGCTGCGTTCTGGAGTAAGGACGAAATGCTTCTCGCCATCCAAGATCGACTTAGCCCCGTCTTCGTCGTTTTGTTCTTGGTTGCGGTGGTATTGAGCGCGCTGTACATGTCGCGTGCAACATATTTGGTTTTCTTCGGACCGCTCAAAGTGGAGAACCGAAGGGTTCATGAATCTCCGGCACTGATGAGTATGCCGCTTGTCGTGTTAGCAGTATTGTCCGTTTTCGCCGGATTCATCGCGTTGCCTTTGGGGGGCGGTTACGAGGGTATCGGGCGTTTCTTGTTCTATGGTGAACATGGTCACGATTTCGAGTTCCAGCCGCTGTGGACAGTGGTTAGCATCGTGCTAGCCACCGGCGGGTTTGGGTTTGGGATTTGGCTCTATAAGTCCAAGCGAACTACCGTCGATAACCTCCGTGTTCGGTTTGAGGGTGTGCATCGTGTGCTTATCAACCGCTACTACATGGATACTGCGTACCAATGGATTGTCGATCGTGTTGTTCTTGCTCTAGGAAGGTCCGTGGCGCTGTTTGACCGCACTATCGTTAACGACCGAGGAGTGAACGGTGCGGGCTTGACCGTGCTGGGAATGGGCAAGCGTCTCCGCTCCCATGTGACAGGCTTATTTGCGGATTACGGATTGGCAATGGGGTCCGGAGTCGTCGCAATAGCGCTCTACGTCTGGTTGAGGTCCGTTTAGATGAATTACGCAGAGCGCCACGTCCTTGAAACGCTGATTTACCTGCCGATGCTTGCGGCGTTGGTTTTGGTGTTTGTTCCGCGCCCACAGAAGACTGTCATTCGCTGGATCAGCATAGGCTCAGCGATTGCGCTGCTTGTGATGTCGGTTTATGCGTTCCTTGCATTCGATTACGATGGCGGCGCGCGCTTCCAACTTCAACGTTCCTATCCATGGCTTGAGATATTGGGTATTGAGTTCGCGATGGGTATCGATGGAATCGCTGCACCCATGGTTTTGCTAACGGGTATCGTGAGCGCTGCGGGAGCAATCGTTGCGGCGAACATTCAACGAGACAACAAGGATTACTACATCCTTCTGTTCTTGCTAATCGCAGGGGTCTACGGGACGTTCGTTTCCATGGATCTGTTCTTCTTCTTTTTCTTCTACGAGCTGGCCATCGTGCCTATGTACCTGCTTATTGGAATCTGGGGCAGCAGCTCCAAATTTAAGGATTTTGACCGCCCAAAAGAGTATGGCGCACTCAAGTTAGTAATGATGATTGTTGCTGCGAGTTTGCTGATCTGGATAGTCATCATCGGGATTTATGCTGAGGCGGCCGCAGGTTCATTCAACATTGAAATTATCATGGCGCAGGTGAATGCTCCTGGGCGATTCTCTGAGACATTCCAAAGTGTCATGTTCCTCATGACGATGGTTGGTTTCGGCGTGTTGGCAGGTATGTGGCCGTTCCATACTTGGTCTCCAGATGGTCACGTAGCCGCTCCCACTTCTGTGAGCATGTTGCACGCTGGCGTGCTGATGAAGCTTGGCGGTTTTGGCATCATTCGTATTGGAATGATGTTGCTGCCGGAGGGAATGCAGCAATGGGCACTGCTCCTATTCATAATTGGCACAATCAACGTAATTTACGGGGCGGTGTCTGCTCTCGCGCAGCATGACCTCAAGTACGTTATTGGTTACTCCAGTGTGAGTCACATGGGCTACGTATTCATGGGTATAGCAACAATGACCAGCGTAGGCCTTACTGGGGCAACTCTCCAAATGTTTGCGCACGGGATAATGACGGCCCTCTTCTTCACGGTTGTAGGGGGCATCTACGAGCGTACGCACACACGGGATACGTTAGTGCTTAATGGCTTGGCCTCGAAGATGAAATGGGGAACAGCCTTCTTCGTCATAGCTGGCCTGGCATCATTGGGACTGCCAGGTCTCGCAGGGTTCGTTGCTGAGTTGTTGGTATTCATTGGGGCATTCCGCACTGAACCCATCTTGGGTGCGCTGGGAGTGCTCGGTGCAGCGATTACGGCTGTTTATATCCTGCGGCTTATTGGCAGGACGTTCTACGGCGAACGCGATAAGAAATGGGACAACATTACGGACCTCACCTCTCGCGAGTTCATTGCGGCAACCATTCTGGTGTTGCCCTTGTTCTACATAGGCCTTTACCCGCAGCCTCTGTTGCGTGTTATACGACCAGGCGTAGACGCAATTCTTGCTGGATTGGGGGCCTAGCTAATGAACGCGGATTTCACCCTATTGATTCCCGAATTCATCCTTGCTGGTGCGGGGTTTCTTGTTCTGCTTGTTGATTTACTCTTACCCCGCGAACAAGAGCACAGGCGAAACGCTTTCACGTCGGCAACGGCTGTGCTTGGTCTGGCTGTAACAGGCGTAGTTGCAGCGACTACCCAGATGAACACGGGTGAGAGTTTCCATGATGGGTTGTTGTTTATTGATCGCTACTCATTGTTGTTTAAGGTCCTGTTCGTGGGCATCGGTATCGCAGTAGTGGTCATGTCAGTGGACTACGTAGCCGAGAAGATGAGCCATCCTGGAGAGTACTACGCGCTGATTATCTTTGCGGTACTGGGTGCAACGCTGATGGCGGAGTCAGGTGAGCTACTCACCGCGTTTATCTCCATTGAGCTTTTATCGTTCTCGCTATACGTTTTGGTTGGTCTCAGCAGAGGGGACGCGCGTACCGCAGAGGCGAGCACGAAATACATCCTGCTGGGCGCAATCTCTACCGCAATAATGCTTTACGGCATCAGCCAGCTATTCGGCGTGATGGGTACTACTCGCTTCACTGAGATGGGTGGATTGCTTGCTGCTGCTGGCGACTGGGATATGACATTGATCTCGGGATTTGTGATGGTTTTGGCAGGCCTTGGCTTCAAGCTTTCGATGGCGCCATTCCACATGTGGGCACCGGATGTCTATGAAGGTGCGCCTACACCAATAACGGCACTCATTGCGACTTTGTCTAAGGCTGCTGCGATTGCGCTGCTGCTACGCTTTCTCGCTGAGGTAGGTTCAGGAGCAGTTCATGAGTGGCGCATGCCGCTTGCAGTGCTTGCTGCTGCGACAATGGTCATTGGGTCATTATCGGCACTTCCTCAGACCAATATAAAGCGCCTGCTCGCTTATAGTTCCATTGCGCAGATTGGGTTCGTGCTGGTTGGCATTGTCCCGAATACAGTAATTGGCGCCAACGCAGTGCTCTTGCATGTTATTGGGTACGCGTTCACGAACCTAGCGGCTTTTACCGTCGTTATCATTATTGAGTTGAAATTGGGCAAGGAAACCATCGCCGATTTCGCAGGCTTGTCCAAGCGGGCACCCGTTCTGGCCATGATAATGACTGGTGCACTGTTCTCTCTAGCAGGATTACCCATCTTTGCAGGATTTCTTACGAAGTTCTATCTGTTTACTTCGGCAGTGGATAAAAGCCTCGAATGGCTTGTTGTTGTCGCGGTCGCTACGAGTGTAATTTCTCTTTATTATTACATTCGTATCGTTCGCGAGATGTATATCACTGAAACAGAGGATGAATCTAAGTTGCCTGTGCCTGCGCTATTGGGATTGCTGGCTTGGGTACTCTTCGCGGGTACCATCGCGGTAGGTATTTACCCCGCACCATTCGTCGATGCAACTAACGCTGCCGTTACAGTGTTGACTCCTTGGGTCGCACTTTAGGCACGAACCCCGGACGAGATTGGCGATTTTATATTGCGACTCAAGCGTGGGTTGCTGTAAAACAGCCCCTTTCGGTTGTTGCCAAGAACTAAAGGACCGGGGCCCACGCTCTCGCACGCTACATCATGCTAGGGGACAACGCTATCGTGTTCTGGAAGCATTCACTAGCGCAGGAGCGCTTCTTCAAGTTCATCGCGCTCGCGTGCGACCGTGATGGCCTTTTCGACTGCATCGCGTGGCGAACCTGCGTGGATGATATGGAGAGGTAAGTCACCCCGGTCAGGTAGCTGCCAGGTCTCTAGACCAACCACTGGGATGCCGTCTCCTAGAGCATGTCCAATTTCTGACAACGTGCCGTATGCGCCATCGATTGCGATTGCTGCGCGGCCCGTTTTAACAACGATGACATTCCGTGCGTAGCCCATCCCTGTCATGATAGGGATGTCGATATAGTCGTTGGCGGTCAGAGGCTCATTGCCGGGAAGGATACCAATGGTTGTACCGCCGGCAGACTTAGCACCCCTGCAGACGGCTTCCATCACTCCTTGTAGTCCGCCGCAGACGACCATCGCTCCACGATGTGCGAGCTCGCAACCGACCTCTTCAGCTAACGCGATCGCGTGTGGCGGAGGATTACCACCGCCGATTACAGCGATTATCAGAGGGCACCCGTTCGGCATTAGCAGGGATGGGCGGGGAAGTTGAGAATCATTGCTCATATAGGGCCTCCAAATAGCGATAGCGAGGAGTTTACCGGTATGCGCGTATACGTGCTCACAGGCTAGACTAGATCACGCATACTCAAGAACGAGTGCTTTAGAGTGCTTGCTATTACTGACACCCTTGGAGGCTCTATGCCCTCGATTAGTTCTGTCCGCGCTCGCGAGATTCTCGATTCACGAGGGAACCCCACTTTAGAGGCTGTCGTCAATCTTGCTGATGGCTCGACTGGCTGGTCAGCCGTTCCTTCGGGCGCAAGCACCGGTTCCTATGAAGCTGTTGAATTGCGCGATGGTGATCCCAAGCGCTACGACGGAAAAGGAACACTGATCGCGGTGAAGAACGTAAATGAGGTTATCGCGGCTGCTGTGGTCGGCCTGGATTCCAGCGACCAGAGCGCACTAGATCAAGTCATGCTTGATCTAGATGGTACGGAGAATAAATCGTCTCTGGGTGCCAATGCGCTCCTAGCTGTTTCACTCGCAAACGCCCACGCAAACGCTATGTCGCTACGCGAACCGTTGTATCGATCGCTGAAGACGGCCGACCCGCTATTACCTGCGCCAATGCTTAACGTGCTCAACGGCGGCAAGCACGCTATGGACTCGACCGATTTTCAAGAGTTCATGGTCATGCCTACGGGGTTCGAGAGCTTCTCTGAAGCCCTACGTGCGGGCACCGAGTGTTACCACTCGCTGCGCAAGATTGTCGCTGGGCGGGGTTTGTCGATTAATGTGGGAGATGAGGGCGGGGTGGCTCCTTCATTGCCAGACAATGAAGCGGCGATGGAATTGCTCGTAGAGGCGATCGAAAAAGCAGGCTACCGCCCCGGCGAGGATGTCGGTATTGCTCTTGACCCGGCAGCTTCGGAGTTCTACGACGATGGTAAGTACGTGCTAGCGCGGGAAGGGGCTACTCTCACTAGCGCTGAAATGGTCGACTTCTACGAAAATTGGGTGAATAAATACCCCATCATCAGTATTGAGGACGGATTGTTCGAAGACGACTGGAAGGGCTGGGAATTGCTCACGGAGCGATTAGGCCATCGCATCCAGCTTGTTGGCGATGACTTGTTCGTGACCAACCCCACGCGCATTCAACGAGGCATCGATGAGAGATCGGCCAACGCCGTGCTGGTCAAAGTTAATCAAATTGGCACGCTTACCGAGGCTATGACCGCCATCCAGATGACGCAGAAGGCGGGTTGGAATGTGGTTATCAGCCATCGCTCAGGTGAGACAGAGGACGTGACCATCGCAGACTTGGCTGTTGCCACTGGAGCAGGGCAGATAAAGACGGGCGCGCCGGCCCGTAGTGAGCGAGTGGCCAAGTACAACCGTTTGCTTAGGATTGAGGATGAACTAGGCAGCAATGCGGGGTATGCAGGCAAGTCTCCGTTCGAGAGGTCGCACGGCTAGTTCCGTATTGTTAGCGATAGCAAACGGAAGGAGAGCTCCGTTGAAGACAACGCGAGAGGCAGGTAGCATTGGGACTCGTGGAAAGCGACCCCATAGGAGGATTGGATATGACGACACGCGTAGGCATCAATGGCTTCGGCCGGATTGGTCGACAGGTGCTGCGTGCCACGATGATGCGGCACCCTGGCGAGCTCGAGATTGTGGCCGTGAACGACCTGGCTGACCCCAAAGCCAATGCGCATCTTTTCAAGTACGACACCAATTTCGGCGTCTACCCTGGCACTGTGCAGGCGATTGACGGGGGCATCGAAATCGATGGGAAGTTGATTAAGTCCGTATCTGAGCGCGACCCCGCGAAATTGCCATGGGGCGACTTGGGCGTCGACTTGGTTATAGAGTCGACGGGTTTCTTCACCAACGGCGAGAAAGCGGCCGCTCACATCGAGGCAGGCGCTAAGAAGGTCATTATCTCTGCTCCTGCAACCAACGAAGATAAAACCCTCGTACTTGGCGTGAACGCAGAGGAATATGACCCGGCTACTCATCATGTAGTCTCTAACGCGTCCTGTACGACCAACTGTGTGGCCACCATGATTAAAGTGCTTCATGATAGCTTCGGTGTGAAACACGGTCTGATGACTACAGTGCACGCGTATACCAATGATCAGCAAATCCTAGACCAAGCTCACCCTGATCTTCGCCGCGCCCGAGCAGCCGCTGCCAACATTATTCCCACTAACACGGGTGCAGCGAAGGTTGTCGGGGTGGTGATTCCAGAGCTGAATGGGAAGCTCCACGGCATGGCTCTCCGCGTTCCTGTTTCCGATGGTTCCATTACAGATTTCGTAGCGGTTCTCGATCGCGATGTGACAGTTGCCGAAGTTAACGCGGCTTATAAGGCTGCTTCCGAAGGCGCGCTCAAAGGGATCATCGAGTATACGGAGGACCCGATCGTCAGTTCTGATATTAAGATGAACTCCCATAGCGCTATTATCGATGCTTTGTCGACGATGGTTATGGAAGGCAATATGGTTAAGGTTCTCGGCTGGTACGATAACGAATGGGGTTACTCTTGCCGCACATCAGACCTTGCTGCTTTTATGGCGGCTAAAGGGTTTTAGGCTCTATTGCCGCAGGCAATATCGTTTTCTAATGAAAAAGGCCGCCTATTAGGCGGCCTTTTTCATTAGAAAACGAACTCTGTGAGCACCAATTTAGTGTGGTGCTCGTAGTTAGGCGTAGATACGCTATAGAATGGCTGCTGCTATGGAGCCCGCTGAGACCACGCCCGACGCCGCTTCGTCCAGCACTGGGGCGGGCCGTTGGCTTACCACCACCCGCGTTCTGCTATTACTGCCGTTTTTCATCGCGGCCGTCGCGCTGGGACTGCGCTTGCAAGGTAGCGACTGGGATGGTGGTAGCTTTTACCACCCTGACGAACGGTCTATCTACATGCGTGCCGATACGATGTACGACACGCTCACAAACGCGCCTGGCTGGCAGGGCAAGCAGAATAGGGACTTCCCTCTGGATACACCTGGTATCCCCAGCGTTACAACGTTCTTCGACAAGGACGCTAGTCCGCTGAATCCTCATTGGTTCCCGCTAGGCTCCATCATCATCTATATATTGGTGGCTGTGCGGGCTTTCATTCTAGAGCCGCTTATGGACCAGGTGCGCCTGCAGGATATGGCTACAGCCGGCCGCACGATTGCTGCAATCGTCGATGCAGGCTCCGTTCTGCTGATGTACTTCTTAGGTCGACGGTTGTTCGGTTGGCGCGTTGGCATGCTTGCGTCGCTGCTGCTGGCGTTCAGTGTCATCAACATTCAGGTCTCACATTTCTATAGACCGGAATCGTTCGTGATTTTGCTCGCGTTGGGTACCTTTTGGGGGATATTCAATGTTTTGGAACATGCTAGGCGGCGCGACCATGTGCTCCTTGGGTTGATGGTTGGCCTTAGTTTCGCTTTCCGAGCTAGTGGTGCACCATTGCTGATTCCCGTGTTAGCGACGTATGCCGTCCTCGTCTGGCGCGACTATAAATCGAGCGACGGTTCGCTAATAACAAGCGTTCGGTCCGTGCTACCAATCGCGTTGATGGCGGGTGGGGTTGCATTCGGAGCCTTTGCCATGCTCCAGCCCTACGCATTGCTCGATTTTTATAAATTTTTTGGAGACCTAGGTTGGGAAACGAGCATTGCCCGCACGGCCGGACAAGTGCCATACACGGTCCAGTATGTGGGGACCCCACGGAACCTGAGCTATGAGATTACCCAATCGTCGGTTTGGGCCCTTGGGCTTCCTTTAGGCATCATCGCTTGGCTTGGGCTCACGTTCACCATGTTGAAATCCTTTGCCCGGCCGCATCTCTCTGAGTTGTTGTTGCTGGCTTGGGTCGTTCCTTTGATTTTGATCATTGCCACATTTGAAGTGAAATTCCTCCGCTATATCTCCCCTGCCTTGCCAATAATGGTGCTACTGGGTAGTCAAAGGATGATTGCGACCTACGACTGGCTTAAGCCTCGCTATGTACTGGGCGCTCGTATGACCTTAGTCATAATCGGGTTCGTGGTCATCTCAACTGCCTGGTACGCCTTGGCCTTCACTGACATCTACGGGAAAACTCACCCAGGCATTCAGGCATCTGAGTGGATGAATGAAAACGCAGGAAATGGTTCAGTGGTGCTGACAGACAATCATTGGGATGAGGGGTTTAAAAATATGGGGGCGTTTCGCATAACGCAGCTCCCGATGTACGAGGGGGATACGTTCGAAAAGGTAGATAAGGTTTCGAGCCTACTGGCAGGTTCTGACTACATCATGGCTTACTCTAACCGACCCTGGGGGAGCATTGCGCGTCTTCCCATTCGCTACGAATACTCAAGCCGTTATTACCACGCTCTTTTCGATGGCTCGTTAGGGTTCGAGTTGACGCAGGCATTCGCGCGCTTCCCGTCGTTTGGAGGAGTGACCTTCGAGCATGATCCCTTCACGCGAGCGACCGTCACTACCCCCTCCTCCCTCCCTGGAATCGAGAGGAGAGGCCTCACTTTCAACCTTGGCTGGGCTGACGAAAACGTCGTCAACTATGACCATCCGCTGGTGCTGATATGGGAGAACGTTCATCGGTTGTCGGCATCTGACATTGGGAACATCATGTTGGGCTTGGGTGAGCCGGCTAGCGTGGAACGGGCCATGCTCAGCGAGGAGGCGTTTGCTAATCAGCGGGCTGGCGGGACATGGCCTGACATTTTTAGCACAAAAGGACTCAATGGCATTGCACCTTGGCTTGTATGGCTAATGGCTATCGAGCTCATTGCTTGGATTGCGGTGCCGCTCGCTTTCCGTACACTGCGCTGGCTGCCCGACCGAGGTGTCGTCCTTGCGCGACCTTTGGGCCTGCTGCTCGTCTCCTGGTTGGTGTGGCTTGGTGCCAGCATAGGAATCTGGTCGTTCGGTCGGATGAGCATTGTGCTTTCTGTGCTCATTCTCTCCGTGGTATCTGGTGCATTGTTCTGGCGTAATAGAGTACTCATGCTCAAATTGGTGCGCCGGCGCTGGCGGTACCTGGTCACGGTCGAATTGCTGTTCATCGTTGCGTTTTTGGTGTTTCTGATGATTCGGGCTGCGAACCCGGATCTATGGCACCCCTATAGAGGCGGCGAGAAGCCTATGGACTTGTCCTATCTTACTGCCGTGGCTAAGTCAGTCTCGTTCCCTCCATTCGACCCGTGGTATGCGGGGGGGTACATCAACTATTACTATTTTGGATTTGTCCCGATCGCAACCCTTATAAGATTGACAGGGATAGTTCCCGCGGTTGCCTACAATTTAGCGGTGCCGCTGTTGTTCGCGATGACATTTACGACTGCGTTCAGTGTTGGCTTCAACCTTACGGAGGGCCTACGCCAACGGATGCGCCTTACCGTTTCGGTGCGCAGCACGATAATCGCAGGAGTGGCGACAGCGATGCTTATCTCTGTTCTCGCGAATCTCGATGGTGCTGCGCAGTTGATTCAAGCGACAGGTCGGGCGCTTGGCACCGGTTCGTTTGGTCAGTTCGATTTCTGGCGGTCATCGCGCCTCATGCCAGGGCAGATTAGCATCACGGAGTTCCCGTTCTGGACTTTTCTCTTTGGCGATTTGCATGCGCATATGATTTCCCTGCCATTCCAGGTCACCACGATTGGAGTCGCTGCGAATCTCATACTTGGAGCGCAGGCGCCAGTCGGGTTGCGAAAACGCCTACCTGGTATTGCGTGGCTCGTGCTGTTGATGGGAGCCTTCGCCGCAATCAACACTTGGGACGTGCCGGCCTATGGCCTGTTCGTGATCGGTACGCTGGGTGTAGTCGTTTTCGTTTCCCACAGGGCCTCATTAGAGGCGATGGTGATTGGTAAGTTCATCTTGATAGTCGTGGTTTTTTGGGCGGCCGCCTACCTGCTGTTCCTCCCGTTTCATAAGAACTATGAGTCTGTGTTCGCTGGCGTATTTATGAGCCGCTGGCACACCGTTACGTGGCATTACATGGGAATCCATGGATTGTTGTTTTTTCTGTCGGGCACCTGGCTTTCAGTGGAAATTCGAAGGCGATT
>CALGTL010000143.1 GCA_937901475.1 uncultured Dehalococcoidia bacterium
CATCCCGCCAAGGTGGCCGACAAGACCAAAGCCAGTGACGTCGGTAGCTGAGTTGACGCCGACCGAGACCATCGCCTCTGACGCCGCCTTGTTGGAGGTACGCATTGCTTCAACAGCCGCTGCAATGTAGGAAAAGTCGGCAATACCCGCCTTGCCAGCAGTCGTGATAACTCCTGTGCCAATAGGTTTTGTGAGTACCAATCTGTCTCCAGCTTTAGCAGCCGCATTGGTGACGATGTCTTGCGGGGCAATGATGCCAGTGACAGCCATGCCATACTTTGGTTCGGCGTCCTTAATCGTGTGCCCGCCCGCGATAAGTACTCCCGATTCTGCGGCAACATCAGACCCACCCTGTAGGATGCGTCCAAGGATTGCAATGTCGATGTCTTCGGGGAAGCACACAATGTTCAGCGCAAGTATTGGCGTCCCCCCCATGGCATACACATCGCTGAGTGCGTTCACAGCAGCGATAGCGCCGTAGTCATAAGGATCGTCAACGATGGGCGGGAAGAAATCCAAGGTTTGAATTACGCAAAGTTCATCTGTCAGCTGATAGACGGCCGCATCATCGCCTGTCTGAAACCCCACAAGCAACTTAGGGTGTTGCACGTGAGGGAGGTGGCTCAGAACCTCTCCGAGGTCCTCAGGACTGAACTTACCTGCTCAACCGGCGCATGTAGCCAGTGATGTTAAGCGGAATGTATCTTTTCGCATACAGTGAAGTATAACTCTGGAGTTCTAGCGGCTCTCCGGGAAGTATCGATGCGGAAAGTATTGCGTAGTTAGACCGGGATGCGATGCCCGTAACCTAGAAATGACACAGGGCCCTGCATGTGCAGGGCCCTGTGTCATTTCTAGGTTACGGTGAGCTAAGCGCCAGCGGCCACAGCACTATCCGGTGGGACATCAGACTCGAACAATGCATCAAGGTCTTGACCCTCAACCATTTCATTGGCCATAAGATATAAGGCAATCTGGTGGAGCTTGCCAACGTTCTCGTTGAGGATACGCTTACAGTTCGTGTAAGCCTCAAGGATTATGCCCTCGACCTCATCGTCTATGTTCTGAGCAACCTTGTCACTGTAGTCGCGTTGCTCGGTAATCTCACGTCCGAGGAAGACCATCTCTTCACGTTTACCGTAAGTTCGCGGCAAAAGCTTCTCGCTCATGCCGTAGCGCGTGACCATAGCCCGCGCTACGCCTGTGACGTGCTCTAAGTCGTTGCTAGCCCCGGTGGTTACTTCGCCGAAGATGAGCTCTTCAGCAAGCCTCCCACCAAGTGCCATGGTAATGCGGTCCATTAGCTGCGGTCGCGACATGAACATGCGGTCTTCAGAGGGCAAGGACTTGGTGTAGCCAGCAGCCATACCACGAGAGATTATGGAAATCTTCTGAACCGGGTCAGCGTGCTCCAAGAGGTGCCCCACAAGTGCGTGACCACCTTCATGGTAAGCGACTATTTCTTTCTCGTGCTGGGAGATGACCCGAGAGCGGCGCTCCGGTCCCATAGTGACGCGGTCTACCGACTCCATGAGTTCTTCGTAGCCAATCTCCTTCTTCTTGCGTCTCGCGGCGAGGATGGCCGCCTCGTTTACGAGGTTAGCCAAGTCTGCACCTGAGAAGCCGGGAGTCTGGCGAGCTATCGCTTCTAGGTCAACATTATCGGAAAGAGGTTTGCCGGTGATATGGACCTTCAGGACTGCAACTCTGCCGTTGATGTCAGGTGAGTCCAAAATCACGCGGCGGTCGAATCGACCTGGACGCAGTAGTGCCGGGTCGAGGATGTCTGGTCGGTTGGTTGCGGCGATGACAATAACGTTAGTACTGGTGTCGAAGCCATCCATTTCGACGAGAATTTGATTCAGCGTCTGCTCGCGCTCGTCGTGCCCGCCTCCGAGGCCAGCACCACGATGTCGCCCCACGGCGTCAATCTCGTCGACGAAGACGATACAAGGAGAGTTACGCTTAGCCTGTTCGAATAGGTCACGCACGCGAGAGGCCCCCACGCCCACGAACATCTCAACGAACTCAGAGCCGCTAATGGAAAAGAATGGGACTCCGGCCTCACCAGCCACTGCGCGACTGAGCAGTGTTTTACCAGTACCCGGAGGCCCCACCATCAGGACACCCTTAGGGATATGCGCTCCGAGGGAAAGAAATCGTTCGGGGAATTTAAGAAACTCTACGACTTCTTGGAGCTCAGCTTTCGACTCCTCGACACCTGCTACATCGTCGAAAGTGACTGTGGGTCGATTGCCGGTAGACATACGAGCCTTGCTGCGCCCGAAACCCATGGTTTGGTTATTAGATCCCTGGGCTTGGCGCATCATGAAAACCAAGATAGCACCAAAGAAAATGAGCGGAAGGAATTGCAAGAGAACGCCGAACAGCGCCCCCAAGCCAGACGAGGACTGAACCTCAATCTGAATACTTTTCTCATTAGGATTAATATTCGCGGCTTGGAAGAGCTCAAACACACTCGTGCCAGGCTCCTTTGATGCAGTAAGTAGTTGGGTTGGGTCATTCCGCGGCGTAACTGTTAGTTGATCGCCATTGACACTGATCTTGGAAATCTGCTCATTTTCAGCCATCTGCAAAATTGCTGAAAGATCAACCTTCTGAGAGCTGCTCCCAGAGGAGAACAACGTGAAGAATATGGCAATCACGGCCACGAAAATGATCAGGTATACGAAGGAGTTACTAACCCACTTATTACCCATTTGCTCCATCCGCTCCCGGGCCCTTAAGAAAGCAGGCCATGGGGCATAAGAAAGGTTACCAGCTTGAAGGGAAAATCGGGCAAGCGTGACAATCTCTGCGTCGTTGCTATGCCTTAAACGGGATTCGTTGACAGCCCGATTCAGCGCAGCCTAGAATCGACTCTAGGACATCGTGAGCTGCATTTTTAGCTTCATGGTGTGTGGGAGACAAACGTGACACTGTCCGAAGCATTAATTCAATACCTCGCCAATAACGCCGCTAATCTAGATTCCTACGCACATCAGGAGCTCCATCGATTTGGTAGGACTGTTGGCCTTGAACGACAAGTGGAGACCCTCGCCCCGCCGACCGTCGCTGATTACGCGGAGGCTGTTGTCGCAGCCGGTGGCGATGTTCATGGGAGGCTCTCCCCGCTAAAAGATTTCTTGGCGTATCTCAAGAAACATAATTTTTCCTCTCACAGTCTCGCCCCTCACGTGAAAATTCCCCGAGCCACTCAACGTGCGATGCTTGCCTCCAAAGCAGCACAAGATTCTATCCCTATGACCAAAGAAGGGAAGAAGCTTCTTCAGGACGAGATGGATACAATCAAGTCTGGTCGAACCGGCGTAATCGACGCGATTCGCCTCGCCGCCGCAGACGGTGATTTTAAAGAAAATGCGCCCCTAGATGCAGCTCGTGAGGTTCAAGGCAAGGCTGAAGCACGCGTCCGGGAACTCGAAGAGACCCTCCGCCGTTCTATCATTCTGGATCCCAAGCAAGGCAAGGGCGTTCGCGTTGGAAGCGTTGTGGTTCTACAGGACTTGGGTAGTGGTAAGAACGTTACCTATAAGCTGACGGACTCAGCGGAAGCTGACCCTCTAGGTGGTAAAATTTCAATCGTATCTCCCGTAGGCGAAGCTCTGATGGGCCACAATCCCGGCGAAGAGATCGCGGTACAGACTCCCAAAGGCGAGCGCAAGTACTTTCTCTCGACGATTAAGTAGGAACGGACCGGCGTGAGCCTTCGCTTACCACTACTGTTACTCGCCCGAGTGCCTTGGTATCGGTTGTTTATCCGTCCCATTTTGTTTCGCTTCGCTCCTGAGCCTGCGCAGCGGGTCGCGGATCATGCCCTTACTGTTAAGCCACTATGGCGCGCTTACGCAAAATTCTCCAACGTCCCTGATAACACTTTCACCCTAGCTGGCATCACCCTCCGTAATCCTGTAGGCCTTGCGGCAGGCCTAGATAAGCAATGCGCCTATCTGGATAGCCTCGGGAACATGGGCTTCGGGTACGTGGTCGGCGGCACGGTTACCCGCAATGCGAGACCTGGCAACCCCAAGCCTCGCGTGCTCCGTCTACCCGCACAATCCTCGTTGATAAACGCCCTTGGTTTTCCTAGTGAAGGGCTTAGATCTGCTGAGGCACGGCTTCGCAGGCTAACCGAAAGGCCAGCGAAGGTCCTCGTAAGCATCGCAGCTCTGGATGAGCACGAAACTCTCGAATGCCTCAGTACCCTCGAGCCGTTGGTTGACGGTATCGAAGTCAATATCAGCTCACCCAATACTGCTGGATTGCGCAAGTTTCAGGAGCCCGTCGCTCTCCGCGGATTACTCGATATCTTGAATGGGACCAGGGGAAAACCTCTGTTCATCAAAATCCCTCCTTACATGAACCAGGCTGAACATGACAATGTGCTTAGTTTGGTGGCTGTGTGTCGTGATACAGGGGTGACGGGCATCACCGTCATGAATACCATACCCGTTAATGACTCTCGACTCGCAATGGGGCGAGGTGGACTAAGCGGGTTAGCGGTGCGAGAGGATATGCTCCGCATTGTTCCGGAGATTCGCGCAGAGGTCGGCAATGAGATGGTCATCAATGCATGCGGAGGAATTGCCACCGCAGAGGATGCCAGGCGATCGCTGGCGGCGGGCGCAAACACGGTGCAAATATACACATCGATAGTCTACGGTGGGCCCGGTGTTGTAGGCGAAATCGTGAAAGGTCTGGCCACGCAATCATGACTGAACGCTCACGTAATCCTGCCCGTGAAGATGCTGTCGATGAGTTGGCGAAGCTCCCTCCTCTTAGCGCTATCGCTGAAGAGTTGCGCAATTATCCCGTCCGCTTGCTGGAACAAGTGTGCGAGCAGGCCGAGCGTCGTAAAGGCCCTGTCCCCGACCATACGCTAACGTTCATTCCATACCTCGGTGAGACCGCAATCCGCGCGCTGGTGGATGGAGGCTACATTCAACGGCTTGATGACGTACCCTACACAATCCTCGCCTACCTACCCACGGACAAGGGGAATGCGCTCGCAGCGTTATTACGCGGATAATCAAAGCGATCGCGTTAGGTCTGCTTGCTAGCTAAGCTCGAAAACTAAGCCCAAAATGGCATATAGTCCCTGCTAACATACCCACTGCCGTCCTAGTGAGCCAGCTTATGAAACTCGACCAGATACGCAACCAGATAACCAAACGTCGTATTGTAATCACCGCAACTGTAATCACCATTCTCCCGGTCCTCTACTTCAGTATGTCTTGGTATATTGTGACCCAGGCTCTCAAAACCAATGATGTTTTCACTGAATTCACATACCACCCCGATGAATGGAACCTCACTTACGAAGATGTCGAATTTCATCCACGCGGCGATGAGCTAATCACCCTTCGCGGTTGGTGGCTCCCAGCTGAAAATGCGGTTGGCTCAATCATTTGGGTGCATGGGGTAGATAAGGACCGTTCAGTATCATTGCCTCTACTCCGTGATTTGATACAGGAAGGTTTCTCGGTCTTGGCCTTCGATCTTCGGGGCCATGGCCAATCCGACATCGTGCCCCTAGGTGCGGGGTACAAAGAGCCCGCAGATGTCCGAGGTGCTATAGATTTCCTGCTTGCAGAGAAGGAAGTGCCTCCCGGAAATGTACTCCTTATGGGGAGCAGTTTTGGCGCTTCCATCGTGCTGATGGCTGGAGTCGGAGAACCTGCGGTTGCAGGGGTTTACGCCGATTCACCATTCGCGTCACTGCCTGACCTGATGATCGCGGAGATCGAGATGCGAACACCGGCCCCTAGCTGGCTTGCGTCCATGCTGCGCCCTGGCATTCTGAGGGTAGGGAGTTTCATGGGTATCGAGCTCGATCAAGTGCGCCCCGAACATGCAGTAGAGGGTTACACAGACGTGAGTATTGGCCTCGCTCATTGCCGCGAGGATGAGCGCATCCCGATGGAGCACTCTGTCCGGATTCGTGCGGCGAGTCCTCTCCCTGTCTGGTTCAATCTTTACCCCCGGTGTGCCCATGACGACGCATACTGGGATTTCCCCGAACAATACGTTGCGATCGTCACTGATTACTTCCTAGATCAACTGGCTTGGCACGAGACGCAGCCTTAAATGATGAATCGTGTATTTGTAGTCGCGCTTTTGGCATCCTTGGCTATGGCTTGCGGTGGGCAATCGGGCCATAACGTGCAAGGGGCTATCGGCACTGAGAACGTAGCATTTCTCTTGACTGAGTCTGAAATCGAGGCCCACGGCCGAGATGGGCTAGATGTTTATGGCGATGTATTTGGGTTCATGGATCGCGCGAGAGAAAGTGGCGCCAACATCGAGGACGTCGAAGCATGGGTAGGGATTGATTACGCGGAAAGCGTCGATAGCTCTCGAGTGAATTTTGCGTTGATGGACATGGTCGACCTGCTCAGTGCCCATGCTCGCTTCGACGAAATCACCCAAGATTTTCTTCTTGTTGAATCTGAACAGGGAATAGGGGATCGTTTCGCTGGCCTCGCTCCGAAGTCAGGCAACGTAGACACCATCGTGATGTTCCTAGTCGCAGACAAGGTGGTTGTAATCACCACAACCACTTCGCTCGTGGACCGTCATCCTTTAATGACATCAGAGCAGCTCGTCGAGATTGCTCGGCTTGTCGCTCCTCGCATTATTTCTTGATTAGATGCATCGTCGCAGCAGGGTTTCTCATAGCTTTAATCTCGGCCTGCGCAAGCGAGGAGATTCCTGTGCGCATAGGCAGCGCGGTAATCACTGAAAATATCATCGAACGCCTACTTACCAAGTCAGATATCGAGCAGTCTGGAGGAGATGGTCGAGGTCTTAACCAATCGATTGAAGATCTACTGGCCTTCGCCATTGCGATTGACAACCAGCTTGCCACGACGGCAGAGGCTCTGTGGAGCGTGCGCTGGACCGCGAGCGGAAAACCGGGCATGTTAATGACGGTGACTCGCTTTTATGAGGCTACAGATGCTGATGCTGCGCTAGATCAGATTGAGCGTGGTACAGCTTATCGGAGTATGGAAAGTACAATCGGTGAGCGCTCAACGCTTGCACCTGCAAATGCCGATGTCGGTGCAGCAATCACTTTCGTGCGTGATCGTGCGATGGTATCTCTGCAATTACCTCTGGCAAGTGATGGGTCAACACTACTCAACGAGCAACAGCTTTTGAGCCTAGCCATTACAATCGAGGCGAGGCTCTAGCATATCGTTCCTAAAATTCAAACAGTAAAAGAGAGAGGCATGCTTAGTCGCATGCCTCTCTCTTTTACTGTTCATTAGCATTGATCTAGTGCAGCAAGCCTCCGCCGTCACAGACGATTGACTGCCCAGAAATCATAGCGCCATCGTCGCTGGCCAAGAAGGCGATGAGGCCTGCCAAGTGCTCAGGGTGCACGCGTTTCTTAATGGCTTGGTTGAGCATAGTTCGCTCGAACATGTCCTCTCCGTTGTACTCAAGCGTGCCCTCGGTCGCGACCTGACCAGGCATGACCGCGTTCACCGCGATGCCGTCACCGCCTAATTCTTTGCACATATTCCAGGACAATCCGACAACCGCTCCTTTGGCAGAGACGTAGGGCGTCTGTCCTACGTTGCCCATGAAAAAGGTACGCGACGCGACGTTGATCACTCGACCATTCTCGCTCTGCTTCAACATGGGGTATGCGGCTTTAATAGCAAGGAAGTACCCGATGTAGTTGATCTCGGCGAAGCGCTCGAGATCTCCCTTCGTCCAATCCTGCCAGTCGCGGCGTGGAGCGATGATTCCCGCATTATTGACCAAAATATCGAGCCCCCCGTACGTGGCTTCGACTCCCTTAAATGCCTCAGCTAACAAGCCTTCGTCAGTGGTGTCCACCATGAACGCGGAACCACCGATTTCCTTGGCGACGACCTCTGCTTCATCCAAACGCAGGTCAAGGATCGCGACCTTAGCGCCTTCTTCTGCAAGTCGGGTCGCTGCGGCCTTGCCGAGTCCGCGAGCTCCGCCAGTAACCACTGCTATACGGCCGTCCAGTCCTCGCATTTTACTCTCCCTATCCAATGTCCTGGTTTTGTTTATGTGGTTACATAACCCACTGCATGAAAGTCAATTACTACTCGCCTAATATCCGCTCACGGAAGATGGCGAATGAGCTTGTGTACCCGTGAAGGTAAGTTGTGTCACCTACTGGGCCAATCTCTCCATTACAGAAGAATCCCCCCATCGGCAAAGTTCCCATCAACTCATTGAACACGTCTGTGTCATGTCCTTGGCGGCCATACAGGTAATTACCTCTACCTGTGCATTGAAACATCAACGCCGCCTCCGCATGCCTATTCCCTACTCGATGCAGGTAATTCGCGAAGGCATCCCGTAGGTCTACAGCCGACGTTTCTGCATCCCGAACATGGAATTGCACCAGCAGTCCTTCTCTCAGGTCTGCACCAACCGCAACTGCACCTCTCTCGGCGTCAGCACCAACGATATTACGAATGAGGAATTCGCCCGCGCCCGCGTGCTCTTGAAGCTGGTCCATGGCTACACCCATGAATAGATTGTGTTGCATCAAATCTCGATCATGTTCGTTGGAATTCTGGAACAGATCCTGCAGCTCTTCCAGCGGGGGGCGGTCGTCCGCAGTCAGCAACATGTTTCCTTCCGCAGCAGTCACGCGCATAGCGTGGCCTACGGGGCGACAGCCTTGGGCAACCACGGTGTCCACGACGATCTCGCCGGACAGTGCCACGCCGACCGCGCCGTTTTTATGAGTCACTCCGTTCACATATAGCGAATGTGACCCCGTTCGAGAGTTTCCGCTCGCGAGACCGCCGATTTTTGCAGCCGCAGGGAATGCATAGTCGAGGCCCGCCAGAAGTGCTTCGCTGTCGACCGTAAACGGATCTGCTAACACGATGAAATGTGGATCAGCAGCGGCGGGTGTACCCACTTGCTCTTCCCAAACATCGGGCCCGGCATCAGGCGATGGCAACGCTCGCCCGGTGATGTGGAATGTAGAGAGCACAACCCCCGGTAGGTGCGCTGCGGTAAGTGACAGGGCAGGAGTGGCTTCGATCTCCTTGCCTCCCCCTATCACTCCTGCACCGGTACACCCGAGAACAGTGGCGCCAGGGAAGAAGTCGGAGACAAGTTCCGCCAGCGAGTCGACCTGGTAGTCGAAGGCCACATCGGTGAATACGACAACGAGGTCAGGCGCAAGCCCGTCAAGTCCAACACGAAGCGCTGCCTCACACTCGGCCAGAGCATGATGGAGTAAAGGTTCAGTGGAGATGCTAGATGCCCAACGCATAACTAATCGTCAAACCCTTGGAGAGCAGTGGATTACATACCCGATGGGCTAGCCCATGGACGGTGAGTATAGTGCATATGGCTCCTACCTTAGGCGTGTATCAGGTTGGACAAAGTCTCTCAAACAGAAGTAAGATAGAGCGGTCGAAGGAGTGGGCACTGCCCACTCTTTCGTTCTTCAAGCAGATTTGCCGTATCGAATTAGTCGTATTGGGGCACCCCAAACGCGGCAGTAGAGTAGGACGAGGTAGGCACATGAAGAGCGAGTTCTTGATTGCAGTTACGCAGTTGGCGGCAGAACGCAATTTGCCGCAGGATATGGTCATATCTGCAGTAGAGGCGGCCCTAGCATCCGCGTATCGGAAAGACAGCGCATCTGGGGGTCAGAGCAATGTACGCGTTCACCTCGATGCGGGTAGCGGTGACATAGACGTATTTTTGCTAAAGACTATCGTCGATGAAATTACCAACGACCTCGCCGAGATTACTATGGCCGAGGCCAAAGCGCTTCGACCGAAAGAAACTCACGAGATCGGAGACATCCTAGAGTTCGAAATGGAACCTCAGGTGGCTGGTCGTATCGCCGCTCAAACCGCGAAGCAAGTCGTAATTCAGCGACTGCGTGAGGCGGAACGCGAACTGGTCTTCGCAGAGTTCTCCGAACGCGAAGGCGAAGTGTTCACCGCAACGGTTCAACGTGGTGACTCCCGCTACGGCGGTGTAGTTACTCTGGACCTTAATGGCCGAGCCACGGCGATTCTGCCCGCTTCAGAGCAATCCCAGGCTGAGCGTTACAGGCCAGGTATGAAAGTTAAAGTGATGATTCTTGAAGTCAGCCGTACCCCGCGCGGCCCTGAGATCATCGCTACACGTACACACGCAGATCTGCTGCGTAGGCTCTTTGAGATGGAAGTGCCTGAGATCTACAACGGCATTGTTGAGATTCGAGGGATCTCTCGTGAGGCCGGCTCACGCGCTAAGGTTGCAGTACTCGCCAAGCAGGAGGGCGTCGATCCGGTCGGCGCATGCGTTGGTCTTCGTGGCATTCGCATCCAGAATATTGTCAATGAGCTACAGGGTGAGAAGATAGATGTCATCCAGTGGTCTACGGACGACTCGGTGTTCATCTCGCACGCCTTGAGCCCGGCACAACCGTTGCGCGTAGAACTTAACAATGACGACCTAACGGCAACCGTAATTGTTCCTGATCGCCAGCTTTCATTAGCGATTGGTCGTGAGGGGCAAAATGCACGGTTGGCAGCGAAACTCACCGGCTGGAAAGTAGACATCAAGAGCTCGACTGAGATCGAGATCGAGCGCATGAAGCAGCAGATTGATGGAGATGTCGCGGAGCGAGCCGCTACTGCCGCTGCAGAGACACCACCTCCCGCCGATATTGAGGAACTGGTCACTGCGGTAGTCGAGTCTGCCGAGGCACCGATTCCTGCTAGTGCTCCTGAAATTCACCCGGAACCCCAGACAGCAGCCATAACTGCTGCTGAAGAAGCAGCGGTCATGGCACAGCTGGAAGCCGAGGCTGCTGCGGCAGCGGCAGCAGCACCGGGCGCAGGCCTTTCCGCCGAAGAGATGCTCGCATACGAGTCGCTGGATCTCGAGCCCATGATTGAAGAAGAAGTAATCATCGAGGAAGAGGTCACTGTGACCGAGTCTCCTGATGACGATGTATGGAATATTGGCAAGGCTACAGGTCGTGGCCCGCAGATTAGATTCGCCGAGGACATACTTGGTAATCAACCTGCACGGCGTGCCCCTAGTGGCCGGAGACGTGGTGGTGGTAACCGGCCCCCAGCGCGTGGCCCAGCGCGTGGCCCAGCGCGTGGCCCGGCGCGTGGCGGTCCCGGTTCAGGAGGAGCCCCTAGCTCCTAAGGCTTGAGGTTTTACAAGTGATGCGCGAACGACACGTGCCAGAGCGCTCCTGCGTCGTATGCAATAAAAAAATGCCTAAGCGTGATCTGGTTCGCGTTGTACTTACTCCAGCCGGCGTGTGTACGGTCGATGAGACAGGCAAGCTGGCCGGACGCGGTGCTTATCTGTGTCATCAACTAGCTTGCTGGGGACGCGCAGTGAAGGGTGGTCGACTTGCTCATGCACTTCGGGGCGAGGTCACAGCAGACGACAAGGCGAGGCTCACGGAGTTCAGTGCCACCCTGATTGCATAGCCGGCGCAGTCAGCCCTGTAAGATTAATGGGACAGTATTTGAGAGAGAGGTTTCTGCATGGTTGAGGAAGCGCAAGATCAAACCGCTGCTACACGAACAGTAACGCTGCGTGCTCTCCCCCTGGGAGAGGCGATTTCCGTTGGCGCGTTGGCGCAGCGCATGCAGGTTGAGTCCGTAGCCGTAATCAAGCAGTTGATGCGCGTAGGTATCTTCGCAAGCATCAACGAAGTTATCGATTACGACACAGCAGCTGGTATCGTTCGGGCCTTCGGGTTCGCAGCTCGAAAAGCTGAAGATACCGCCTCTGCTGCAGCGGGATCGGTAGCAGAAGACGAGACCGCTGACCTCACACTACGCCCCGCTGTCGTAACCATCTTGGGGCACGTAGACCACGGCAAGACAACCCTACTAGACGCAATCCGCAGTACCAGCGTTGTCGACAACGAGGCCGGGGGCATCACGCAGCACATTGGCGCTTACCAAGTGGAGCATGATGGCCACGCAATAACTTTCATCGACACCCCTGGTCACGAGGCGTTCACTGCGATGCGAGCACGTGGTGCCCAAGTAACTGACATCGCGATTTTGGTTGTGGCTGCTGATGATGGCGTCATGCCACAAACGGCTGAGGCTATCGACCATATCAAGGCTGCAGGGGTGCCTATTATCGTTGCCATCAACAAGATGGATTCCGATAACGCAGATGCAGAGAAGGTCCGTCGCCAGCTCTCCGAGCGCGAGCTGCTCGTTGAGAAATGGGGCGGGGATGTGATTGATGTGGAAGTCTCTGCCAAAGCTCGCACTGGCCTCGATGATCTCCTAGAAAACATACAACTCGTTGCAGAGGTCGCAGAGCTCAAGGCTAATTCGGAGCGCCCTGGAGTCGGAGTAGTCCTCGAGTGCCGTATGGACAAGAGTCGCGGAATATTAGCCACTGTGCTCGTACAAACCGGCACACTCAACGTAGGTGATCATCTCGTAGTTGGGTCTGTTCGTGGCCGTGTCAAGGCACTAGTAGACGACAAAGGCGCGCGAGTGAAATCAGCGGGCCCTTCTACTCCTATCGAGATTCTTGGCCTCAATGACCAGCCAAGCGCTGGCGACCGCTTAGTGGTAGTTCCAGATGAGAAAACTGCTCGGGACACAGTCGCAGAAGTTCAGCGCAGGCAAGTCATCCACAAAGCTCGCGGAACCAGCCTAGAAGAGGTCGGGTCACGCGTATCTAACGGTGAGGCAAAAGAGCTCGCGTTGGTCGTGAAAACTGATGTGAACGGGAGCATCGAAGCTGTACGCCAGGCATTGGAACAACTCAGCTCTGAGGAAACTCAAGTTCGAATTATCCACGCTGCTACAGGCGCTATCACCGAGAGTGACGTGCTACTCGCAGTCGCCTCCAATGCAGTCATCGTCGGTTTCAACGTTGGCAGTGACCAGGGTGCACAGCGCTTGGCCGCACAAGACAGCGTTCAAATTCGCTCGTACAACATCATATATCGTCTCATTGAAGATATAGAGGCCGCTCTAAGCGGCATGCTTGAGCCCACTATGGTCGACGTTATCGAGGGCACAGCAGAGGTTCGGGCTGTTTTCAACTTACCCCGCAATCGCCAAAGCGCCGGTTGCTATGTAAACAACGGGAAAATTATTCGGGCGGCCATGGCTCGGGTTATCCGTAACGGCGAAATCATGTTCGATGGGCCAGTGGCAAACCTACGACGATTCAAAGACGATGTCCGAGAAGTAGCAACCGGCTACGAGTGTGGTCTGTCCATAGAGGGCTTCCACAGTTTCGAAGAGCAAGACGTCATCGAAATCCATCGCCAGGTCCAGACCAGCGCTTAGCCTCGGCTCAGCCCATGGAGATATCAGATGAGCCGGCGCACAGAGCAGGTTAGCGGGTTGCTGCGCGAAGAGATTAGTCGCATGCTGCTCGAAGAAATACAGGATCCACGCCTCGGGCGATTGGTCACCATCGCACGCGTGGAGCCAAGTTCCGACCTTGAGCACGCCCTGATACGCGTAACTGTATTTGGCGACGCGGAGGCAGCGGACAACGCACTTGCAGGCCTAGAAGCCGCAACAGGCTATCTACGCCGCAAGCTTGGCCTACGTCTCCAGCTCAGGAAGACTCCAGAACTAAAATTTGTCCTAGATGAGTCAATTCGAGAAGGAGATCGCGTGCTAGATCTACTCAACTCTCTGAGAGACCAGGAGACTCTTGAAAATGGCTAATGGTTCTCGGCCGACGGCCGACGGCATTCTTGTGTTGAACAAGCCCAGAGATGTGACCTCCATGGAGATGGTCCGACTTGCTAAGCGTGTCAGTCACGTCAAACGTGTGGGCCATGCAGGCACTCTCGACCCCATCGCTACAGGCGTGCTCCCGGTTTGTTTCGGCCAAGCGACACGCTTGATGGAGTTCATGGTGGATGGTCGCAAAATCTATCGCGCAGAGTTCACGTTAGGATCCGCAACCGATACCTACGACTCTTTCGGCGCTAAGACACACTCCGGTGATTGGTCCAGCATCACTAGAACAGATGTTGAGGCTCTTTTCCCTGGTTTCACGGGCGCGGTGCTGCAAACCCCTCCAATGTACAGCGCCCTCAAACATGAGGGGAAACGCCTGTACGAGCTAGCACGGGCGGGCATTGAGGTCGAGCGCGAAAGCAGGGAAGTTATTGTCTACGAGATTAGGTTAATGGAGTTCGCCCTTCCTAAGCTCGTAATCGAGGTCGAGTGTGGCCGAGGTTTCTACATGCGCACGTTTGCCCATGATGTGGGGCTCGCGCTGGGTTGCTACGCTCATCTCACCGAGCTTCAGCGCCGCAAGGCTGGTGCATTCACAATCGAAAACACGCTCGCTCCCGATGCGTTCGAAGCAGCAGCAGATGAGGAAGCGTGGCGCGAGTTGCTACTGCCGCCTGACGCTGCATTGCAGGCGCTGGAGTCTCTAGTGTTGGATTCAGCCGCGGAGCGCCACTTGCGTAACGGGCAGACCGTTACGCTGCCGGCCTCATCCACCTACGCCAAGCACTTGGACACTCGTCGCGCTTACACCTCAGATGGCAAGTTCCTCGCTATTGTTCGCTTCAACCGAGCAGAGAGTACCTGGCAGCCTGAGCGTGTCTTCAATCTTTCCGAGCCCTCGCGCTACGCCCCTTAGGCCGGACTGGGCCCCCACTTTGGGCCCGCGATTGGGTCCCAAGGCCCATGCGCCCAAGCCGCTAGTCGGTTAATCTCCATGCACACAGTTCCAAAGCACGGAGGTTTCCCATGGGCAAGATCAAAGTAGCGATAGTCGGAGTAGGCAACTGCTCGTCGTCGTTCGTACAAGGACTCCACAAATATGCAGACGTAGCTGAGGATGGTTTCATCCCAGGTCTGATGCACAACAGTCTTGGCGGCTACTCCATCGGTGATATTGAAGTCGTCGCTGCGTTTGATATCGATAAGGAGAAGGTCGGTAAAGATGTTTCTGAGGCCATCTTCTCAGGCCAGAACAACACCGCAAAGTTCATGGATGTCCCCCATATGGGAGTCACCGTCGAGCGTGGTATGACCCACGATGGCCTAGGTAAGTACCTGTCGCAGGTGATTGAGAAGGCCGACGGCCCCACGGCCGACATCGCTAGCATTCTTAAGGAACGCGAAGTGGATGTACTCATCAACTACTTACCTGTCGGCTCGGAGGAAGCAACTAAGTGGTACGTGGAGCAGGCGCTGCAGGCCAAGGTTGGCGTTGTCAACTGTATACCTGTTTTCATCGCCCGCGAGCCGTACTGGCAGAAACGATTCGAAGATGCTGGTGTGCCGATTGTCGGGGATGACATCAAATCTCAGGTGGGCGCAACGATTACTCATCGTGTGCTCACGAATTTGTTTAAGAACCGCGGAGTGAAGATTGAACGTACGTACCAGTTGAACTTCGGTGGCAACACCGACTTCATGAACATGCTTGAACGCGAACGCTTGGAATCTAAGAAGGAGTCCAAGACCAACGCAGTCATCTCTCAACTCCCCTACGACATCGGCGCAAAGAACGTCCATGTCGGACCTTCGGATTACGTGCCTTGGTTAGAGGATCGAAAGTGGTGCCACATCCGTATCGAAGGACGGACCTTCGGTGATGTTCCCTTGAACATGGAGCTCAAGCTCGAAGTTTGGGACAGCCCCAACTCAGCTGGCGTCGTTGTTGACGCTGTCCGCTGTGTAAAGCTTGGACTCGATCGTGGTATCTCCGGCCAGTTGGATGGTCCCAGTTCATACTTCATGAAGTCCCCTTTCCACCAGCACTCGGACGACATTGCCTACGAGTTGGTGGAGGAGTTCTCCAAGGGGTAATACTTACATTCTGAGCACGTGTTCCCCAAGGAGGAGCACGTGCTTGAAAGCGCTTCTAGTTCGTGCCGTATTTACGTATCGTAAGACCCGCGCTGGTTGTTTGTTCACGCAGCTAGTCAAATCTTTAGGGGAGGCCTCGTGGCGGAGTCAGTCACGGCACCGAAACCACTGCAAACTGCAGCTGGCAAACGTCAGCTAAAAGTCGCCCTCGTGTCACCGTACGATTACGGTGCCCCTGGCGGGGTCAATGACCATGTCACCAATCTGGCGACACAGCTCCGCAAGAAGGGCCACATCGTCAAGGTAATCGCCCCCATCGCCGATGCGAGTCACCAAGACCTCGGACCCGATTTCATCCCCATGGGACGACCTGTTCCTATCCCTAGTGGGGGTGCCGTTGCCCGTGTCTCAGTATCCGTTTGGCTAGAACCGCGCGTAAAGGAATTGCTCGAGCAGGAAAATTTTGACATTGTCCATTTGCACGAGCCCCTCGCTCCCGCGCTTCCGCTTACTGTGTTGCACTCCTCGACTGCCATCAATATAGGCACTTTTCACTCATTCAAAGGCACTCGCTTCTACCGGGTCTGGCGCTACGTAAGTCGACGTTGGTTCAAAAAGCTAGACGGGCTCATAGCGGTATCAGCACCTGCCCGGGACTTCGTGTCGAAGTTTTACCCCGGCGAGTACGAGATTATCCCAAACGGCGTGGATGTCGACCGTTTCACCACGCCACTCCCACCCATCGAGAAATTCAAGGATGGGAAGATCAATATCTTGTTCTTAGGGCGCATGGAGCGTCGCAAGGGCTTAAAGTACCTATTGATGGCTTATAGCCGACTCAAGTGGCGATACCCGAACATCCGGTTGATTGTTGTCGGTGCAGGGAACCCCGGGGAAGAGGTACTCACGCTGATCAGCGAGCGTAACCTCACCGATGTGGAGCTCGTGGGCCCAGTGCCTTACGAAGACCTCCCGCGCTACTACCAAACCGCTGATATCTTCTGCGCACCTAATACCGGGCGAGAGAGCTTTGGCATCGTACTTGTTGAAGCCATGGCAGCAAGCAAACCGATTGTAGCCACTCGTATCGACGGCTTTAGTAAAGTTCTCTCCAACGGCGTCGAAGGGCTTTTGGTCCGGCCCAAAGACGACGCGGAGTTGGCTTTCGGGCTGGAGCGATTAATCAAAGACGCGGACATGCGTCGTGAGATGGGCGCTCGCGGTCGTATCACGGTTGAGCAATATCGCTGGGATGTAATCGCAGATCGCGTGCTCAATTACTACGAGACCATAATGTGGCGTAAAGGGCGCCTTGAGGAGCAAATCGCGTGAGTAAGTTTAAAGATGAATTCGTCCCGCTGAGAATTCGAGCTAAGGGATGGGCAACCCGCTACTTTAGCGGCCCGATTGCGCGGGGACTTGTCGCGCTCCACATCTCTGCAAACGCCATCACTATCGCAGGTTTCTTTGTCGCAGTAGGAGCAGCTTACTTGTTATCTCAGGGTGAGTTGGTCATCGGCGGCATCGTCATGCTGGCCGGTGCCATCATGGATATGTTCGATGGAGCGGTTGCTCGCATCACCGGTAAGGCATCGACGTTTGGAGCCTTCCTTGACTCAGTTCTTGACCGCTTAGGTGAAGCTGCGGTGCTGTTCGGTCTGCTCGTCTTCTACATTCGCGAAGGCAATGAATTGGGCGCATTTCTCGCGTTCGGCACCGCCGTGCTATCAATTATGGTTAGCTATTCACGAGCTAGGGCCGAAGGGCTCAGCGTGCAAGGCGACGTAGGTTTGATGGGAAGACCTGAGCGCATCATCGTGATGGGCATCGGCCTGCTCTCGAAGTACCCGCAATACGCGATGGGCGTCATCATGGCGGTCTCAGCCATAACCATCACGCAGCGGGCAGCCCATGTTTGGCGCAACGCAGATCACTAGCATCTAGGTGCACACGTTGAATCATTGCCCGTAGAATACATTTAACATCCCTAACACTCTACCGCTAATTCCCTCAGCGACAGAGCGACAACGACCACTAGTATGACCATCCCGGAGATAAGAATGGCCCTTCTCAGCGAAGACGACCGAAAGGTCCTCACAGAAAGATTCCGAGAAACACTAGAGAAAGACGTCAAAGTCAGGCTCTTCACCCAGTCAGATGCTCGAGGGCTTTTGCTCCTTCCAGGGCAAGAGCAGGCGCCTAGCAACGAGTCCATGAAGATGACTCGCGAATTGATGGAAGAGCTCATTGGCATGTCTCCCAAGCTAAGTCTCGAAGTTTTCGATGCTTTCAACGAGGGTGCTGATGAAGCTAAACGCCTACAGATAGAGCAAATCCCTGCGATCATCCTAGGTGATGATGATGAGGGCAGGATTCGTTTCTATGGTGCGCCAGTCGGCAACGAATTCCCGACCATTCTTACGGGGATCGAGGCCTTGTCCAAGGGCGGCCCTATGTTGAGGGGCGCAGTGGCGGATGCGGCACGTAATCTCATCGACCAACAGGTGCACCTGAGAGTGTTCGTCACCCCTACCTGACCGCACTGCCCTCGTGTGGCCCGTGCGGCCCACGCAATCGCAATGGCGAACTCCAATGTCAAGGCAGAGGTCGTTGAGTGCCAGGAGTTCCCTGAAATGGCTCAGGCCTTTCAGGTGTCTGGTGTACCGAAGACTGTGATTAACGATAGTGCTGAATTCGTTGGTGCTATTCCTGACGAGCTATTCATCAATGCAATTCTTCAAGCCATCGGTAAGGAAGAGGTTGACTGGGCGGCCGAGGAAGAGGATGACGCAGAGAAGCCCTCGTCCATCAGTTAATCCTCAGCGCAGTTGATAGAACATAAAAGCGCCCCGGTTGATTAACCAGGGCGCTTTGGCATTGCTATGTTCGTCACAGCCGTGGGGTCCGTAGGTTTAGCATCTTTCCACGTAGCGATAACTTCGTTAATAATGGCGATTGCGTCCTCGGGTTCTCCATGCTGAAAGGAAATGTGTGTAGTGTTCTGCGCACCGGGACCAACAGCGATGGTCCCGAAGAAATCATGTACCGGCAAAGGAAGTGATACGTTGGTCGCCGGGTCGCGCACGATACACATCGGGTCTTTGTTTTCCGCAACAAGCGCTGCTTGCTCTTTCAACATCCGACGCAGAAGGATTACTCCTGTGTCGCTCTCACCCAGAGTTTCCTTAGTGCGGTCGACAACCCTCCCCTGACCTATCCACGCAACGATGTCTTGGTTGACCACGTGGCTCGTCCGAAGCAGGCCTTTCTCGTCGTACATTGCACCGTACCAATAGGGAATGCTCGATTGATGCGGCGGCTCATGGCCAGGCGCCACGCGGTTGAGGAACCACATAACACTAAGGGTGTTCTCGTCGTCGATAGGCACACGCCACTCGAAGTGGCAAGAATACGTATGCCCTATGAACAACGCGTAGGGGAACAGGCAAACCCGTCCCCTAACCCAGTTTTCATCCTCTTCGCTCGAACCCTGCACCACTCGCCGGTAGATCATTCCGTAGTCGAATGGGTCAGCACCGATTTTGAGGTGAGGAGGGGGTTTCCCAAATACAGTGTCTACATTTAGCTGCTGTGCCCAGTAGGCATGGAGCCACTCCACATGCACGGGGTCGATCGAATTCTCCTGCGCTTGGAACCAATTGCAGGGCAAAAGGGTGATGCATATATCCACAAATCCGTCATCGTGCATAAACGGAGACCAGTTCGGAACCAGAGGCGCAGGCTGTGGCCCCAGGTACGCCCAAAGTAAACCAGCCTTGGGCTCCACGGGGTAACCCACGACCTTCACCTTCTCTTTGAATCTTCCTTCAGGGCGTACCGTTTCCTCGAACGGTTGCTCAATACATTGGCCTGTCTTATCAAACATCCATCCGTGATACATACAACGGAGGCCGTTTTCTTCGGGGATTCCATAGCTCAAATCCACCCGGCGATGCGGGCAAAAGCGGCCGAGCAAACCATAAGCCCCTGAACGGTCGCGATATAGCACTAAATCTTCGCCAAGCAAACGAACAGCCTTGGTAGGGCGCTCGTCCAACTCAGCAACCGGCGCAATCGGGTGCCAATGTCTGCGCAAGTACTCACCCATGGGAGTGCCTGAGCTAACCTCAGTAAAGAATTTGTTTTCGGCTTCCGTAAGCATCATCCCTCCTGCGCGAGAATGGCCATTATCAGGATAGGCATGGGCACGAACAAGCCTCTCAGCCGGTGATACGTGGCAAATAGAGTAGACGACATCTTTGCTTTGAGTGCGCCTGGAGGCAACGAGATGTATTGATTCGGGAGTCATAGCAAACAAAAAAGCCCTCGTCGCGAGGACGAGAGCTTTTAAACTGCTAAAAAATGGTCGGGGTGATTGGATTCGAACCAACGGCCTCCTGCACCCCATGCAGGCGCGCTACCGGGCTGCGCCACACCCCGACTAAGCTCTCACTGTAGCACAGAAAACGTGGACCCTTCAATGCTGGCCTATCAGGTCATTGCCTGCTTCCCGATGCTATAATTGTCACTCCGTGGAGTTACTGATGCTCCACTATCAACCCGGACGGAGAGCACTATGGACGAGCTTCGCGATGCACTCGCCAACCTAGTTCAGCACATCGCCGGGATTATGGTGCGACTTTGACATTGCTAACAAGGTCATCGAAGCCAATCGGCTCGAGAAGCTAGCCTCTGAATCCGATTTCTGGAACGACTCACAGCAGGCGCAGGCAACCATGCGGCACCTCGCCCAGCTCAAGGGAACTATCGAAGGCTGGAGTGGTTTTGAAGAGCGGCTCAGGACCACCCATGAATTCATCGACCTAGCCATTGAATCCAGCGACAGCACCATGCTTGCCGACCTAGCCCTTGAAGGAGAGGCACTTCTCGCGGAAGCCGAAGAGCGCGAATTCGAGCTTGTCCTCTCAGGGGAATTCGACACTCGTAATGCCATCTTGGCCATCCATGCGGGTGCTGGAGGCACTGATTCCCAAGACTGGGCTCAGATTCTTTTCCGCATGTACATCCGTTGGGCTGAGCGCAGCGGCTACAAAGCAGAGATTCTGGATCTGTCTGAAGGTGAAGAAGCCGGAATCAAGAGCGTCACTATCGAGATTACGGGGAAGCATGCCTACGGCTACGCCAAGGCAGAGCGTGGCGTTCACCGACTCGTACGACTATCACCGTTCGACTCTGCCCATGCCCGCCACACCTCGTTCGCGCTAGTCGAGGTTCTCCCGGAAGCCGAGGGCGAAGTTGATGTTCAAATCAATCCAGATGACCTCAAGATTGATGTCTTCAAAGCTTCTGGCGCAGGCGGGCAGCACGTTCAAAAGAACTCCACCGCAGTCCGTATCACCCATGGACCAAGCGGACTTGTAGTCTCTTGCCAGAATGAGCGCTCCCAGCTCCAGAACAAAGAAGTTGCGCTCAGGATCCTTCGATCTCGCCTGATGGAGATTGCCGTACGTGAGCGCCTAGAGGAACGCGCCAAACTCAAAGGCGACCACATTGCCGCAGGATGGGGCAACCAGATTCGCAGTTATATTCTCCACCCATACAAGATGATTAAAGACCACCGCACGGGGTTTGAGAGTACCAATCCTGAATTGGTGCTCGATGGGGAACTCGATCCCCTAATGCGAGCTTACTTGTTATTGAGCGTGGAAAGAGAATAAATTTCTCTGCTATACGACAGGTAGCAGGATATTTTCTTATTACTGCCTGCTACCGCCCACGCGCTTTTTCTCAAAACCCAGCTCATCTTGAACCTGGAGTTCCCGTAATAAACGGCCGTGCTTATGGTCGTTATCAAGTCCAGCAAATCTGGTGTGGAGCAAGCGCGGCAATTTCCCTCTGCTATCACGCTCCGGGTTACGTACTGGCGAAGGAGAGAATCCCGCGTTCTTGATTGGCTCGATAGCTGCTTTTTTCTTATATAAAGAAGTCATAGGAGAATGCGGGTAATAATACAAAAACAGGACATCCATAATGAGTCGTCTCTCTCAGACTCGTAGTTCTGGGTCTCAGGCAGAGCCCCTGACTAACCTAGAAGCGTCGTATTGCTGTTCTGAATCTCCTATGCAATCGAGATGCTCAGGGCCATGTCCAGGCCTATTTGCTCCAAAGGCAGGTTTTCGACGGCCTATATTCCTGAATGATCCGCAGGGCTCCTTATAGGCAAGGTGCTACCAGTACCGAACTGACCCCAACTATCGGGTCCCACGATGGGAGTGAGACACCTAGACAGTTGCCTCTTGTATACCATCATACTAGTGGGAACAATCACTCCAAGTTCTTTTTCGCTCGCGGGCTTAAACGACTTGTGTGGCTCACTTTTCGAACCGCTACCGGACATTGCATGCAGAAGTTACTGAAGCTGGCATTCCTAAGCCACCCTACACTCGTCGCGACTACAGTCGTCGTGAGCGTCCTTGTGGCATTTATTGAAGGGGCAGGTCTTGCGTTGATTTTGCCAATCATCGAAGGCCTCGGGAAGCCAGAGTTAGTTAGACCAGAGCATCCGTTTTCCGAGGTAGTTTTCCGCGTTTTGACGCCCCTCGGCATACCATTTTCGACCACGGCCCTAGTACTAGTTGGCTTAGCATTGTTCAGTTTCCAGAGTTTCTTGCTGTTCGTGAAGACAGTAACGACTGTCAAAGTTAGAGTCGCACTCGAGGCAAAGATGAGAACGAAATTGTTCGCGTCTTTGATGGCAGCCCCGATTTCCTACTTCGACAGTCAGCACCTCGGGCGTTTCACCAACGCTATCACTACCGAAACAAACCGTGCCAGCACCGCAGTGTTACAGCTCCTGAATGCGCTAGTCGCCGCGATGCTCATATCCGTATACCTGGCAACAGCAATCATCATTTCCTGGCAGCTTTCAATCGTTGCTGTGGGGTTAGTGGGGGCAATAGCACTCGTCGCACGCCAAACAGGGGATCTTAAGCAGCGCGGTAAGCGTATGACCGAAGCGAACACCGCGTTGAAAACCACTACGGTGGAGTACTTATCTGCGGTGCGTGACGTCAGTGCCATGGGACTGGAAGATCACGCCAACAAGGTTTTCATGCGAGTATCGCGCGGAGTCGCGCATGAACTCGTGGCTATTGAGCGGGTCATTGCAGGTTTCCGTTCTGTCTACGAAGTAGCAGCTGTCGTAATCATCGCGACGTTACTTGCGCTGGCAGTTTTGGTGCTAGATATTCAAACGGCTGCAGTGGTTGCCTTTTTCATACTTCTATTTAGGCTTTCTCCTCGGCTTATTCTCCTGCAGAGCAACTTGTATCAATACGTAAGCGCAGTCCCAGGGTATAGGGAACTCGAACGTCTCCATGCGGAGGCACAGACAAATTGGGAGCCCGGCCAAGTTCACACTAAGCCCGCAAAGCTTTCCGATGCCATCGAATTTCGAAAGGTGACATTCAGCTACGATGGCCTTAGTAATGCTCTTGATACGATAGACCTCCTCGTGCAGCAGGGGACAACGGTGGGGATTGTTGGCGGATCAGGGGCAGGCAAATCCACTATAGTAAATCTACTACTCCGGTTCGATGACCCCACCGCTGGCCGTGTTTTAGTAGATGGTGTAGACCTGCGTGAAATCGATGTTTATTCCTGGCGTTCCCTCATTGGGTTCGTTGGCCAGGAGCCTTTTCTTTTCCATGAATCCATCGCTCACAATCTCTCACTGGCTAATCCGACAGCAACAAACGTAGACATTCAAGCTGCTGCCAAGCAAGCAGGAGCTCATGCGTCCATCCAAGAACTTCCCGATGGCTATGCAACCGTCCTTGGGGATAGGGGAGCACTGCTCTCGGGCGGCCTACGTCAACGCCTCGCAATTGCGCGTGCTCTAGTGCGCAATCCACAGGTACTTTTACTCGATGAAGCGACCAGTAATCTTGATGCCCATTCTCAGGATGCGATTCAAGAGGCCATTCACGCCATGCATGGAAAGCGTACGGTGATTATCGTGGCGCACCGGCTTTCCACTATTCGTGCCTGCGATGTCATCGTCGTTTTAGAGAAGGGGAGGATTCTAGAAACAGGCACTCATGAATCCTTGCTTCGCAAGGGTGGTCAATATGCCAAATTCTATTCAGCCGAAACAGGAGAGTAGGCAGCAGTTAGCAGTGGATACTCCGCATCCGGATGCGATGAACCGGCAAGTCAAGCTCCAACGCAGCGGGGTATAAGTTCCTTGCCTCTGTTGCCCAATAAGCGCTACTCGTGCGCCCCGGAGTACCAGCTCAATAGGGTTCTTTCACCTCGGTGTACCGTCCCGTTTCACAGGAACGCAGCGTAGACTGTTGCTCCAAAGTCTTGCACTGGAGTTACTCATGTCTGCAATTGAAGGCATAGTCGTCGTCGTTATCGCGCGCGACGCCTCGCCCCAGGATGTTGAAAAAGTTCAATCAGTTTCGCCTGAGCAGTTAGAGGTCGTTCCTCTGTGGCGAAGCTTGCGGCCTGATACGGCTCGGTATTTTCCAGAAACTCACATCAAGCGGTTTGAACGTCCTGATGTCTGGATGCCAGATCTGCCTAAAGAGGAGCTCGATCGGGTTCTTCGGGAAGCGCAGGTGGCGTTCTGTGGCGGAGTCCACCCTTCTGATTTGCTCAGTCGGATGCCGAATGTGCAGTGGGCACACTTCAGCATGGCTGGACTTTCCAGCATCCAACATTCCCAATTCTGGAGGTCCAAGATAGACGTTACGACGTCCCGTGGGTATACGGGAGCCAGGTCCATCGCAGAGATGGCGGTATTCGGTGGGATGATGATTGCCAAAAGCTTCCAAGTAGCAGTGCGGCAGACGGATGTCCAGCATTACGACGGGAAAGCGTTCCCGCCTGCAAAGTTAGCCCAAGGGAAAACAATGGGGGTAATAGGGCTTGGCGGCATCGGCACCAACGTGGCAAAGCTAGCCACCGGCATCGGTATGCGAGTCGTCGGCAGCAGGCGGTCGACTACGAAGCGGGGGCCAGATTCTGAAGGTGTGGTCGACGAAGTGTTTCCCCCTTCTGAACTAAAAGAAATGCTGAGCGCCTGCGATTTCGTGGTAGTTTGCGCACCAGCGACTCCAGAGACTATTGGCATGTTCACCGCGGAAGTGTTCTCCGAAGTCAAGCCAGGATCCATTTTCATCAACGTGGCTCGCGGCGAAATTGTCGACGAAAGCGCGATGATAGCCGCGTTGGAAACCGGACGCTTGGCCGGCGCCTACTTAGATGTGTTTCAGGGAAGCGAGGAAGGCGAGAAGCCACCGGCAGCGCTGATGGCGCTGCCGAATGTGGTAATCACCCCCCACATCGCGGTTCGAGCCGACGTGCCTCAGGCCTTCTCATTAGACTTATTCTGCCAGAGTCTGCGGAAGTTTCTAAACGGAGAGCAGATTGACAACTTGGTGGACTGGGATCGTGGGTACTAGGAAAGCGCCCGCGTTTAATTAATCAGTTTGTAACGCTTACAACCATAGGCAGGGGTTCCTGTGCACGGCGCAAAGCCCGGTGAACCGTTCGGGGGCTGACGTGAAACCGTTTTGCCACCTGGAACACGCTTAATTTCTCTGATTCGTACGCCTTCTGAAGTTCGAGATCTCTCCCCTGGCGACGGTAAGCCTGGTACCAGGCGGGGTTGTCGAATTTGCACTGCGGAAGCGTGCATGAGAGGCATGATGCGGATGCTTCGCACCCTGTGTCGGCATAGTGCACTTGCTCAGGTAGGCCATCGAGCAAAGGATCGTGGCGGCTGCGGTAGGCTTTGGGATAGTTGCGCATTTGTGGTCTCCCTCCTGTCATTCATTCGGTAGGCAACAATTCTTGGCTCTGTACTAGTGTGTCGTCGCTTTAGGGGCAGACTCATGACGCAAGTGCAATTTCCTTACTCTCGTTGAGCCGCTGAGCATTAGCGGTTGTCCGCGCAATCAACATGAGCCCTCGTAGGAATCCTTTTTCACCCGTCGGCATGTCTATTGTGCGCAATCCCTCGCTGTATCCAATTTCGGCGGTAGCCAGCTCATGACGCAGAGCGCGGTGTTCTGGTGAACCATCGAATCGGTAGATGGACAGACGGCCGCTGTGCAGTGCCGCCAGGAGATCGGACAAGCGGCGCGACTCTTTAATTGAATCGCTGCTAATCCAAGCAATCGGTGTAGACCTCATCGCGCAAGTCAATAATTCGCGAAATATGGAGTCGTTGCCCGTCTTGGCCTGTGCTGCGATACGGGCAGGGTTCCATATCGCTAGAATCCTCGCAACGCGCTTAGCGAGAGTCACGACGTCTGCAGCCTCAACCCATCGATGCTTGATGACATGCAACGCGCCGTCCGGATCACGTTCGGCGATGGTGACCACGGACGTTACAGTAGTCCTACCGAAAAGCTGGGTAATCGGAGTGACTTCAATGCCCGGCAAGCGTGTGGCCACTACCGAAGCAACGATGTCACTTGAGTCTTTGAGCTCGCGGGACTGACACCTGCGCTCGACAGCGTTAAGGAGATCAGGCGACAACAGAGGCGCGCCGGCGATAGAGGGGCGTAAGAGGTACGCACTCTGAAAGTCAGGGTGTTCATTACCCAAGTAGGCTTCGGCCTCGGCCATCTCGCGGGCGAACTCAGGTATAGCGAGGGCAATCTCATCAGAAGCGACACGAAAGTGGCGCGTGATGCCATCACAGAGTTCAGCTTCACGGTTCCGCTGTTTAGTTAACTCAAAAGGAGTTTCGCCATTCAGAGGTTGGCCGTAGAGAACGATAGTTGCGCCTGAGGCGTCACCAAGGGGGCGTATCCAACTCTCGAACACCTGCTCGGAGACCAATTGGGCATCAGCAACCTCAATGAGGCCAAGGCCATGCTGGAGTACTGTGGGCCCGAGTTCATCGGTGCTCAGGAATCGGAGGAAAGAGCGCCCTAACCGGACAGACTTACGCTCCGCAGACCAGAGCCCTTCGGGAGCGCAATCCTGCAGTGCATCCATGACACGCTCGCGGGTGTCTGCGGAGCCAGGTGGTGCAATGCGCAGTAGGTTTGCGCCATCGTTTAAATGCAGGGTGAGGAGCATGTGCTCAATCTGCGATGAAAGCTCTCGGACGCCCCCACCTCGAGCGATTTCTACCGTGAACGTGAGGCCTTGTTCCCTCAAGACGCTGTCTAGAACGGCGCGAGCAATCTCAGATTGATATGTTGTTAGTTGACGCATTGTCATCAATAACCTTAGGGTGAATAACGAAGACAATAGAACATAAGTTCTACTACGTCAATAGTTTAATAGCACGCATGTTCTCTTCATATAACGACCGCGGCGGTTAGGTTGGCGCTATGGTACTTTTGGTAATCCCTCTCCAGTCTGTGCAGGAAAAGAGGGAGTGGCCAAAATATAGAGCGTAGGAATCTTCGCTTTCTTCTGGAGGAAAAGGCCTGCTGCTCTAGAGTTAGTTGTAGGTACGTAGGCGCGAGTGAGCACAAGTTTATGAATGAGCAGGCTCGGGCTGAGTTGGTTTAGCAGCCGAAGGCGCCGAGGAGAAGAGCGTTCCGGCTCTCCGTACATAGGGGGTGGATAAGGTCTCCGTTATCCATGTGGAGGCGGAGCATCTCGTCGAGGAATGTGAGGGATCCTTCGTGGAGGTCGCGATACGCGGCAGCTCGGACGGTTTCCTGGAATGGGTAAGCCCTGAGTTTATGCGGGTCGAGTTTATCGGCAATAAAAACCACTTGCCCTACCGGTGCAAGGTCTGGATGCGCAGTGGTGTGCCAACGCACACCTTCGATGACGCCAGGGTCATCGAGGGCGCCTTCTTCAGAAAGCCATCCTGCTCCAACGGGACCATGCAGGAGGACGGGGACGCTGCGTTCGACCGAGTTGATAGGGAACCCCATCCGTTCGGCTTCTTCGATTAACTGCGGGCCGGGAATGTGCCGTGCGATGTCATGGGCGGCTGCAGTGAGCTCCGCGAGGTCTTCGTTGATGGCATGAGCTCCTGCGAGATCGCGGGCGATCACGCGGACGCGATTGATGTGGTTACGGAGTCCTTCTGGTAGGGCTTCAAGCCGTGTCTGGAGCGGTGCGGGAAGGGTGAGGTCACTCAACCCATAGCTCCTAGAGGGCGGCCCCCCAGGATGTGCAGGTGGAAGTGCGAAATCTCCTGCCCAGCATCGACACCTTGGTTGGCAACGAGTCTGTAGCTTTGAGCGCCAACACTTTCGGCGATTTGAGGGGCAACTGCGAGACAGTGCGCGACCACAGCGCGTTGGTCATCGTCAGCGTCGGTGAGCGCTTCAATGTGATGGTATGGGATTACGAGCAGGTGCAACGGCGCCTTCGGGCTGATGTCCCTTATGGCAAACGCGGTACTGTCGCCGAATACTTTCTCTGAACGTATGTCGCCGCTGCCTATTTTGCAGAAAATGCAGTCAGATAGCATGAAATCGTCTCCTGCATATGCTTAAATCTAATGCTAAATCTATACCATTTAAGTTCATTTGGCTCTAGGGACACAAGCACCGGGGAGCAGTTGGATGATAGCGGTGGCACGGAAGGACAGGCCAAGGTTACGTTTGCTTAGCTATACGATGTGGTTTTCAGGACGATAGTACGAAGGATGATTGGTTCAGTTTGAGTAATCGAGTCTCTTCCGCGCCGCGCCAAGAATACTCAATCCCACCGAATATGCACGTATCAACTCTTCACGCTCTACGTCAGGCATGACGGGCAAGCAAGGGCAAACACTTCGTAAAATCGGCGACGGTTATAGGAAAATAAGCGCACCTCCGTGAACCTCCGCTTTCAATAGACCTCAATGGGCACCCACGCTCCTACTAGTTAACTGCAATGCATGTTTGAGTGCGAATGATACCGGGAATTGTGTGGATGTGGTTGGTGACGGCGTCGCCGAGGATCACGAGGTCGGCGGCTTCGACGATGGTGATGATGTCATATCCCCCAGTAACGACATTCACAGAGTGAACGCCGCTAATCTGGTTGAGTGCGCTTACGACTTCTTTGGTTTTCCCGACTGACGTTTCTATCAGTATGAAGGCTCGGGTCGCTGGCATAGTGGTGTCCCCTTTTTGCCAAGCCTCTCGACGGGCTCGGCTGCGTGCGGATTATGGAGCCTCTGTTATCAGTTCAGCACGGCTCTTTGTGGTGCTGAGAGGCTGGGTCGTGCGTTACTTAGCTGATAGCTCAGTTATAAGGTCGAGGGTTCGGGCACGAGATCCTGCGGTGTCTGCTCCGGCGGTGACGATGTGAATGATGAGTTCGCCCATGCCCCATTCGATCAGCTCGGCGATTCGGGCGGTGACTTGCTCTTCGTTCCCCCAGGCGACGACAGCGTCACGCATGCCTGCGCTCCAAGTCTGCTTTTCCCCCGCTTCAGGGAAGCCTGATTGGGCAAACATGGCTTGATAGAAAGGTGCACGGGGGTAGTGGGCGAGTTGCTCGCGGATGGAAGCTAAAACTTCAGTCCCATTCTCATGGACGCACACTGGCAGGTGCATAACGAGCGGAGGTGCAGCGCGGCCTGCTTTGTCTGCCCCTCGCTGAATAGCTGGTAGCGCTTTGTCGCGCAGGTAGACGGCGGGGCTCACCCAGGATATGGCACCGTCGGCAATCTCACCGCAGAGCTCATAGGACTTGGGGCGCAAGGCCGAGGCCATAATAGGGGTGTTGGGTACGGGACCGGGAAGAGCATAGTTGGCGCTGAAAACGCTGCCCTCAAACTCCACTGCGCCGGTATCGAAGAGTGAGCGGGTGATACCAATGTACTCTCGGAGCGCAGTGAGGGGCGTCCGGTAGTCCGCACCGTAGGTTTTAGCCATGCCTGCGATGTGGCCGGGGCCGATGCCGAATCGGAGCCGACTTCCGGAGAGCTGGGCGATAGCGTTGACCTGCTGCGCGGCGATGACGGGGTGCCGCGGCCAGATCGTTACAATGGATGTCCCAAGCTGGATACGTTCAGTGGCCGTCGCAGCTGCAGAGAACATGGTGAGGTTATCGATGCCGCCTGCGCCAGCGGTGAGCCACGCGGTTTTGATACCTCGTTGCTCAAAGTCTTGAATTGTTGATACTACTTCTTTGGCGTCGCCACCCATCGCGGCTACCCCAATCATTCCATTACCCGTTGCATGTGCCATGTTCCGCTCCTCAATATGGGTGCGGTTATAGTACACGGCTATTCGGTAGAGAAGGGGCGACGGCGGTCACGAAGTACTGCGTAGCCTTGCGCTACGAATAGAAAGACCACGGAAGTCAGGACGATGGCTCCACCTGCGGAGAGGTCCTTGTAGAAGGCGACAGTGAGACCGATTATCGCGCTGGCAACGCCGACAGCGACTCCCACTCCAAGGGCAGCGCGTAATCCGGATACCAGGCGTTCACCCGCTAGTACGGGGATGACAAGAAGCGCTCCAACGAGCAGGACACCGACGACACGCATGGAGAGGGTGATGGTGGCTCCGGTGAGGATAGCGAGGCCAAGATTAATCCAACCCACGCGGACGCCAGTAACACGAGCGAGCGCCGGGTCGAATGACGCTTGGGAGAGTTCAGAGAAGAATACAGTGACGTAGACGAGGACTGCGATACCTAGGCCAGCTAAGAGGAATAAGTCTAGTTCGCTGACGCTGAGGATGGAGCCGAACAGGAAGGAGAAGAGGTCGACACTGAATCCTCTTGCACCACTAATGATAACGACCGCGACGGCAAGGGAGCTGTAGAGGACGATAGCCAGAGTGACGTCACCGGGGAGTCGCTGCCGTGAAGAGAGATATTCGATGGTGATGGCACCTGCTGACGCAGCAGCAAGGGCTACAAGGGACGGATGGACGCCAGTAGCCAGGCCGATAGCAACACCCATGAGGGCGACGTGGGACAGAGTATCAGCAATCAAGGAGAAGCGACGCAGCACCAAGAACATGCCGAGCACAGGGCCAAGTGCACCAACAATAGCGCCAGCAGCAAGCGCTCGGATCATGAAATCGAATTGCAAGATTAAAGGCATGGCTAACGGTGCTCGTGAAGCGCGTCGTGTAATAGGACTTCGACGGGGAATCCGTATAGCTTACCAAGCTCGTTTTGTGTGAGTTCGTGAGGCTGACCGTGGAACACGAGGCTGCGGTTGATGCAGGCTACCGTGTTGGCCTGGCGCATCACTGCGCCGATGTCATGGGAAACAATTAGGACACTGATACCTTGCTCATGGTTAAGGCGTTGCAAGAGGTCGTTGAGGGCTTCCTCACCAGCCGCATCGATGCCTGCAGCAGGCTCATCAAGCACCAATAAATGGGGTTCACCGACAAGAGCACGGGCAACAAGCACTCGTTGTTGCTGACCGACGGACAACTCACCGATACGGCGGTCGCTCAAGTGGGCTACCCCCGCCGCTTCGAGCGCTGCCATGACCTCAGCGGTCTTGGTGCGCTTCCAGAAACGGAGAGGAGCGAATCCGGAGTAGCTGCCATGGGCAACTATCTCGGCTACGGTCGCGGGGAAGCGCTCTTGAATACCAGCAGCAACCTGGGGGACGTAGCCTACCCGATGCCAATCAAGGAAGTCCCCGGGTTCATGATCAAAGAGCCTGATTCGACCGCCAGAGGGTTTCAAAAGGCCTAAAGCAAGCTTAATTAGTGTGGTTTTCCCGCTCCCATTAGGGCCGACGACAGCCATGAAATCACCTGCACTCATCGTTAGGGTAATGTCATCCACCGCTACAGTACCTGAGTATCGGTAGCTAACCGAGCGAAATTCGAGGATGGGGGTGCCTTTGTTCCTCATATTACACATCCGAGTGCAATGGTCAGGCTCTCGAGGTTTGATTGCATGAGCCCGAGGTAGTCACCATGTTCAGTTAGTTCAGATAGGGTAACGCTTTCCAGCTGGTGAATAGGTAGGACATCAATGTTCGTTTCTGCAGCGAGAGTAAGAGCGATAGCTGAATTAAGAGAGGGCTCAACAAGAACGTGTGTGAGACCCAAGGTCCGCACTTGATTGACAATATTCGCAAGGTCACGAGGAGACGGCGCAATTTCGGCGCTGAGGCCTGTAATCGAAAGTTGCTCAAGGCTATAGCGATCCGCTAGGTAGCCGTACGCGGAATGAGTAGTGACGAAATGACGGCGTTTGCAATCCGTCAACTGAGAAGCGTAGGCAGCGTCCAACGATAAAAGGTCCTCTATAAGTCCTGATGCACCGACTCGATAGCTCTCAGTGGAGTTCGGGTTAGCCACTACAAGGGCTTCGCTAATCCGCTCAACCATTTTGGCGGCAAGAGTGGGGTCGAGCCAAACGTGAGGGTCGGATAAGTAGAGGGACTGCTCGTCATCATGCCCCTGCTCGTCATCATGCCCCTGCTCATCATCATGCCCCTGCT
>CALGTL010000144.1 GCA_937901475.1 uncultured Dehalococcoidia bacterium
GCTGTGCCCCAGCACGCCAATACTCGTGTACCCCTGATCAATCGCAAAACAAATCCAAGCGTCCCAATCGTGGATACAATCCGAAATGATTTCGTAGGCAGCACCAATGCGCCTGCGACCACTAGGCCCAGTAGCCCAGCTAACCGGGTCGTGACCACGATTGTTTGCTCTAATGACCGCAATCCCATCGGCTGCGGCAAGATTACTGAAGTCGTCGAACATATCGCTACCGTAGAAATTGCCAGCCACCCCGTGGTGGCAAATCAGCACGTCGATGGGCAGCTCGTTTTTCGCGCCCTTGAACGGTTTCTGCCAACTGCCGTGCAGTGTTATACCGTCCGCAGTCGTGACCTTTACGATATCTACGGGCATAGGAACCCCCTCCTACCGTTTTAGTAGTAGCCGTCTCCGTCTTTCACACGCAGAACTTGGCCAGTAACGTAATATTCGTCCCGCGCACCTATCCAAACCAAGGAGATTCACATGCTGTTCATCGACAATCCAACGGTAGAAAAGGTACTGAGTATGGATGACTGTATCGACGCACAGGATATCGCGTTCCGAGGGTTGCCAAGCGGCGCTTCAGTGCACCGCCCTCGTATCGATGTGTATGTCCCTACAGACCGAACTGACGGTTACTATCGCTGGGGGACAATGGAAGGGGCAAGCAAGGATCTTGGGGTGTTCGCCATACGTATGAAGTCCGATATTCTTTATTGGCCCCAGGACGAACAAGGATTCTGGAAGGAAGAGAAGTACAACACCGAGCCTGGGCTCTACTGCGGGCTGGTGATGCTGTTCAGTACACGAAATGGGGCGCCGTTGGCCATTATTAACGACGGGATCATCCAGCATATGCGCGTGGGGGGAGGCGCTGGTCTAGGAGCGAAATATCTGTCGCGTCCCGATTCCCATACGGTCGGGATGATTGGGTCTGGTGGAATGGCACGGACCTATTTACAGGCATTTTGCTCTGTTCGAGACATCCGACATGTTAAGGTTTTCAGCCCAACCAAAAAAAATCGCGAAGCGTATGCCGCGGAGATGGCTGGCAAGCTAGAGATTGATGTTCAACCAGTTAGCACTCCAGAAGAGGCTGTCGAGGGCGCCGATATCGTATCTGCGGCCACGAACGCAATGCAGGCCGCACTGAAAGGCGCGTGGCTTCAGCCAGGTCAGCATGTTACCGACGTGCGAGGGGAGCTTGACGACGACGTGTTCACCAGGGCAGACGTGATTTTCAAGCAGGGCGTTTCACACTCACGCCCACGTAACGAAGATGTTGAGCACATGGGTGATGGTTACAACAATGGCGACTACATAGCGGGCAACGCAGAAGAGTTAGAGCGCCTACCAAAGCGACATCGATCGGGTGCACTCGGAGAGCCTTCGACTTCTTATCCCTCTTTCACTGACCTGGCCAGCGGCAACTTCCCGCTGCGAACCTCAGATGAACAGATCACTTTGTACCTGAACACTGGCAATCAGGGGCTTCAATTCGCGGCTGTGGGCGCCGCCGTCTATAACCGTTGCCTGGAGCTCGGCCTTGGGCATCAACTTCCCACGGAGTGGTTCCTTCAAGATATTCGCGATTGAGCGGGTAAAATCTTTACTCAATGTGTCGGTTTGCTCTACTGTCATATCCTAGTGTTCGATGACAAGCATATGAATTTTTAGTGAAGTACGGACGAGGACGATAGATGAAAGATGGAATGCAGTTTGTCGACTGTGATATGCACGTGATGGAGCCCGCCGATATATTTGACCGCTACCTTGATCCAAAATTTAAAGACCGCGTACTTACTTCGGCACCCGCTGGAGGGAAGCCAGGCATGGGAAGGGTAGTGATTGACGGATTGTCTCGAAACGGGGACGAAGAGCCGCAGCAATACCGCAAGCCAAATCGGTCCGTCGCGTCCAGCGACAGACAGCCACTATCAGGGTCACGCTCAACCGACTACCTCAACTTTGCCATTGATCGCCGCTATAACGCTGAAGCCCAGGTTATGGGATTGGAAATGGAAGGGATCGACATCGCCGTTCTCTTTCCAACCATGGGATTGAGCCTAATCGCGAGGGACGGCTTGGACCCATTGCTCTCAGAGGGCCTCTGCCAGGCTTACAACAATTGGATCTACGACTTTTGCCAACACAGCCCTCATGAGCTGAAATTTGCCGCGATGCTTCCCTACCACGACGTGACCATTGCTTGTCGCGAACTGAAGCGCTGTGTAACTGAACTAGGAGCTGTGGGTTCTTTTATCAGGCCCAATCTCGTAAACGGGAGATATTGGCACTCCAATTACTGGAACCCTCTCTACAGCCTTCATGAAGAACTTGATGTGACATGGGGATTTCATGAAGGAACCGGAGCTTGGTACTCTCACATGAATACACTGTACGGCGAGAATAGGTTTTATCGCCATGTCGCAAGCCACTGGATTGAGATGCAGCAGGCGCTAATCGCCATGGTGATTGGTGGTGTATTCGAGTTTCACCCCAAACTGAGGGTCGGTTTTCTTGAGGCGCAGAATTCCTGGGTACCGGGCCTGCTAAGTAGGATCGAATGGGATTACCCCCAATATCGAGACTCCCACGCGCCTTACCTATCAATGACTCCTAAGGAATACTTTCAGCGGAATTGCTGGGCTTCAGTTGAAGGTAGTGAGCCTGAAATTGAAGCTACGGCGTCGTTAATCGGCGCAAACCGCATGTGCATTTCATCCGACTATCCACACTTTGATTCACACTTCCCGAATGTTTCCAATAACTTGTTGAGCGGCGTTTCGCGCGAGACTGCGGCAGCAATCCTAAGGGGAGGAGCAGGCCTATGGGGGTTCACTGATGAGAATTTTAAAAATGCCAAAATCGCAGCCGATGCACGCCACGCTAATTAGCTAGTGTGCACAAATCAGCGCCATGCTTACATCCTCTTCGTACCAGGGTGAGTTAAGTTAAAAACTCAGCAAGCCGCTCGGCAATCATCATCACGGTGACATTGGTATTGGCGTGGGTAACAGTGGGCATTATCGATGCATCAGCTATAGAGAGATTATCGAGACCGTAGGCGCGTAGTCGTGAGTCAACAACGGCCATTGAATTCGAAGCAGGACCCATCATGCATGTACCAACACCGTGATGGTACGTGTCATAACTGGAACGGGCGAATTCAGCCCAGTCTTCTGTGCGCGTGGGGGTTATCAAAGGGCCGTAGAACTCTTTGAGAGTGCTGTCGTTCACGAACTCATAGATAAATTCCATCGCAGAAACCATCGCGGCAAGGTCATCAGGATCAGTTAGTAGAGCATCTTCAATGATGGGAAGCTCTCTTGGGTTCAGGCTAGCCAGACCCACTCGACCACGGCCGCGATTTTCAATTAAATTTGCCACTATGGGCATCATCGGAGCTAACCCTTCGATGACCATGGGTGCGCGCATAAAGATATGGAAATCGGAATTGCTTGATGCCAGAGGGCTCTTATAATTCAACCGGAAACCGGCAACTACCCAGTCTGGGTTGAAGTCCTTAGAGCCTTCGAACGTCATCGAAATGTTGGCATGGTCTTGGTAATTTGCTCCTACACCAGGAGCATCAATCAATGGCTTGATGCCTAAACGCTCAAGCTCATTAGCTGGCCCAAATCCAGACAACTGCAGTATCTGAGGGCTGTGGTAGACCCCTGCGGTCAATACAACATGGTCGGTAGAAGCCGAGAAAAGTTGTCCATCTACTTCATATGTGACTTCTTCAACGCGCTTCCCGATGATTTTCAATGAATGTACTAAGGCATTAGCGATAATCGTGAGGTTTTCCCTCGGGCGTGCTTGGTCGAGGTAAGCAACAGAGCTAGATTGCCTCAGCCCGTCTTTTACATTAGAAACTCCTGGAGTCACCCCTTCTGGATTGGGAACATTGCCGTCAGGACTCAGAGGAAATCCGAGATTTACAGCGCGTTCAATAACAGCGGCAATCATTCCCGGTTGAGGATCATCAAAAGAAAACTTCCGCTTAACGTAAGTTGGCCCGTCTGTGCCATGGTGAGCCTCAGCTCCAAAGTCCTGATCGGACTCGATTCCCTTTAAGTACGGAAGGCAACCCTCATATGACCATCCAGGATTTCCGAGCGACTCCCATGTATCCAAGTCATGTTGAGTCGGGTGGACAAACCCCATCATGTTGACGGAAGATCCTCCTCCCATAATACGACCCGCCAGAGGGTAATAAATGCTGCTATCAACCTTGCGTTTTGTGGGGTACATGATCACGTAATCAGACTCCAGAATCGCGCTATTCCCTCCGTTCCCATCAGCGATGACCTTTGGCAATGGTTGGGGGTCTGGGCCTGCTTCGAGTAGTAATACATGGCGATTGGGGTCCTCGGAAAGGCGTGATGCAACCACGCAACCCGCGGACCCGCCACCGATCACGATAATGTCAAATGATTTACGATTTTCCATTACAAATATCTCCAGGAAAAAGGCCCTACAAATTTTGAGGCGCCAGGAAAAACCACCTGGCGCCGAGTCAATTAGGCATAAATAAAGAGAAGAGGCCTTGCAGTCTTTCCTGCAAGGCCTCTTCTCTTATTCGGATTCTCTTAGCTTGCCTTAGTTCTTAGGCAATCCATAGCCGCACCTACGCTTGCGCCGTAAGTCGAGTCAACATCAATGAAAGTCTTCTTGCCTTCTTCAAACCAAGTCGACTGCCAGAGAGCTGAACCTGCAGCGTCAAACTCAATTCCAACGGTACCTTCTGCGAGCATACCAGCATCTGTCTTAGCAGAATCGCGTCTGCTGTTGGCCAGATTCTCTTTGGACATACGCTCGAATTCAGTATTGATTAGCTCCTTCAAGTCATCAGGTATGGCATCCCATGTCTTTTTGTTGAAGAAGAAACCTGTGCCGCCACCTTCACCTAGTTCGTCGGTTACCCAGTAATTTACGACGTTGTACCAACTCCCTCGGTGTGCCCCACTTGAAGCATATGCAGCCCCATCAATAATTCCCTTTTCAAGGGCGGTGTAGATTTCAGGGTAAGGAATACGAGTTGGAATTCCACCGAGCTTCTTGATGAAAGGCCCGTATAGGCCTGAATCTCGAATCTTCAGACCGGTGAGATCTGGTGTGGTCATATCCTCGTTAAGGTAGATCTTGTAGCCGGCTCCAATATTTGGACCCGTCCAATATGCACCCTGCAAACGACCTGCTAGGGCTTCTCGAACAGAAGAAATTAGCCCACAAGATTCACGGGCATCCCAATCGCCTTTGACGAAGTCACCGGAAGTGCCAATCGCGGTGAATTCCTGGATGTATGAAGCATGGGTGTATAGAAGCTGGAACTGATTGGCCAGTAGCGGGCGCATCTGCTCAAAAGCAGGAGCAATCTCGCTGCCGCCGAAATCAGTAAGGACGAGCCTGCCGTTTGATTTCTCATTGATAATATCAATGAAGGGCAAGTAGAAATTCTTAATCGATGGCGTCGCTGGGCTCCATGGACGCACAACCTTTATGTTGATCGGGTTAGACGCGGAAGACCCTGGACCAGTTGGGGCCGCGGCTACCGCAGACTCCGGGGCAACAGTTGGATCGTCACCACCACAACCAGCTACTGCAAGTAGCATCAACATTGCTACTACCATCATGACTATTTTCTTCACCACTATCCTCCTTTGTTCTGGCTACGAGAAAGCCCTGCTAAAATTGCGACGTCATTCAAATCCATAAAAACGATTGGCATTTGAATACATAATTGCCTCTTTATCTTCGTCAGATAACTCGGAGTTCTCGCAAATCTCTTCAACTTCATGTTGACAGAGCTCGGCGTTTACCTCGTGAGGGAAGTCGGTTGAGAACATGAAAGGCTTATTCCCAAATACTTTTACGGCATATGGCAGATCGGGCTCATCACCTTCGACGCCTACGTAAATCCGTCCCTCGTCAATCTGGCGCTGAATGTAATCAGCTACTTGCTCCCCATCTTTCAAATCAAACAAAGTCTTTTGAGGATTCATCGCAGTAAATGCGCGATAAGAACTATCACAGCGTTCTCGAGCCATGAGCAGCCATCCAACGCCACCTTCTAGGAATCCGAATTTTACATTTGGGAATTTATCGAAAACTCCATTGAACAACAAACTCACGAAGCCGATGGTGATCCCTGCGGGATGCCCTAAAGCATGGACTCCAGCAAAAACATTTAGGGTATCTAACCCCAAACCACTATGTGCTCCTCCATGAAGAGCTAATGCGCAACCTAGTCGATTAGCTTCTTCGTAAATGGGGAAGTAGTCCTTATCACCCAAATGAGTTTTTAAGCCTGTTGAAGGAAGCATTGCCCCGCACAGGCCCAGCTCCGTAACGATTCTTCGAAGCTCGATCACTGCAAGCTTTGGGTCTTGCATTGGAATCAGCCCTACAGCATTCAGGCGCTCATCTTTAGATACATAAGTTTCGTATATCCAGTCGTTGTATGCGCGCGCAACGCCATCAGCCCAATCTAAATCCATAATCCTGCCAAAGGCTAAGCCGCGCGTGGGGTATAAAACAGAACGCTCAATCTTTAATTGATCAAGAAACTGCCCCCAACCTACGGCACCACCGGGGTCTACGAAGGACCCGGGCGGACTGACATGCAAGTGGTGATGGATATGGTCGAGCTCGGGAAATGGAAGTTTGCGTGATTGAGTCCGCCCCCATGAGGACGGCGCACGTTCCATAATCCCGGCCAGATCTTCAAAGATGTGGCCATCTGCATCGACGATGCGACTAGGGGTCCAGGCGCTCATACTTCCTCCTGTTTTACAGCTCTCTGGGTAACGAATTAGCTCGGGACATCACTAAAGCGACGCCTAAGCACATATGAAGACCTGTACTACCCACTTCTGCAACTTAAGGAGTAGGGACGCACGATACAAATCCCGTTTGAATGTGTCAAGTAGGGAACAGAAAAAGGCATATGGGGAGCATATATGGCGAAAGAAGTGGACTACTCTAATCTAAGCCTCTAGAAAGAGTAATGCCTATATGCTTCGCCCCAAGTGAGGTGTATAGTTTCGCCGAACATTTAACCCTGACTCCGCCTGCGAACTCGACAGTAGCTGGGGCAATCAAAAGGCAGAAATGTTCTTAACCAGAGGCTCTGGTTTGGAGTACTCATGATGAGGAATGATCCACCTGCTAAAGATCGGCCCGGATACAGGCCTTTTAATTAACGAGTGATTTGATTAACAAGGACAGATTGTGATTATGCACAGACTATCTAGCAGCGTGAAACTTCTAGAACAAATCTTTGATTTCATAGTTAACGGGGCTTTTATCATTGCGACCTGGTTGATTATGTTCTTGGCCCTGATTGTGGGCTATGAAGTTCTGATGAGATACGCATTTAATGCCCCCACATTTTGGGTACTACAAACAGCTGGCTATTGCTTAGCGTTCATTACATTTTTTAGCGCAACAAAAATCTTGCAAGAAGACGGACATACTCGAATGACAGTTGTAATCGATATGTTCCCCGAACGTGTCGTGACTGTAGTGAATAGAATTACAGCCTTAGCATCTGGTGTAGTGTGCGGAATCTTGACTTGGAGAACCGGCTTATCTACCTACGAAGGCTACCTCTGGGACTTGAACATTTGGGAAGGGTACAAAATCCCTCAGTATTGGGTATGGTGGGTTATGCCCTTTGGTTTTGGATTACTGACCATTCAATTCTTTCGTATGGTTGGGGGATACAAGCCTCGGCGATGGGATGACTACGATTAACGGAACCCTCAATTAAATTGAGGTGACTCCCAAGCATGCGTCGATGTTTTAAATAAACCTAATACGGACAAGTGTGGACACAGTTACTGCTTGACCCAAGAGGAGTTAGTCATGGAGTGGTGGTTAGTTCTTGGTTTTATTTTCTTATCATTAGTAAGTTTAATGGCTACAGGTATACCGGTAGCCATGACCTTCATGGTATTAAATATTATTGGACTGATTTGGATCGCGGGAGGACTGCAAGGACTCGCTTCAATCCCCGGAAGTGTCTTCTCTGGAACCAGCACTTTTAATTTACTTGCTGTCCCTATGTTCTTTTTGCTCGGAGCGGTCCTCCTTCACTCAGGAATAATCCAGATGGTTATGGAGGTAACTAATGTCTGGGTAGGGAAAATTAGAGCTCGATTGCTTTTTGTTTCTCTCTTCTCAGGCACAGGGCTAGCAATGTTAAGCGGTGCAGGAGCAGCAGACACCGCATTATTAGCATCAACTCTCTACCCTGAAATGGAAAAACAGGGTTATCACCGAAACCTGAGCTTGGGAACAATTGTCTCTTCTGGCTTATTGGCAGCCATAATCCCACCAAGCGCCTTGGCAGTTCTTCTGGGGAGCTTGGCAGAAATTAATATTGGAGCCTTGTTACTGGCCGGCTTATTCCCGGGTTTAATGATGGCGACAATTTACGTGATATACGTCAGCATCAGAGTCGCTTTGAATCCTAGCCTTGCCCCAACGTACCCATCCGAAACAGTGTCATTGAAGACTAAATTGCTGATGACATTAAAAATATCACCCCTTGGCATCATAGTATTCATGGTCATGGGTTTTATTTTGCTAGGAGTAACAACCCCAAGCGAAGCGGCCGTAACTGGCGCTCTTGGAGCCATAGTGGTAACTGCCCTGTACGGTCGGTTAACAATTCAAACGATGAGACTGGCACTGACTTCAGTTGTTCGTGTATTTGGAATGTTTTTCTTGATAATTGCAGGGGCAATATCATTTGGGCAAGTTATAGCGCAAACAGGGGCTGCAAATGACTTGCTTGCGTGGGTCATTAGCTTGCCTCTTAGCCCGATTATGGTTTTGATAGTGATGCAATTAACAATTGTTATATTGGGCCTATTTATGAGCCAATTACCAATCATGTTAATAGCGATTCCAATATTCACACCAATTATTGAGACAATGGGTTGGGACCCAATCTGGTTCTGGATTATGTTCTTGATGAATATGGCGGTGGGCGCAGAGTCTCCACCATTCGGCTTGGCTTTGTTCGTAGTGAAAGGAGCCCTGCCGAAGCATATATCTATGGCCGACATCTATAAGGCACAAATACCATATGTAATTATGGATGTGGGCGCTATTGGAATCATCATGGCATTCCCGCAAATAGCTCTCTGGTTGCCAAATAAAATGTATTAGATGGGGGAGCGTACTTGCTCTTGCGTGTGATTGCAGCACTAACGAGCCTTTGGATTGGACTATGCCTGATCGCGTTGATTGGTTACTCGGCAATGACTTTTGTCATATGTTGTGCTGATGGATCAAGTCGCTGGTCCCAGGGTTCATTCGATTTGACCCCTCCAGCGATAGTGGCTCTTCCCGTTGCTAGTTTGGGTATTGCCCTGGGCTTTGCCCTGCGGCATCGGTTCCTCAGGCAGCGATGACGCGGGGCTCAATACGCCTTGCGCAGAAATGGACGACAAGTTTTATGACGGTAATTGCTCCTTCTTTGATAAACCGAATAGGCTCATCGGAGAATATGGCTTGACGGGATAATAATGGAGAACGGTATCCATTATAAAATTGCTCAACTCGCTCCTTTCTACTACGGCTGGGTTATTGTTGCTATTTGTGCGATAGCCGGAGCTTTCAACGTTGGGCTTATGATTTGGGGACTCGGAGTTTTTCTTTCTCCCATGCAAGAAGAACTAGGGTGGAACCGCTCAACCTTCTTTTTGCCACTCGCGGTCGGTGGTATTGCCGCTTCAATCCTAGGTCCAATAATTGGCCGCTACTCAGACCAAGAACATGGCCCTAGGCTTTTGTTCTTGGCAGGAGTACTGCTCCTTGGCTCAAGCGCAATGTACATGCGAAACATTGAAAGCGTTCCCGTATACCTCCTAATTTTCGGATTAGTTGGCGGGGTGGGGCGATATTGCATTCAACTTATCACGTACATTATTCCCAAATGGTTTGTGCGCAGACGAGGGCTCGCGCAGGGCATCAGCCTCGCAGGAATAGTAGGTGCCGGCCCGTTGATATTCCCCGTCTTACTGCAATTCCTTTTCACTGAAATAGGGTGGCGGGATACCTGGTTTGCAATGGGCGTAGCACTAATTGTAATAGGACTTCCGGCTACCTTTTTAATCATTAGGCAACCAGAAGATGTAGGGCTGAAGCCCGATGGAGATTCGCTAGAAAGCCTTCAGCTGGCGAATACAACTTCGCCGATTGCGACACCTACCATTGAAGTGAGCATAACTGGTGATCAAGCAATCCGAACCAGGCAATTTTGGATACTGGCTGTGAGCACTAGCTTGGGAATGTTGGCAATCCAAGGCATTATCCCGAATTTTATCCCGTTCTTTATTTCTCAAGGAATTTCCCCTGCCATTGCAGCAGGCACTGTAAGTGCATACGCTCTTAGTGCGATGACAGCGGGATTGTTCTGGGGCCTTGCGGCCGATAGGTACGGGCACCACCGGGCATACATCATTGCATGCTCTCTCCTGGGGTCTTTGCTTCTTGCCATGCTTCTTATTCGAAGCCCAATACACGCCTTTAGCTTTATGGTTTCCCTAGGCCTCCCTCTTTCTGGATTTTGGGTACTCCAATTCTTGTTGGTAGCAAACACTTTTGGCCGACGCCATATTGGTGCAATCCGTGGCGCTATGCAGCCATTCAACAACGCAGCCATGTATGGAGGACCGCTTCTTTTTGGTGTGATTTTTGACTTGCGCTCAGATTACGCCTGGCTCTTTTCAATTGCAGGGCTGCTATTTTTGACTAGCGCTGTAATCGCAAGCTTCCTCCGGCCCCTACCCACCGCCAGGCCATAAATTTCTCTGCGCGCCTTAACGTGTACTCGACCATGCGAGAATTGCTACGATGACACGCCCCTCCCTTGGAATGCCCCCCCATAAGATTCGAGACTCTTGGCGACGGCCTGAAGTCTTGCTTCCACCTAATACATTCATGTTCGGATTTTTCGTCGGGATGATGCTCGCGCTTGTGCCGTTGTACATGTACGCCAATGGGTACGACGTCAGCGCGATTGGTGCCGTCGTCGCTGCCCAGGCAGTGTTCCAGATTGGCCTTCGCATCGTCGCTGGGGTCGTGTCAGACCGCTACGGTGAGCCAAGGGTTATCACCGCCGGGTTTGTCGCGATGATTATTAGCGCCTTGCTCTTCATGGCCTCCACTAATATTTGGATTATGTTCTTAGCCCAATTATTCACAGGAGCATCCCGGGCTGCACACATGCCAACTTCTAAGTCTTATGCGAGCCGTATTGACGAAAGGAATGCCGCCAGCAACATCGGAAGATCTCTAGGTGCCACGACCCTTGGTAACATCGCAGGCCCCGCGGCCGGTGGCTTATTGTCAGCATCGATAGGTTTCTCCAGCGCGTTCGCTGTAGCTGCTGCTATCGCTACGATTGGTCTTCTGATTTCGTTCTTGCTGCCTGAGCTAGCTCGCAAGCAAGCACAGACTATGCGCGAAGCATTAGCTCGAGTCCCTGCAATGATTCGCGCGCGCGCCAGTGTATTACCTGGACTGATTGCGCTGTTCGTCGCTTCCTCAATGTCTGTTATGACATCGGTCTTCGTGGTCTTGATTAGGGACAGTGATTCGGGAGAAACAACGGTCGGGCTTACCCTAGGCGCAGTCGCGCTTGGTGCTTCTGCCACTAGCTTTGGATTCGCGATTATCCATGAGAAATTTGGTACGCGTGGAGTTTTCGCGCTGCTTTTCGGATCAATAGGAGTGGGTATGATTGTCATCGCTGTGACCGACATGGTGCTTCTCCGGTTCATATTCGCCGGAATAGTAGGCGGAGGAGTAGGGCTAGGCGCCGTCATGTACGGTCTGCTCGCGGCCATCAATAGCCAGCCTGAGGAGCGTGGAGTAGCCATGTCAGTGGCAGGTCTTTACTGGGCTGTTGGCATGCTCGTTGGTCCTCTGGCTTATGGCGGTCTGGCCGAAGCCATCGGTACGTCTCAATCTGTGGTTATTGCTGGCATGTTTGCGCTTGCCCTTTCGCTTCTCACTCCCCTAGTCTTCGCCACTTTATCGAATAAGCCGGCGGCAGCGCCGTAAGCCGTACGAAGCTAACGAGGGGTTGAGCTTCACTGAGTGATCATGGTTACGTCCCCATGCGGGTAAGTTTTCGCTGTTAGGGTTGATAGTGGATTGATCTAAAGTGGTTTGTAGTACCGGCCATGAGTATGCCCAGAAGAATTACAGAGAATCATTCACTGGAATGGATAATGAGATTTACAAAAAAATGTGCGACCATCTGCCCAAATGATGACAAGGCTTCAACCCCGAATTGCGCTCAGCTTGGATGGCCAATAACCCTGACCAAAGGAAACTGGCTGCTGGCCTTGCGTGTAGTGCATAGGAGGAATATTCCTTCCTTGGAGATGAAAGAATGATTGAGACTTGGTATGACGTGTTCCAGACGAGCTGGGGATGGATGAGCGCGGTAGGGTCAGCCAAAGGACTTCGGTACTGCTCGCTTCCGGAGGAAACTCCGGTTGATGCGGTGGAGTTCCTGGCTAAGACGGTCAAAGGAGGCTTGCCTGAGCAGCGCGAGGGCGCGTTCGAGGCCTTTCGAAAGCAGGTCGAAGAATACTTTTCGGGTAAGCGCACGGACTGGGACATTACGCTTGATCTCGATGACTCTACTCCGTTTTTCCGACGAGCATGGGACGCTTGCCAGTTGATACCGCGTGGCGAAACACGGACGTATCGCTGGTTGGCCGAGCAAGCAGGGAATATTGCCGCGTCAAGAGGAGCCGGGCAGGCAATGGCACGCAATCGCATCCCGATTGTTATCCCATGCCATCGCGTAATCGGCAGCGATGGTGGATTGCATGGGTTCGCTGGGCCAGGCCTGCCACTGAAGGCACGCCTTTTGCAGCACGAGTCCGCTCTTACGCTTACGGACTAACCGATGGCGACCGGAGAAGGGTCGGCTATCGTGATGGCGTCTGGTCGGGGCAGCAAATCGTGGATGCGCGTTTCAAGTGCCGGGCAGAATCCTGTCGTGATAATCGGCATCTCGAGGCGCCAATTGCGTCCTTCGCTGGTGATTAGCAGGTCGACTGCGTCGTTGCCAGGGAAGGACAACAAGGTTTGCAACACCTCGCGGAGTAACCTCTGATCCTCATCTGGGCTATCCGTTTCAGTCATGTTGATGAGCAGCTTTCTCCGCGTTGGTTGCAATGGCATGCTTGAAGTGACTGGAGGGGAGGGTGGCAACGGAGCGGAATATGGCTGCTCCATTTTGATTGGGCTTGGGCCATTGGGTGCGGGCGAAGGCTTCAGGCTCCCACCATTGCTTTCTGGTGCATCTCCCGAAAATGATGACACTGAGGTTGACTGAGATATGGCCAGAACTTCGGAGTTCAAGGGTTTGTTTTGGGTCGTGTTCGCTGTGACGGCAGTAGAGGCAACCCACTGCTCCATCTTGGGTTCATGAACTGGAAGCGAGGCTAGTGGTTCGTCGACCCCCTCAGGTAGCTCATAGGCAATGGCTTCGTCGCAGTGGACTGAAATTTCGTCGTTTCTGTACCGCACTGGGCCTTTCATCTGGACGAGACTACTATCGATCCACAAGGATGACGTTTGCTCGTAAGTCCTACTCCAAACGGCGACATCTACGGCTGAGCCATCGAATATCTCCAGAGTCACGAAGGCGATGCGGCGTTGATTCTTGTCAGTCTGCAGTCGCACCCCGGTTACCATGCCCACGAGGATGACCTTTTCATTCTCGGGAATCTCATTCAATTGCTCGCGAGAGAGAATGGCTCCTTCAGGCGCATGACGTGGGTCTAGAACCCGAGTGGTAAGGGAAACTCCCAGCAGATCACGTTCCCATAAGGCAACCTCGCGCGCTCCTAGCTCTGGTGCGTTGACCAATTCGATATCGGCCAGAGGGGTTGGGACTGAGTCCCCGAAAAGATCGAACATCGTCGACTGGCCTGAGTTTTTGAGATCGGCTTCGCGTTGGAGCAGGTGAGTAATTGAGTCCACACTAGCTAGTATGCTTGCTCGATTGCCGAAGATATCGAGGGCTCCGACTTTGGCTAACGCTTCTATGACGCGGCGGTTTGCTACGTTGGAACCGGCTCGCCGTGCAAAATCTTCGAGAGTCACGAAGGGGCCGATTGTCACCCGTTCATCAACTAATTCTTCGACGGCCTGTTCACCAACCCCTTTGATAGTGGCTAACCCAAATCGGATACCACGCTTGTCTTCTGATGTGGTGTCGATGGCGAAACGGACTTCGCTACGGTTCACGTCAGGGGCTAACACGGGGATGTCGAGTCGTGCACACTCCGCCATGGTGGCCGCCATCTTCTCGGCGTTGCCTTCATAAGCGTTTAGTACGCAGGTCATATACTCAACGGGGTAGTTCGCCTTGAAGTATGCCGTCCAGTAGGCGACTACGGCATAGCAAACGCTGTGGGCCTTGTTGAAGGCATATCCGGCGAAGGGTTCGATGAGGTCAAACACCTGGCCTGCCGTGACGTTGTCATAGCCTAGCCCCTGTGCTCCAGCAAGGAAATTGGCTCGCTCCTGAGCCATCAACGATGCATCTTTCTTCCCCATGGCTTTACGAACGATGTCTGCACTACCGAGTGTGTAGCCCGCGAACTTGCGCAGGATGTGTAACACTTGGTCTTGGTAGACGATGACCCCATAGGTTTCTTCGAGAATTTCTTCCAGAGCCGGATGCGGGTATTCGATGGGTACTCGGCCGAACTTGGAGTCGATGAACCTGCCGATGTGCTCCATTGGTCCAGGTCTGTAGAGGGCTACCATGGCAGCAAGTTCCGCGAGGCTTCCCGGCTTCAATTCCTTGATGTGCCGTCGCATGCCAGCACTTTCAAGTTGGAAAACAGATGCTGTTTCAGCTGAGGCTAGGAGATCATACGTTGCTTGGTCATCAAATTTGATGTCAGGAAGGCCGAATTCAATACCTTGGTGCTTCTTGATTAGCTTTAGGGCTTTAGACAGTATCGAGTAGTTAATCAGGCCAAGGAAGTCCATCTTGAGGAGGCCGAGTTTGGCGACAGGGCCCATAGGGTACTGGGTCATGGCCACGCCAGATTCATCGCCTTTGGTTGGCCTTTGCAGCGGCACATGATCTGTCAGTGGTTCCTGGGAGATGACGACAGCGGCTGCGTGAGTGCTAGAGTGCCGAACCACACCTTCGAGGCCGCGAGCGGTGTCGAACAGCCGGCGTAGATTGGCATCAGAGTTGACTGCAGCTTGAAGCTCAGGAGTCTCATCCCAGGCTTCTTGAAGAGTGATTCCTAGTTTGGTGGGAATCAACCTTGCGAGTCGATCGGCATCAGCAAGGGGAATCGCGAGGGCGCGACCCGAGTCTCGGATTGACGCTTTCGCACCCATCGTTCCAAATGAGATGATCTGAGCGACGTGGGCAGGGCCGTATTTCCTGGTGACGTACTTGATGGCCTCTTCACGCCGGTCATCTTGGAAATCCATGTCGATGTCAGGCATCTCTTTGCGCTCTATGTTCAGGAAGCGCTCAAACACTAGCCGGTATTCCAGAGGGTCAATTTCGGTGATGCCCAAGCAGTAAAGCGCAAGGGAAGATGCCGCACTGCCTCTTACGCCGAAGACAATGTCATTTTTGCGGGCGAAGTCGGCGATGTCCCAAACCACAAGGAAATAATTTGGGTACTGAGTGGTCTTAATGACATCAAGCTCGTAATCAAGCCTAGCTTTTGCGTCATCAGTGCCGCCATCAGGGTAGCGCTCTGTGAAGCCCTGCCAGCAAATCTTACGGAGGTAGTCGTCCGCGTCTTCCCCTTTGGGCACATCGTACTGAGGTAAATGGAGAGTCGAGAAATCGAGAGTGGTCTCACACATCGCAGCGATCTTCTCGGTGTTGGCGAGCGCTTCGGGTAGATCGGCGAACATGACCGCCATCTCATCGGGGCCTTTGAGGTAATAGGACTCATCCGACATCTTCATGCGGGACTCATCATTTACGGTGGTGTTGGTCTGCACGCACACCATTACGTCTTGGAATCGAGCGTCTTCTTGGTTGACGTAGTGGAGATCATTCGTGGCGACCAAAGGGATATCCATGTGCTCGGCAATCTTGACCAGTCCAGCGTTGAGCCCATCAAGGAAGGGAAGGTTGGTGTGCCTTTGAATTTCAAGGTAGAAATTTGGTACTGAGGCCTGGTACCACCGAACCAAATCCTCTGCCTCCTTGATATTGCCGTCCATGATGAGTTGAGACATCTCGGCGCTTGGGCACCCTGATAGAACGACGAGACCATCCGCATGCTCAGCAAGCAGGTCCTTGGAGATGCGAGGTTTGTAGTAAAAACCTTCGAGGTTGGACTTGGTTACCAACTGCATCAAATTGCGATAGCCCGTGTTGTTCTGGGCTAGAACCGTCAGATGGAACGGAGTTTTGTCCATGGACGAGCGCTCGGTGTGCTTGCCTGGAGCTACATATAGCTCGCAGCCAAGGATGGGCTTGATCCCAACAGCTTTGCAGGCGGTATAGAAATCGACTACGCCGTACATACCACCATGATCGGTTATGCCCAGGGAGTCCATGCCCAAATCTTCGGCTCGTTTCACGAGCTTGTTAATGTTGCTCAAACCATCGAGCATGCTGAATTCGGTATGGACGTGAAGATGGGTAAAAGACAATGTAACGCCGCCCCCGCAAAGGTCGGGCCATTATACCGAGGACCCGGATTAGCACAAAGCAAAAATCAACTATATTTGCTCTTTTAACTCGACTTGGCTACAGCATCCTGTGGTACAGAGGCAAGCAGTGTTAGATGATGACTCTATGACCAGCGCACGATCACTACGAACCTGCTTTCGACACCGATGCCGTCATTAAATGTACCGGTGCAAAAAGCTGGCACCAACACTGGCTCTGCCAAGGGGATTTGAACTCAGAAGACCCACGTGCTCAACGACGGTGCGGGGAGGGGGAGGGTGACTCCTGCCTATTCGGTTCTTAGTTAAACGATCTTCTTCATTGCAGGAATTCTTGCACGTAATGCAGAGACATCCATGGCAAGAGCCGTAGTAGTTTAAACGTGGATAATGACGATATTCTACGGTTCTGCTACGCTCGAGAGGCCTATGAATGACCCTGTTGCACCCTCTCCAGTAAGTTTCGGCTACGAGCTCGCTCTGCACCGAGTTGTGGGTCTTGCCGACTACGAACGAGTTGCTGGAATCGGGTCACCTCTCGTTAAGGAAGACCTGAATAGGATGCGCAATCTCGCTCATCGTATTGGGAACCCTCAGTGCGATGTTCCGGTTGTCCATGTTGCGGGTACCAAGGGAAAAGGCAGCACTGCGGCGATGATTTCCAGCGTCCTTGTGGCTGCGGGCCATCGCGTGGGGTTGTTCACGTCGCCGCACCTACATACATTTCGAGAGCGAATTCGAGTCGATGGCGTGCCATTGTCCGAAGATCAATTCGTCAACTCTGTTAACAGAATATGGCCTCATGTAGAGGCCATGGCGGTCGAATGCACGGATGGCGCGCCTACGACATTCGAGTTGCTGACGGCGATGGCTTTCGACCTGCCGCGCAGCGAGGGAGTTGATGTGCTGGTCTTAGAAGTGGGGATGGGTGGAAGGCTCGATTCTACGAATGTTGCCGACGCAATTGTTGACGTCATTACGTCCATCAGTCTTGATCACACCGCGATACTAGGAGACACGATCGAACTAATCGCAACAGAGAAGGCAGGCATAATCAAGGCGGCTACTCGAACGGTGGCCGCACCGCAGGTATTTCCCTCGGCTCGTGAAGTAATTACGGAGCGCGTGCTAGAGAAGGGGGCAACACTGATCGAGGTTGGGCAGGATCTGACTTTCGAGGTGCTTGACCATGATTTGACAGGGCAAACGGTTGGGATTGATACCCCGCTTCGTCATTACGGAGTTCGTTTTTCGTTGCTCGGTGCGCATCAGGCTGAGAATGCAGCCACTGCTATAGCTGCGATTGAGGCGTTCGATCCCCGTATTGAACCTGAGGTTATTGCACGAGGCCTAGCGAATGTTCAATGGGAAGGCCGGTTCCAGGTACTGGATGGAGGGCCACCTGCGCTGGTAATCGATGGAGCACATAATCCCCACTCTATGGGTGTGCTTTGCGATGCGATTCGCGAGTACCTGGCCCCAACCGATATCGTAGTTGTATTTGGCTGTTCGGGCGACAAAGAGCTGACAGGGATGGTCGAGCAACTCGCAACGCTGGCAAGCTATGTCGTCGTTTGCACGTCGCGCCACCCCCGGGCAACCAAGGGTGAAGCAGTGGTTGCCGCGTTCGAGGCAGCAGGTGTATCGACGAGCTATGTGCCCAACGTGACTGATGCATTGGATGTTGCGCGTGAAATAGTGACACCATCTGGTGCGATTATCGTGACAGGTTCACTTTTCGTCGTAGGGGAAGTGCTTGAGGCATGGCAGGGTATCGAGCCGGAGCGTTACCCTGAGTTGGATCGCCCGTATGAGGGCCAAGTGAAGCCTGTTTCAGGCTTGGGGTAGTGCAATGACCGAGTTGAAGAGGAACGGGAAACCTAGAGTCGTAATCACCGGCATGGGGGCCCTGACGCCCTTGGGTGAGAGCGCCTCAGAATTTTGGAATGGACTAGTGGCGGGTAGATCTGGCGTAGGCCCGATGCGTCTGGCCGACTCCACGGGATACCCATGCCAGATTTCAGGGGAGGTCAGTGACTTCGACCCTGAGCGCTACATGGAGAAGCGCGAAGCCCGGCGGATGGCTCGCTTTTCCCAATTGGCCGCCGCCGCGACGCAAGAGGCCTTTCGCGATGCAGGGATTACTGAGGGGTCGGTGAATGGCGAGCGTATGGGTGTTGCTCTCGGGAATGGGAACGGTGGATTCCCTACAATCGAGGAGAATATGCGGATACTGGTGGATCGCGGAGGCATGAGGATGTCTCCGTTTTTTTTCCCGATGATTTTGCCCAATATGGCCTCAGCTAATCTTAGTAGGATGTTTGGAGCTTTGGGCCCCAGCAGCACGATTACTACCGCGTGTGCAGCGTCGACTCAATCCATAGGGGAGGCGACGGAGATTATTAAGCGTGGTGCAGCGGACATCATGATCACAGGAGGTACGGAAGCGGGTATCTCACAGATGGGCCTTTCTGGATTCGCTGTCATGCGAGCGCTCACCACTCAGAACGAAGAGCCCGGTCGAGCCAGTAAACCATTCGATGCGAACCGCGATGGCTTCGTGCCTTCAGAAGGCGCAGGTATATTAATCATCGAATCTTTGGAGCATGCGCTGAGGCGCGGAGCCAATATCCTCGCTGAGATTCAGGGGTACGGCGCGTCTTCCGACGGACATCATCAATTCCAGCCCGACGACGATGGTGCAGGAGCGAGTCGCGCCATTCGCTGGGCTCTCGAAGATGCTGGCATTGGGCCGCAAGAGATTGATTACATCAACGCTCACGGTACATCGACTCCTATGAATGACGCGTCGGAGACCGCTGCAATCAAGCGGGTATTCGGTGATGCTGCGTACCAAGTGCCGATTAGCTCGACTAAATCGATGATTGGCCACGCGCTCGGCGGTGCAGGGGGGATGGAAGCGGTTGCCTGCGTGCAGACCATTCGCTCGGGTTTGATCCACCCGACAATTAACTATACGACCCCTGATCCTGCCTGCGATCTAGATTACGTTCCTAATGTGGCTCGTGAGAAAGACATCCGATTGGTGCTGTCTAATAGCTTTGGCTTCGGTGGACAGAACGCCTGTCTAGTATTCTCGCGGTACGAGGACTAGCCCAAGCTTCTAGTGCCCTGTTATCATGCTTAAGATGGCTACAGACGCAAAGCTGGTCGTGTATACACGCCCCGATTGCTCCTATTCAGACGCGCTTCTGCACGATTTGGAGAAAGACGGGGTCGAATATAAGCAAATTGACCTGAGCATGTTTCCTGAATTGATTCCGGAAATGGAGCGCCTCACGGGTGGTGAGCGAGTTACTCCAGTTATGGTTGAAGGAGACTTGGTCATTGTCGGTTACCACGGCATAGGCTGAGCGTTCTAGCACCTGGTGGGTCGTTGGCCCATCGAGACACCGCGGGCCGGTGGTGTAGTCTGGCTTAACACACCTCCCTGTCAAGGAGGAGATCACGGGTTCGAATCCCGTCCGGCTCGCCAGTTTCTCTTTCGCGCAACGGCTACTCAGCATAAGTGGCATGTGGCGCTCTTTTATAAGGAGTACGTTGAGTATCTCCTAAAAATTGATTCTTCAACTTTTGATAATACTTACCGCCCCGTGCTGCTGAATGTTGAGCAGCAGCAGGTGAAGACTCCCGGTGGATTAATCTGGAAAATGGACTTAGTAAGGCCATTTGAACTTGCGTTCGCGCAACGCGGCATTTTCTATAACGATTCACTTTCTACTTGAAGAGACCTTATCTGCCCGAGCTTGACTACGTGCAAAGTATCCGTAAGCCATGCCGGGAAGAAACGTGATGAGATATTGTGTATTAAATAGTAAAAGGCCCCGCCATTTGCCGGGGCCTTTTACCTACTTCTCGCTTCCCTAGGACTTGATGGACATGAACGCAGCGAGTTCGTTGCGTATCTCATGTCGTGGCGCAGTAGTTGCGATCTCGTTGTAATAAGCAGCGAGCTTCATCGAGCTGTAAAGCGTCTTTAGGTAATTGAACATGTAGTTCCCTCCGTTGTCCTTCGTGTTGATATGCAATCCGAATCCGCGAGCCCTACGCTACGAGCGTGGGGCTCTCGGAATCATTGGCCCTGTCGCCTTGGACCATTCCAGACGCCAGGTCTTGGGAAAGACTGGCCTGGTATCGTGCGGACACTTCTCGATAGTATCGTGCGGTGGCAAGCGCTTCATCGATTCTCTTTAGCAGTCCCATTTGTTCCACCTCCTACAGTGTGCGGGTATGCAAATTGTTTGCGTGTGTGCCGCGTTTCGTTCAGGCGCGCCGAACTAAAGGCCCCAAACCGGGGGCGCGTGAAACGAATCACGGGCACACAACTATGATTGTTGTGCAAGCCGCTGGAGCGAGAGGTGTAACGGGTAAGCCCTTCTCCGCGGTGGCGCCTCCACGTGGAGTACACCCTGCTCGATGGGGCCAGCGGTCTGCGTGCAGACTCTTCGGAGTTCGGTCCAAGTACGTGATCCCGGTAAAGTGCCTGACCGCGCCAGTTGTGGCGTCGCGCCATGCGTGTAGTGGGGGCCCGTAGCCTTCGGTCCATTCCTTAGTGTCTGGGATAATCATAGCACGTGACGATATTCGACGCAAGAGCAGGATGACAGGTTTATGTTAAATGGTAGTTACATTAGAGTTACTGATGAATGCTGATATGGCAGTAGATGAGTTTTATGGCATACCCTGTCGAAATACGCACTAAAAGTCTTCATATTCGCGAATTTAGAAATAATGATGCTGAAAGACTATTCCAATTGACCTCAGACCCAGATGTAGTCCGTTACCTTGAATTCGAAGCGACGTCACGCGGAGAATCCCAAGGTTTGCTGGATTTCGCTATTGGATCATCGGAATCCGTACCGCGGAGTGCCTATGTGCTGGCAATCGTCGACCCATTAACCGAAATAGTAATAGGTTCATGCGGTTTGGAGGCATCTGCCGACGACCCTAGCATTGCTGAAGTGTCCTTTATGCTTGGTCGTGACCAGTGGGGAAAAGGATTCGCGGGAGAGCTAATGCCAGCATTGATCGAACTGGCACAGGGGCCTGCCGGGTTCAGCCTCCTCTACGCAGTGGTGCACCCCGACAATGTGGCATCGATACGCGTCCTCGAGCACTTAGGAATGACTATCGACGGTACGGTTCCAGGTGAGGCCTCGCGCGAAGGACGATGGCGAGAAGGCCTGCACTATTCAATACTTTTTGCTTAACATGAAATACTTCCCCCCGGGGAATCCGTGCATCGGGGGAGTGAAAAGATTCAGCGCAATCTCGTTGTAAGCTTCAGGGGAGACACCGGAGCCCCTTGGTGTAGATATAGGTAGGCGCTAGCCCCGTTCATCATCTCTAGCAGCAGTAAGAGAAGAGCGCTTAACCGCACGTTCGATTTTGGTGCGTGTCATCAGGAGGTAGTGCTGACAAGTGAGGCAACGAACTCCGATATCGGCACCGAGGCGCTCCACACGCCACGTGGAGCCGCCGCAGGGGTGCGCTTTGCGCATGGTCAGGGCCTCACCAAGATGGAACTCTACGACGGCCATTGGAAGCCTAGTTTCTTGCGCTCCACGTTAATATCGGTCCGGAGCGTGTCAGCCGCTGCTCGCGCAGCCTCCGCAAAATCAGGCCCCTTCGATGCAAAAATGATCCCACGTGACGAGTTGACCACAGCACCTAGACCTTTAGTATTCATACCGAATCGGATCGCTGATTCTAAGTCACCGCCTTGCGTGCCGATGCCGGGAATGAGAATTGGCATGTCAGTCGCAATCTCGCGAACACGGCGCATTTCCTCAGGGGCGGTCGCGCCGACAACTAGGCCAATATTTCCTCTGGTATTCCATTCGACTGCACGCCCAGTGACGTGCTCGTAAAGTGGGCGTGAACCTTCTGCATCCGTGACTTGTAACTCCTCAAAATCGCTAGCGCCGGGATTCGATGTGCGCGTCAGAATGAACACGCCTTTGTCCTTGTACTCAAGGAAGGGTTCGATAGTATCTCGACCCATGTAGGGGTTCAGCGTTATCGAATCAGCCCCCCAGACTTCGAATGCGGCCTTCGCGTATGCGGCCGCGGTGCTGCCTATATCACCTCGCTTAGCGTCAAGAATCACAGGCACGTCGCTCGGCACTGCCTTCATAGTGGCTTCTAGGGCACGCAACCCGAGGAGCCCCTCTGCTTCATAGAAGGCATAGTTGGGCTTGTAGGCGCATACGAGGTCGCCCGTTGCTTCGATGATTGACTTCGTGAAGGCCGCGAAATCGCTGATTGGCATGGACGGACCCCATGGATCCAAACCGATACATACCAAGCTTTGGTTGCGCCTCGCTGCAGTGTCTAGGCGGTCAGTAAATGTACTCACATGAACAAGTTTATCAGCGCATAGGTGCTATCGTGGCTAGACTTGGCCTGATTGACGGGGCAACGTGACTAGCAACAGCGCGATGGCACCGGGATGCTAGGTCCGCTTACGTATAAAGACACCGTGTTTGCCAGCACGATAGCTAGTGAGCAGAACCCTAGAGAAGTAAGGATTCGGACTATCTAAATTTGCCATGGAGTGTGCGAGTGACTCGATTTTCTGCAAAAGCCCGGTTGCTCATGGATATCTACGACCGCTTGTTCGCGGCATACGGGCCACAGGGTTGGTGGCCGAGCGATGGTCCGTTCGAGACAATTGTCGGAGCTGTGCTGACGCAAAACACCGCGTGGGTCAATGTCGACAAGGCATTATCTAATTTATGGGCGGCTGATTTGATGACGCCTGCTGCCATTCGCGCGGTCTCGGATTCTGACCTAGCGGAGGTAATCCGGCCAAGTGGATACTTCAATAGTAAAACGCGTAAGCTCAAAGCGATTGCTGCGCACCTAGCGCTCTATGATGATGATACTAATCGGTGGTGCTCTCGCGAGGCCAAGGAGCTACGAGAAGAGCTATTAAGCGTGTATGGCATTGGTCCGGAGACGGCGGATGACATTGTGCTGTACGTTGCTAAATTGCCGTCGTTCGTGATGGATACGTATACGATTCGCATCATTGACCGTATTGGTGCGACTCCTCGGCGCAAGCGTTACGAGGACTATCAAGCTCTGTTTGAAGATAATCTTCCTAACGATGCGCCTCTATTCAACGAATACCACGCTCTACTCGATGAGCATGCGAAAGCGATTTGCCACAAGCGTAACCCTGCCTGCGGTGACTGCGCGCTACGTGAAATCTGTCGCGAAGGTAAGCGTGCCATGGTGTAAAGGGAAAGGAGAGAGGCCGTACCCCACCCCCCTCTCTCCTTTTGTGAATTCGCTAGTGAGAGGCTATTCGGTCTACGTGTCACGCTCGCTTGTGACACCAGCCTCACCAGTGCACCAAGGAATGAAGGCCTTCATGTTGCAAGTGGCACCAACCTTTGCAAGCTCGGCCTCGAATAGCCGATGTATCTCGCGATCTTCGTCTTCGTACTCAATTTGAATCCCGCCGTCTTTCATCGACTTCGCCGCATTGCCATAGGACCCGCCGTACGGCTTCACGAGCCCGTGGCTACCGGCCTTCATTGCCAAGTAGCGCGCGCGGCGTGTGCCGGAATTGAAGTGCTGGTGCACTGTGCCGGCACCGGGCACTATGACCATCGCTCCCGCCTTCCAGTTGGCGCGCACCATGTCAGAGCGATCTTCGTTTTGCCAAAGAAGCGAGTAGCCTGCATCGCCGCTGAGAAGGACGAGATGGGCACCGGGCCCGTGCCTGTGTGCCTTCTTGTAGGTGCCAATGGGGAACTCTGAGATGTGCAAGTTCAGGCTGTTTTTCGCCATCTCAAGCATCGCATTGACTCCTCCTGCACCACGCTCTTTCCAGCCATAGAGTGGCATATCAGGCGCGTTTGGTACGAAATTCGATTCCCATACACGCTTGTTATAGAGCGTTCCTGTCCCGCTATAGGAATCTTCGCCACCGGAGAAACGCTCGCTGAAGATGTATGGGTTGTTGAAGATGAAATCGTCGTTTCGGTAGAGCCTCATTAATGGAGGCGCGCTGGTTACCGCTATGTAGCGTGCCGGCTCCGTGCCGCTGCCGTTGAAGAATTGATACCAGGCGTTCAGTGGAATAGCGAATAAGCTGCCGGCGTGCCATTCGAACGTAGATTTCTCTTTCTCATTGTTCCAGAGGCTCGTCGCACCCCGACCAGAGAGTACATAAATCTGAGTCTCATACATGTGGTGTTCAGGTTCTGACTTGCCACCTGGTTTAATCTCCACTACTTGAGAGTCGTTTGGAATCTCGTCATTAGGGATATTGATGATGGCACCCTTGCCACCTTTACGCTCCCAAGGGCCGAGTTCCAGCGTGTTCAAATCTTCAAAGGCAAAGTCCACTATTAGAGGTACGCCCTCACGCTCAACCCAATCTATGTAGGGGTCTCCGATCGCAAAATCTTGAAGCGCCTCTGTAGGCTCTGGTGCTTGAATGATGCCTGTGTCGTTGGTAGTCATATGAACCCTCTCTAGCATTCAAAGAGCGCCCTCCGTACGGAGGGCGCTCTTATCCATAGTGCCGAAACTACATAATGATGACTAAGTGTCACGCTCGCTGGTCGGACCTACCTCGCCTGTGCAGTAGGGAATGAAAGCCTTCATTCGGCAAGGCGCGCCGTTCTTGGCAAGCTCCGCCTCGAACAGCTGATGAATCTCACGGTCTTCGTCTTCGTACTCTATCTGCATCCCGCCTTCTTTGATGCTGACATTAGACTCGCCCCATCCGCTAGGCTGGCCATCACCAGGGCGCAGTGCGAGGTAACGTGCGGGCTCTGGACCAGTGTTGAAATGCTGATGGTATGTGCCGTCCGCGGGCACTATGACCATACCGCCCTTCTTCCATGGTGCGATTTCGTATTCCTTTTTGTCATTGTCCCACCACAAGGCGGAAAACCCCTGGCCACCAAGTATGACCAAATGCGCGCCTGGACCGTGCTTGTGGCCCTTTTTGTAGGTACCAACAGGGAACTCGGAAATGTGAGTGCCGGTAACGTTACCAGCGAGATCGAAATGAGTATTGATTCCACCAGCCCCACGATCCTTGTACTGCCACAATTTCATTACATCGGCGTTGGGCACGAAATTGGTCTTCCACATGGTGCCGAACTTTGTACCCTTGCGCTTGTATAGCGTGCCTTGGCCGTTGAAGTAGTCTTCGTTATCACCAGAGAACCTGTCGCTGAAGTGGTAGTCGTTGTTGAAGATGAAGTCACTGCTCTTGAACATTCGCATGACGGGAGGAGCGTTAGTCATGGAGACGTAGCGCGCGGCCTCGGCCCCTGAGCCATTGAAGTGCTGATAAGTGGCATTCAACGGGATAACCACGAGACTGCCAGCAGCCCACTCGAACGTGGATTTTTGGCCGTCTTCGTGCCATACGCTGGTCGCGCCGCGACCGGAGACGATATACATCACCTCTTCATACATGTGATGTTCGGGCTCGGACTTGCCCCCTGGTTTGATCTCAATCAAGTGACAGTCATTAGGCAATGCACCATTGGGGATGTTGATGACAGCACCTTTGCCACCCTTTCGGTCCCAGGGACCTAACTCAACTTCGTCCAAGTCCTCGAATTTGTATTCAACGATGCGCTTGATGCCTTCGCTCGCAATCCATTCTAAGTAAGGATCACCAGCCTCCCAGAGATCCATTTTTTCGGGGAGTTCTGCCTCTCGTAGGTCAACCATTGGATGCGGCCTCCGTTTCGATTCGTGCGGTGATTGTACACAAAAAAACTAAGTGTCACTTTGAACAGTCGGCCCTACCTCACCAGTACAGTAAGGTATGAATGCTTTCATCCGGCAAGTGGCCCCGCGCTTCGCTAGCTCGGCTTCGAATATTTCGTGAATCTCGCGAGCTTCGTCTTCATATTCGATCTGGCGACCGCCATCTTTCATGCTGACGTCTGCACCGGGGCGGATGCCACCATATGGAGGCACGAGGCCGTGCTCGCCTTGTTTGAGCGCGAGATAGCGGGCACGCTTAGTGCCTGTGTTGAAGTGCTGATGGAAAGTTGCGTCACCAGGCACAATAACCATTCCATTTTTCTTCCAATCGGCCTTAATCATGTCCGAGCGGTCTTCCTTTGTCCACAGCATGGAGTAACCGGAGTCGCCGCTCAGGAGCACGAGATGGGCCCCTGGGCCATGGCGATGGCCCTTCTTGTAGGTGCCAACAGGAAATTCAGAGATGTGCGAGTTGATACTGTTCTTGGCCATCTCCAGTGCCGTGTTGATTCCACCCGCACCACGAGCCGCCCAGCCTTGCAGCGGCATGTCAGGTGCATTCGGGATGAAGTTGGACTCCCAGATACGCTTATTGTAAAGCTGGCCGTTACCACTGAAGGCGTCCTCTCCTGACGAGTAACGCCCTTTGAATATGTGAGGAGTGTTGAACATGAAATCATCATCGCGGTATAAACGCATAAGAGGTGGGGCACTGGTGACCGCAACGTAACGGGCGGGGTCCGAGCCGCTAGCATTGAAGAATTGATACCAGGCGTTGAGAGGAATCGAGAACAAGCTGCCCTCGTGCCATTCGAACGTACGTTTTTGGTTTTCGTCGACCCATAGACTTGTTGCACCACGACCCGAAAGCACATAAATCTGCGTCTCGTACATGTGGTGCACGGGCTCGGACTTCGCGCCGGGATTGATTTCTACAACTTGGGCGTCGTTAGGGATGGTGTTATTGGGGATATTGATGATTGCACCACTGCCACCTTTTGCCTCCCACGGAGCCAATTCTAGTGCGTTCAAATCCTCGAATGCGAAATCTACAATATACCTTGGCCCTTCTCGCTTCACCCACTCTAAATAGGGATCTTCCACCGTAAAGTCCTGTAGGGCCTCCGTTGGTGTTTTTGCCCTGAGAATCTCTCGGTCTTCCGTGCCGCTGGTCATAGTGATGAGCCTCCGCTTCTTGGTAATGCGGAGACTATCTGAATGTGCACGCGGGTGCCAGTTTTCGTGTTGGGCTTGCTTCAAAGCAAAGAAAAGGAGACGGGCCTCACTGAGGCCCGTCTCCTTTTCTTACAAAACCAATATTACTGAGATGAAGCCTAGGTATTGCGCTCTTCAGTGACTCCCTCGTGACCAGTGCAGTAGGGGATGAATGCCTTCATGTTGCACTGTGCCCCATTCTTGGCAAGCTCCGCCTCAAAGATTTCGTGAATCTCACGATCCTCGTCGGTGTACTCGACCTGGATGCCGCCGTCCTTGAGGCTGACGTCAGCCGACGCGCGCTGATTAGGAGCTAGGAACCCACCCTTGCCATCACGGAGAGCCATGTAGCGCGCTCGCGTTGTACCAGAGTTGAAGTGTTGGTGATAGGTCCCGTCTCCTGGAATAATGACGATTGAACCTACCTGCCAGTCGCACTTGATCATGTCGGAGCGGTCGTCCTTCGTCCACAGCAATGAGAAACCGGAGTCACCGCTCAGCAGCACCAAGTGAGCCCCTGGGCCGTGACGGTGCGCCTTCTTGTAAGTGCCGACAGGGAACTCTGAGATGTGGTTCCCCATGTCGTTCTTGCCCATGTTGAGCATGGCATTGATACCGCCAGCACCGCGTTCTTTCCAGCCATATAGAGCCATGTCAGGAGCATTGGGAATGAAATTAGTCTCCCATATGCGCTTGTTGTATAAGGTGCCACCACCTGCAAAGTAGTCCTCGTCACCAGAGTAACGAGACTCGAACATGGTGGGGCAGTTGAACATGAAGTTTTCGTCTCGGAACAAGCGCATCATTGGTGGTGCGTTGGTGGTCGCGATGTAGCGAACCTTTACGTCACCGGTTCCGTTGAAGTGCTGGTACCAAGCGTTCAAAGGGACGGTGAATAACGCCCCAGCTGACCACTCGAAAGTCTGCTTGTGCGCCTCGTCCATCCATACCGTCGTGGCTCCGCGACCGGACACGATGTAGAAATTCACTTCATACATGTGATGCTCTGGCTCGGACTTTCCACCGGGGTCGATGTCGACTACGTGGAGGTCGTTGGGCATGTTGTTGTTGTCAATGTGGACAACAGCACCCTTGCCTCCCTTGCGCTCCCAAGGACCAACTTCAATCTCGTGCATGTTGGGGATGTAGAAAGTCTCGTGAACGAGAACATTCTCTTTTGCCAACCAATCCTCATACGCATCAGGAATGCGGAAATCCGTCAGCCCTTGCGACGGCGTGTCCGCGACTTTCATGTCGGTGCCCTTCATTACCATGGCAACTGCCCTCCGATTTAATCAATGAGTGCTTGGATACTGAGCGGAGCCTATCTGATTCAGACAAAAGGGGCAACGCCTGGGTCTTCTTATATCAAGGAAGCATTCTCTTTGAAATAGAAAGAGACAGGGCCGGCTGGCCCCGTCTCTTTCTATTTCATTCGCCGGCACACTAACAGACAGTTGATTACGCGTCGCGCTCGCTCGTTACACCCGCGATGCCGGTGCAATACGGGATAAAGGCTTTCATGTTGCACTGAGCACCTTTCTTGGCTAGCTCAGCCTCGAAAACCTCATGAACGACACGCTCTTCGTCGCTGTACTCAATTTGCCAACCTCCCTCTTTGATGGAGGCATCAGCTCCTTTCCAAGGAGCGGCAGGGTCATTGAATCCACCATCCCCCGAGCGGAGCGCCATGTAGCGAGCGCGCTTCGTGCCGGAGTTGAAATGCTGATGGAATGTACCGTCACTGGGGACGATTACCATAGTGCCAACCTGCCAGTCGCACTTAATCAAGTCAGATCGGTCTTCCTGGGTCCAAATCTGCGAGTAGCCGGAGTCACCACTGAGGAGCACCAAGTGAGCCCCGGGGCCGTGTCGATGCGCTTTCTTGTAAGTACCGACAGGAAACTCAGAGATATGGTTACCCATGTTGTTTTGGCCCATTGAAAGCATGGCGTTGATGCCACCCGCACCACGCTCTTTCCAACCGTAAAGAGCCATATCAGGAGCGTTTGGGATGAAATTGGATTCCCATATGCGCTTGTTGTATAGCCGCCCACCGCCGCTGAAAGCGTCTTCTTCGCCGGAGTAACGACCTTTGAACATATGGTCATTGTTGAATATGAAGTCGTTGTCACGGAACAGGCGCATCATTGGAGGGGCATTGGTCGTGCAAAGATAGCGTGCAGGCTCTGCCCCTGAACCGTTGAAGTGCTGGTACCAAGCGTTCAATGGGACAACGAAGAGGCTGCCTTCTTTCCACTCAAAAGTGTGCTTCTGCTTCTCATCAATCCACACTGTCGTGGCTCCGCGCCCAGACACAATGTAGAAATTGGTCTCGTACATGTGGTGCTCAGGCTCAGACTTTCCACCGGGATCAATCTCAACAACGTGGCAGTCGTTGGGCATGTGGCGGTTGTCGATGTGGATAACCGCACCCTTGCCGCCTTTGCGCTCCCAAGGACCGACTTCAATCTCTTTTATATTGGGGAAGTAAAATTCTTTGTGAACCAGGACTCCCTCGTCATCCAGCCACTGCTGGTACGCGTCGGGAACGTTGTGATCGGTGAGACCATCGGTAGGGGTCTCTGCGATCTTCATGTCCGTGCCTTGCATGACCATGCCACACTCTCCTTATTAGAGAAAACTAGTGGGCGGAGGTTAGCTCAACCTAACGTAATGGCACAACTAGCCAGTGATTATCGCTGCGCTACAGTCTTTGGCTCTTGGGGTTTCAAAACTCCAATGTGCGGAAGATTGCGATAGCGTCCGCCATAGTCCAATCCGTAGCCGATGACGAATTCGTCAGGGATCTCAAATCCGATGTAATTCAAAGGTATCTGCGCCATGCGCCGTACCGACTTGTCGAGTAGACAGCAGACATTCAGGCTTGAGGGATTCTTTGCTTGAAGATGTTCTAAGAGGTAACGAAGAGTTAGGCCTGTATCAACGATGTCCTCGATGACGATTACTGGCCTGCCTTGAATGTCAGTGCCCACGTCACGGAGAATCTCGATGGTCTCCTCTCGCTCCTCTCCGTAGTGAGAGATCTCCATGAACTCGATCTGAATAGGCAGATCGATGTTGCGCATGAGATCGGCCATGAAGACAACAACACCACGGAGCACCCCGATGAGCAATGGCTCTTGGCCCGCGTAGTCTTCAGCAATCTGTTTGCCTAACTCGCGAACACGTTGCTGCACCTGGGCTTCGCTGAAGAGGACCTGCTCTGTGCCAGTGACATCTACGTCTGAGAGAGGACCGAAACCGTACTTGCCCATTAAGCGCATAAGATCGCGTCTGTACAGCAATTGAATATTGATTTCCGGGTACATCTCCTGCACGTGACGCAATTTCCTGTTCTTTTGCGTCACTAGGCTCTGCTTCATGGTCGTTAGCTCGAAATACTGGTCGTACTCAGGCAGATAGAAGTCTGGGGTGTGCATCTCGATTACGCGATTGCCATCCCACCGCAGCGGAAAGGACCGAGGTTCATAGAGGAATTTGATTTGGTAGTAGTCTAGAAGGTTCGCGAATTCACGCTCGCTGGGATGCATGAATGAGAGATCAGGAGTTTTAGACGGGGACGAGTCAATCTCAGACAGGCTTCGGGCGGGTCTATGTCGTTCGCGCCTTTGTTCCTCCCGGACTTCGTGGTCTGCATCGCTCTTCATCTCGGAGGAGTCCCAGTCTTCCGAGTCCGGCGAAGCCTCTAGTGACTCGGCAGGCGCGCGATCACCACGAACCCATTCGTCAGCAATCCGCCCGTCGATTGGTCGTGGGCCAACAAGAATAGTCTCTTGAGATGGGGGGATACCCGCAACCCCTTGTTCGGGGGTTTGCCTGCGACGGCCTACGCCTCCCCGATGACCCCTACGGCGCCTGCGGGGTGCAAGGGTTTCTCCTTCAGAGTCACCATCGCCTTGCGAGTCGATTTCTTCCGTCTTTGCTGGTACGGCATACTGTGCCGCGTTCTCTGTGCTGGCTGCCTCCGCTGCTGGTTCTATGGTGCGGCGAATGCGCTGTACGGGCGCCGAAGCTTCCTCGCTTGCCAATTCGTTTGGAGTGGCCTCGTCTGAGGATTTTCCCTCGGTATGCTTTACGGCTGGCTTGCGACGGCGCCGCGTCGGCTTGTGGGCTTCATCCGCCACAGGGATGTTCGTTTGGGCGTCACTAACTACTTCACTCAATGCTGTCTTGTTTGTGCGTCGTCGTCGTGTGCTAGTGGACACTGGCTCGGCGGGGCTTCCGGGCGAGGAAATTGCATCTGTGGCAGGCACCTCTTCCATTGGGAGTGACTTCGCTGGCCGACGGCGCGACGTACGCCGCGGATCTTCGTCGCCGATGGACGAGGCGGTTGCTTCCTGAGAAGGGCGTGCCTTTGCCTCTGGCGCGGCCCTCCTACGACGCCTTGGGGCTGGTGTTGCCTCAGTGCTGTCGTCTCCAGGAGCCTTGCCGTGTGGTGTAGGTAGGTTGTCTTCTACCACGTTTTCTCCGTCGAGCATTCAACGCTCGTTGCGTAGTCTAAAATTATCGAGCCTAGAGAACTTCGCCTTTTACGTACGCTGTTGTTGTGGCTACATGATAGTCGCGC
>CALGTL010000145.1 GCA_937901475.1 uncultured Dehalococcoidia bacterium
AAATACTTACACCCAGTGGTACTGGAAAGTGAATCTCCACAACTTACTCCACTTTCTACGGTTGCGGGCAGATGCTCACGCTCAGTGGGAGATTCGTGCTTACGCTCAGGTGCTCATGGATGTCGTAGAGAAGTGGGCTCCTCTCACCTACCATGCATTCATGACTTACAACGTAGGTGGGGCCCACCTCACTGACGAAGGCCTAGCTACTGTCCGCAAGCTTATTGCTGGCGAAACAATTGATCCGTCAAGTCTGAAGATGTCACCCAGGGAATGGCGCGAACTCAGGGCAACTCTGGAGATTACCGACTAGCGCCATTCCCAAAGTCATTGTCGGTACAGAACCTGAACACGCCCCGCAATACAAAAGGCCCCGCTCTGTTGAGCGGGGCCTTTTGTATTGTCACAGTAAAAGAGCCTTGCCTATTAGGCGGCGGCCAATCCTCGACGGCGGAGCATTGCAAGCCCTCCGCCTGTAAGGATTACGCCAGCCACGAGGGCTAGCATTGCAATCATAGGGACCAATTGGTCGCCCGCTGAAGGGGCTTCAACAACGGGGCCATCTTTAGGAACAAATGTTACCGTGTCCTGAGCCGCAGCGTAGAGCGCAGCTGCAGACGCAACCATCTGGTTTGACATGTTGGTGACATTGACTGAAGCCACTTCTGTAGAGGCATTTATCGATGTAGCCGCAAGAAGCGCCGCCACATTTGCCTTGGCGATACCTGCACGGTCAATGATGCGGTTTGCAGCGGCAATCGCAGCGTCAGCGCCTGCAACAACTTTCTTGTTACCAGGCTCACTTGCCTTAGCGGCGGCAGCAAGAACCTTAGCGCTCTCTGCATAAGCCAAAATCCCAATACCATCTCCAGGAGTGCCCAATCCATCAATCACTATCGATACGTGCTGAGCATGAGATTGGAGGTCGCCGAGCACGCCAGAGCCCTGTGAGGCGGCCGCGTGAACGGCAGCAATAGTTGCCTCGCCGTGGAGTGCCACCGCAATCCCATTACCCGTCGCGGTGGTACCAGACGCGGTTAGTAAACCGCGAACTGGTTCGATAACACCAGAGGCAATAGTAGCGCTGAACGCTACCGTGCCATGTGTCGCGGGGTCTGGATCTGGAACAGGTTCCGTAGTCAACAACAGCTGGCTATAACTAGCCGCAAGGTTTTCATTTGTAGGCGATACCCAAGTCCCATCAATGGGTCCATTGTATGTCCCTACGCTAACCTTGGTGCCGCCTGGACCAACGAGCCAGCCTTCGTACCGATACCCCACGCCGAGCGTTGGAGCATCTGTCAATGAAAGCACTAGGCTGTTATTAGAGCCAAGCGCGGACCCATCTGCGTCCCGAAAGGTGGCGCTACCACCTAGCGTGACGGATTGGGCACTGGCCACCGTAGTGGACATGAGCATGGCAAACAACAATGTGAGTGCCATTGTGATTTGGAGCTTTCGGCGCGTAATCATCCCGCCTCCTGTATCCGTTTTCTAAATAGAGCGCAATCCGCGCACTTGAGAGCCTATCACTCCCACGAGGGTGCCGGTATAGCATCTGTCGATCTATCGGCCCACACACTGCCTATACGAAATTCACAGCAAGCAGGCGGTTAAGATTATAGTACAAGCAACCCACTCATACATAGGCTTGAAGGCCTAAATTTAGCCAGACATTGGCCTCTCTTCCTCTACCTGCCTTCCTAAAAGCTTTCGATGACCCGATATTTTCCATCGTTATTGCCATCCGCCGACCCCTTCGATGCCGCCACAAGGCAGAATGGGAACACTTGAAAGCTGCCACGGTTTACCTGAGAGTGCGTCGGTGAGTCAATATTTTCAAACTATGCCTCAACTGCCCGTCCTAAGTCGAGGCGAAGTAGCAGAAAGGTTTTGAGGGAGAGCGTTGACTACTGTGTCGTCGGTTACAGTTTCGATGCATTCAAAACCTAGGCTAAGGTCAAGAGGCTTTAGGGTGATTCTGACTTGCGATACTTAATCAGTATTATCTTCAGGCATCATCAATAAAGCAGAATGGGAATCACTCAATAGGGCGCCCTCAATCCAATCATCTCCTACGCGGTATACGTGCGGCATACGTCTATTTTCCGTAATGAGTTCCTTGATTACTTTTGTTGTTCAGCTTCCCCGAACGGCTTAGCTCTATCGTGGTTCAAGTCGGGGTCGATACAGGTCTACAATTTGTCCTCGGCCGCATCATTTCCATTGAAACGATGGCTTTTCGCTATGCTATAATTGCTGCTGCACGCCCCGTGCTGCACCCTTGTAAAGCAAAGTAGGAGGTGTTGATTTGGCGACGCTACGAAAAGGTGATCTAGCCACGATGGTTGCTAAAAATCTTGGTGGCCCTCGCTCCCAAGGTGATGCTGCTCTCAATGCAGTCCTTGATGCGGTCCACGACGCATTGGCGGCAGGAGATCGAGTGGTTCTGACTGGATTTGGTGCATTCGAATCTCGTCAGGTGAAAGAGCGCGAAGTTCGCGCCATCCGCGGCGCGCAGGCAGGCCAGCGTGTGAAAGTTCCAGCACACCAGCGCGTTGGCTTCACCCCAGGTTCTTATCTGGCAAGTGCTGTACGCGGTAAGAAGTAGTAGGCTGGCGCACAATCGCGAGTTAAAAAGGACAGCCACCCTCTGCGGTGGCTGTCCTTTTTAACTCTCCGTAATGCCAAGTGCCTCTGGAGCGTCAGCTATTTTCCTTTAGCATGGTGACTATGGACGCCGATGAGAACCGATTCGTCGCACTAGTTGATCTTGACGCCTTCTACGCCTCCGTAGAAACGCTCGAAGACTCCACTTTAGTAGGCAAGCCTCTGCTCATCGGGGGTTCGCCCACATCGCGTGGCGTTGTCGCCGCGGCCTCTTATGAAGCACGTAAGTACGGATGCCATTCCGCCATGCCCATGAGCCGCGCTGTCAAACTGTGCCCGATTGCCGTCATTCTGAGCCCTCGCTTCTCGCTCTACCACGAGTACTCTCAAAAGGTCATGGCCTTATTGCGACGGGAATCATATCTCGTCCAGCAAATGTCCATCGATGAAGCGTACGTGGATTTAACTTCTATGGCCAAAACATGGGACGAAGCGGAAGGCCTTGCCCATCGCATGCAAGGGCGAATCCGCCTAGACCTCGGCCTGCCTGCCTCAGTGGGCCTTGCGTCCAATAAGCTCGTTGCAAAAGTAGCCTGTGAAACCGGAAAACCCGAAGGGTTTGTCGTAGTTAGGGACGGCCAAGAGTCCGCATTCCTAGATGGCCTTATGGTTCGTGCGCTTCCTGGTATTGGGCCACAATCGGCCCAAAAGCTACGAAACAGCGGGTTTGCAACTCTTGGCCAGATAGCCTGCGCCTCACTTCACACCATGATGAATATCCTGGGACCGTACGGCGCTGTGATTCAGCGACGGGCGCGCGGCGAAGACCCATCGCCAGTAACCACTGACCACGAAACGAAATCTGTAAGCGCAGAAGAAACCTTCGCAGAGGATGTAAGCGACGGCCAGTCACTAGCCGCGGAGATTGAACGCTTATCAAAGCGCGTCGCTGAATCACTGTCTAATCATGGGCTCGTTGCCCGAACAATCACACTCAAGCTGCGCAATACCGAGTTCCTAACGATTACTCGCTCTTCTTCTCGTGACCGTTCCACCGCAGACGTGGAAGCCATCGTTGCAGATGCCCTCCATCTTCTCGGCGTTAACTGGGTTGACGGCGACCCAGTCAGGCTCATTGGGGTAGGTGCCAGCAACCTACGTTTGGTGCATGCTACTGGTCAACTAACGATGGATATCTAGCCGCAGCACCTAGCCCCACTGATAACCTACTCAGAACAAAGCCAAGAGGTGATCATCCAGTGCTGATGCTGACAGAGGATGAGGTCCGTGACCTCCTGCCCGTAATAGAGTGCGTAGACGTACTCGATAATCTCTTCAAGGAAATAGCGGCAGGCAGTGTTTCCAACATGAATCGCTACCGCGTTCCTCTGCCACGAGGCTCTATGCAAGTCATGGCCGGGATGTCCTCTGCCAGTGGAGTATCCGGCCTCAAGACTTATGTCACTGGCGCGGGTGCTCCCTCGCAGATGGTCGTTCTCTTGTTCGACATTATCACTGCCTCTCCAATAGCTTTAATAGCCGCCAATGCCCTCGGCGCCATTCGTACGGGCGCCGCTAGCGGTGTTGCCACTCGATACATGGCACGTGATGAAGCAAAGATTGCCGCCATCATCGGCACTGGCTCTCAAGCCCGTACGCAGCTCGCAGCAGTCGCCGCTACCCGCACAATTAATCACGCCTTCGTCTATAGCCGCACCCAGGAGAAGCGGGAACGGTTCGCCGCAGAAATGGCATCTGAACTGGGTATCACCATCGAGGCAGTCGCCACCGCTGAAGACGCCATCGCGGACGCGGACGTTGTCTGCACAATCACTAATTCCCGGGAGCCAGTCTTTGAGGGCTCAAAACTAAAACCAGGAACCCATGTCAATGCTGCTGGCTCCAACGGCTGGATTCGTCGCGAGATCGACGACGAGACCATCAAGCGCAGCGCGCTCATCGTCTGCGACGATATTTCTGACGCAAAAATCGAGTGCGGCGAACTTATTTGGGCCGCTGAGCGACGCATCTTCCGCTGGGAAACCGCAGTCGAACTCAGTGACGTTGTGGGAGGGCGTACTACAGGGCGTCCTGCAGCAGACTCTATAACCCTATTCGAATCACAAGGCCTTGCAGTGGAAGATGTCGCTGCAGGCATGTATGTCTACAGGAAGGCATTGGAGTGCGGCATCGGCCGCCAAGTTGATTTTTAAATCGTCCTAGTTTGACAATCCCCAAATTCCATAAAGCACTGACGAGAAAGGACTTAACCGTGAGCGAAGCCGACCAACGGCCATTCAAGTTGGAAATACTGCCTGACGGCCTGCACATCGTATGGCCAGACGGCTTCGAGACGCTGTTACCTCACCGCTACGTACGCGGTAACTGCTCATGTGCTCAATGCGTCGACGAGCTCAGCCATGTCCGGCGCACCGGCGTTGATGATGTTCAATCTGATGTCGAAATCGTCGAGTACATGGACGTAGGCCGGTATGCGGTCGGTCTA
>CALGTL010000146.1 GCA_937901475.1 uncultured Dehalococcoidia bacterium
TTAGTATCTGTCATGGCGGCGCCCTCAGCGACGGTCACGAATGCGTTGAGGGATTCGTCGTGAGCATCAATTCGATCAAGGAAATGGGCGACAACCTCGACGGGCGACAGCTGTCGATTACGTACGAGAGCGGCTATTTCGCTTGCAGTGGATGTGGTGAGGCTGCTTACCATCTCACGCACTCACAAATCGAGCAGGCGAGAATTCGGTCATAGGGAAACTACTGCTGCCTATCGCCATTATCTCGGCGAGACTCTTACCGGTGACCAGGCAGAGGGTCATGCCTTTGAAGGCGTGGCCGGTGGCGATGAACAGACCGTCAATGCCTGGAATTGCACCAATGATGGGCATCTCGTCAGTGGAGTAAGGGCGAAGGCAGGCAGATATCCGCTTGATAGGGATGTCTATCACTTGAGGAGATATCCGAGCTACCGCTTCCATGATGGAATCACGGGCTTCGATGGTGGGTTCGCTGTCAAACCCAACGTCCTCAATGGTGGTGCCTACATAAAGGCTACCGCTAGCTTTAGGTAGGACATAGCCGGTCGAGTGGAATATGGCCTGGTTTGGGCGAGGGGCCTCGCATGGGAGATCTAAGTGGACAATCTGACCACGAATAGGGATGACGGGTATATCGAGGCCTACCCATTTCGCTGCAAACCGAGACCAAGGGCCGTTGGCGATGACGACGGTCCGGGCGCTCAAAAGTTCCGAGCCTAGACGGACTCCAGTGACGCGGCCACCCGAACGTTCAATCCCTGTGACTTCACCGGTGCGTATTTCTACGCCATGCTGTTCAGCTGCTTGGGCTAGGGCTAGCGCAAAAGGGTAGGACTCGAGTTGGAGCTCGGTAGAGAAAACTGCACCGAGGACATCGTCCGCGAGCCAAGTGCGCATGGCTTGAATGTCCTTTGGCTCGAGCCATGAGGCAGCGATGCCGGATGCATGGAGCCGCGCGAGTTCGTCCCTCATACCATTTGCTTCATCATCGGTGAAGGCAGGCCTAAGTAGGGGTATCTCTGTGAGGAGGTAGTCCACGCCGGACTCCTCCAATAGAGCAGGGAGAAGATTCGCGTGGAGAGCGATTCCTTCCTGGAGGAACTGGGTAAATATAGCAGGCGGGCGATGGGCACCCTTTTCGGTGAGTTCAGCAGCGGCGAGCTCACCCGCAGCCCCGCCGGAGGCTTCACTCCCAATTCCGTTACGCTCAATGATGAGGGATTCAATGCCGTGTTCGGAAGCGAGGAAATAGGCAACAGCACAGCCAATGACACCCCCGCCGATGATGATGACATCTGGTGAATTTTTGCTTTTAACCACGCGGTACCTGGTCCAATTGTTCTCCCTGGTAGATGCCGGAATAGAGAGAATTGGTTGCGGTATCCAGGGTTAGGAAGACCATCTGAACAATACGTGCGTTTCGGGCTAACCGGAAACCAAGAGGGTTGTTAACAACGAGCTGGACCTGAGAACGACCCGCGTAACCAGAATCCCAAACCGCGTTGTTTACCGTAACTCCATTACGTAAGAGGCTCGAGCGAGGCTTCGCGAGGGCCATGACGGTTGCAGGTAAGCAGACGGCCTCGTTGAGTCGGGCGATATAGACACCAGGGGCGAGATGCACAAACCCATCAGAGCCGAAGGGAACGTCAACAGCGGAGGCGAGAACCCGGTCGTCGTTGGTGAGCCCGATCTGGCCATGGCCTGTGAGGGACTCCAGAGAGTCGATGGTGAGATCGATGCCATTGGGCTGGAGCTGAGTGTCGATGTCGATGAGACCAGAGACCAGGGGTTGCTCACTGTTGATCAGGCTATTTATCTGTTGGCTTGAAAGAACGCCCATGCTTCATATCCAATGTTGAGGGTAAAGGAGAACGATGGAACTATAGGCGGGGTGGGGCGAGGGTGTCAAAGGTCGCTTGGGGGTAAAAAGGGACTGCCTACGATGCCACTATTTGTATTGCGGGAAGGTTCTGGGAAAAGGTTATTTGAAAACATTTTTTTTGATATTGAGTTTTGTAATGCAGCGGGGGAAATAGTAATTTCGCTTCCGTTCTGCTTGTTGACCAATAACGCCGAGAATACCTAGCATCGTCGCATCGTCAATGGCGCATCAAATTTTCTCACCGGAGATGATGATTGGATATTGCATGAATTGCCGTTCGGAACAGATGATTTCCAAGTCCAAAACGGTGACGATGAAGAATGGTCGGCCAGTCACCGAGGGGAAGAGTCCTGATTGCGGGACGCGGATGTATAGACTGGGCAAAGAATAATATCGAGCCCTCTTTTGGGTATTAAAACTTCAGGCCCGCCAAGTATCATATTGCAGAAGCGGTTAAGCATAGTGGTGGATGGCGAAGCCATCGGTGTAGGACAAGATAAATGACGTTTGATATCACGATGCAAGGCATTTCCATCGGAGCGTTGGAAATCCGCTTCTATTCGCTGATGATCCTTAGTGGGATTGGCGTTGGTGTTTTCATTGCCCAACGTGAGGCTAAACGATACGGAGATGAGCCTGATCATGCGGTTAACATTGCGGTGATAGGTGCGCTATTCGCTATCATCGGTGCGCGAATTTACCACGTGTTGGATCGCAACGAGTGGCCGTACTACAGCCAGAATCCGGGCGAGATTATAAAAGTCTGGAACGGTGGCATCGGTATCTTCGGAGCGTTGGCAGGGGCCATTGTAGGGCTGGCTTTGTACGTGTGGTGGGTGAATCGTTCCCGCACAGAGCGGCGCGGTCTCCCTAAGATGCACGTATTGCGCTGGTTAGATATCGGAGCCCCAGCATTCCTAGTAGGACAGGCAGTCGGTCGTTGGGGGAATTTCTTCAATCAAGAATTGTACGGACCGCCGACCGATCTGCCCTGGGGTATTCCCATCAGCGCGGTACATCGTCCAGCGGAGTTTCCTTTCGAAACTCACTTCCATCCTTTATTTCTGTACGAGTCAATCCTGAGCGCGATTGGCGTAATGGTGCTGTTATACGTAGGCCGGCGTTTCGCGCCCCGGCTGATCGTGGGCGATATGTTGCTTTTGTACTTGATTTGGTACGGATCTGAGCGTATTGGATTGGAGTTCCTGCGTAGCGGGAACTGGCTCGTGGGGGTAATACCGACAGCTCAAATCGTAGGGGGATTACTCGTCACTATGAGTGTGGGCTTGCTGATTTGGCGGCACACTCATAGGCCTGCGCTGGAATCGCGAGGCGAAGAGGCAGGAGGCAAGGAGCGAGGTAGGACTGCGGAGCGACGGAGGCGTCGGAGAGCGGAGTCGAAGAACCATGGCTGAATTGACTCGCATCTTGGTGACTGGCGGAGCCGGGTTTATTGGCTCCCACGTTGTTGACGCGCTAGTGGAAAAAGGGCACGCCGTAGGGGTCGTCGATTCGCTTGCAACAGGCAACCGTAACAACCTGAACCCCGATGCAGTGTTTTATGAGGCGGATATCACTGACGCGAGGGAATTGTCCCGCGTATTCGCTGAATTCAAACCGCAAGTGCTCGATCACCATGCAGCGCAAATTAGCGTGGCGCTATCGTCTCGGGACCCTGCTGCTGATGCCATGACGAACGTGATTGGATCGATAAATATCCTAGAGGCTGCTCGGTCAGCTGGTGTGGAACACCTAGTGTTCGCTTCTACAGGCGGAGCCTTGTATGGTGACCCTGTGAAGGTTCCGGCGGCTGAGACAACGGCAATCGCACCTCTTTCACCATATGGCGCGTCTAAGGCCTCGGTAGAAACCTACCTGAAGATGTACCACGATACTTACGGTTTCTCTTACACCGCACTGCGATATGCGAACGTATTCGGTCCTCGGCAGACCGCTGAGGGTGAGGCAGGGGTCATCGCTATCTTTGTGAATCGTATGCTGAAAGGTGAAAATCCCGTAATCTTCGGCGACGGTGAGCAGCAGCGGGACTTCGTTTACGTTGGAGACGTAGCAAAGGCGAACGTGAATGCAATCGAGAGTCGATTAGAAGGCGCTTACAACGTTGGTACAGGTGTTCCATTTTCGGTTAACGAAATCGCACGAGAGTTAGCAATTGTATGTGCCTTCGAAGGGAGCTTCGAGTACGCCGAAGAGCGAGCCGGCGAGGTTCGCCGGGTTACATTGGATGCGTCAAATTTGATGCGCGAGACGGGCTGGCAACCGAAGATTCAGCTTGCAGAAGGCTTGGTGTTAACCGTGGCACACCAAAATGCACAGATGAATCGATCGATCTAGGTGGTCTACTGGCGTGCGAACGCCGTCTTCACCTGTGATTTCGTTGCGACTAAATTCCCTCACCATCTTGTCTAAGATGCCATTCTTTCGGCGATGCACGAATGAATACTTCCGGTTGGTACTTCAGGCATTCCTAAAGCTAGACATGTGTCATTCGGTAAAACGACTCTGTGCCACGAGGCGTAACGTCCACCAATGGAATATTTACGCTTCCTTCAGATCTAACTCTGCGGCGAGCGGATTCTTTTATTCGACGACAACGCTCTTGGCGAGATTACGAGGCTGATCGACGTCGTTACCGAGCAGATCAGCGAGGTGATACGCGAGGAGTTGCACCGGGATCGTTGCCACCATCGGTTCAAGCAAAAGAGGGGCCTCCGGGATCAATAGCACGTCGTCTACGAGGCCGGTAAATTCGTGATTTCCAACAGAGGTGATGCCGATGACTTGGCCGTCGCGCGCTCGTACTTGAGCGATATTACTGAGCATCTTTTCGTAGAGGTCATTCAGAGGCGCAAGGGCGATCACGGGGGTTTCTCGATCAACCAGGGCGATGGGGCCGTGCTTGAGTTCAGCGGCAGACATGCCTTCAGCGTGGATGTAACTGATTTCTTTTAGCTTTAACGCCCCTTCTCGGGCGATGGGCTCCAAGAGGCCTCGCCCAATGAAGAGGAATCGGCGAGACCGAGCGTACTTGACGGCGAGCCTCTGAAAAGAGTTTCCATTTATATTGAGTGCCTCACCTAGGAGCGCAGGTAAATGAGAGAGCGCTTCAATGTATTCGGTGGCAGCGGCTGTGCTGAGGGTGCCACGAGTTCTGGCGAGTCTGATGGCGAGGAGTTGCATCGCAATTATGGAATTGACAAAAGTCTTCGATGAAGCAACTCCAACCTCCTGGCCTGCATGGATAAGAATGGCGCCTTCGGCGCGCCGGTAGGCCTGTGATCCTTCTGTGTTGGTAATTGTGATGGTACGGGCGCCAGAACGATGGGCTCGATCCATGGCCTCAAGAGTGTCGGCTGTTTCGCCCGACTGGGCGACCGCGACGACGAGAGTGTGCTTGTCAACAACGGGGTCTCGGTAGCGGAACTCCGCTGAGTTCTCGGCACTGGCGGCTATGCGAGCGAGTCGCTCGATGACTTGGGCACCAATCTGGCAGGCGTGGGAACTAGTGCCCATGCCTATGAAGATCACGCGGTTGAGGTCCTTGATCTCTTGGTCGGTGAACGGCAGATCTAATGCGACTTCGCCGGGTTCAAAGGACAGGCGACCCCGTAGCACGCTCATCGCGACTTCAGGTTGTTCCATGACCTCTTTGAGCATGAAGTGCTTATAGCCGCCTTTGGCAGCAGAGGTGGCGTTGACGGCGATAGTGACCCTGTTTGCGTCGACAGATTTGCCGTCAAGGGTCATGACATCGTATCGCTCAGGGGTAATGATGGCCAATTCACCGGGCTCTAGAGGAGTGACGGAAGTGGTGTGCGGGGTGAGCGCAGGCATATCGCTGGCGATGAACATTCCTCCCTGTCCATGTCCGATGGCGACTCCACCTGCGTTGCCAACGCGGAAGGTAACCATCTCTTCAGGGTGGTCGGCGTGGAGACAAGCAATGGCGTGGGCTCCACGCAGTTGGCCCGCCGCGATGCGAACGGCTTCTGCGAACGAGAGCCCTTCTGCGACAAACTCTTGAATGAGATGTGGTATGACTTCAGTATCGGTGACAGAACTAAAGACATGGCCGTTGGCGATAAGCCGCGCTTTTAACTCGCCGTAATTTTCGAGAATGCCATTGTGGACTACGACGATGGAGCCGGTTCCGTCGAGATGCGGATGGGCGTTGACTTCGCTAGGCTCACCGTGAGTGGCCCAACGAGTGTGACCGATACCCAACCTACCGGATAGAGGAGACTTGGTTGCAGCTTCTATAAGGTTGTCGATCTTGCCTGCGGCCTTGCGCACACCAAGAGCACCCCCCCGGGACAGCACTGCTATCCCAGCGCTGTCGTAACCACGATAGGCGAGGCTAGTCAGGCCGTCGATAATCAGCGGCTGCGCCTCTTGGTACCCCAAGTATCCGAAGATGCCGCACATGATGTGCCTCCAAGTCCCATACGCCTTAATAGTGCCTGAGGCGTATCTACGATAGCGTACAGTGTCATTAGTGGAAGATAAACGAAACAGGCTCGCCGGAGGCAGATGATTTCAATGCCGCTAACGGTTCGTCATCGGTGAAATCAATGTGCTAGAGCTCGAAAATGTTGTTGTCGAGAGATTAATTGGTGCTTCCGGTTACTGCTTCGCTGAGAGTTTCGATGCGGAACCGGCTCACGGGGAATGCTACCCCATTCAAATGCTCCTCACGGGCTAGCCTCGTCGACGTAGTGAGTGGCCGCCGAATTGGTTGCGCATTGCGGCGAGCATTTTGAAACCAAAGGAGTCGGATTGCCGTGACCGGAAACGGGTCTGCAGGGCAATCGATATTACCGGTATTGGCACAGCGAGTTCGATGGACTCTTCTACAGTCCAACGCCCTTCGCCAGAATCTTCGACCCAGGGCTCAATGTCGGCGAGCGTTGGGTTTCCTTGAAGTGTGTTGGCGGTAAGTTCGAGCAGCCACGACCGGACGACACTGCCGTGATTCCAGAGATCAGATATCTGGGCGATGTCTAGGTTGAAAAGACCTTTCGCTCGCATGAGATCAAACCCCTCTGCGTAGGCTTGCATGAGGCCGTACTCAATCCCGTTGTGGATCATTTTGACGAAATGACCAGCCCCGAGTGGGCCGACGTGGGCGTAGCCACTTTCAGTGGACGTGGCGAGGGTACGGAAGCAAGGTTCTACACTGGCTACGACGTCATCGTCACCACCAACCATAAGGCAGTATCCGTCATCTAGCCCCCAGACGCCTCCGGATACTCCAGCGTCAATCATGGCCAAACCCAGGCGCTGGAACTCAGCACCGCGACGCATGGAGTCTTTGTAATGAGAGTTCCCACCGTCGATGACAGTATCGCCTTCTTGCAAGACTTCGATGAGTGCCGACATGGTGCCTTCGGTGGGGTTTCCTGAAGGAACCATCACCCAGATGACGCGCGGAGATACCAAATGCTCAGCGAGGTGCTCGAGCGAATCTACAGTCTCTAGGCCGTTAGCGTTAGCGTGATCACGGGTATCAGGGTCGCGATCGTAGGCGACGACACGATGCCCGCCGCGAACGAGGCGCGTGGCCATGTTACCGCCCATTCGTCCAAGGCCGACCATTCCGATGTCCATGGTGTTCTCCAGAGCCTAGGGTTTTGCTAGCTCGGCCCTTTTGCGATCGATGCCGGCAAGGAGGTCGTCGAATGACTTGCTAAAGGCGGTGAGTCCGTCAACGAGAAGGTTGGTGGTTATGAGGTCGAGATCAACCCCGACGCTTGCGATCGACTCAAGATGCTTCTTAGCACGCTGACCTGAGCCCGTGAGCGTGTCTGCCGATGTGCCATGATCTAGTATCGCATCGAGCGTCGCTGGAGGCACCGTGTTGACAGTGTCTTGGCCAATGAGATTGTCGACATAGAAAGTGTCCGGCAGCGCGGGGTCTTTGGTGCTGGTGCTGGCCCAAAGTGGACGCTGGGGCCTCGCCCCTTTAGAGAGAAGAGCTTTGAATCGGTCGCTGCTGGTTTCGCTTAGGAAAAATGCATACGCATTTTGGGCGTTTGCGATGGCGGTCTTGCCCATGAGATTCATTGCGTCGCCACCGATAGCTAGGAGCTCCGCATCAACTGCCGTGTCGATGCGACTGACAAAGAAAGACGCGACCGAGGCAACCTTGGCGGGGTCCTTGCCGACGGCGACAAGGTCTTCGAGCCCGCTCATATAGGCCTCGATTACTTTTTGATACATAGTGAGGGAGAAAATCAAAGTGACATTGACGTTAATGCCTTCACCAATGAGAGTGCGGACGGCCGAAACGCCAGGGCCAGTTGCCGGCACTTTAATCATCACATTAGGGCGACGTAGCATGGCGAACAGGCGTCGAGCTTCAGCGACGGTCCGCTTGCTGTCATGGGCTAGAGCAGGTGCCACCTCAAGGGACACGTAGCCGTCAAGCCCATCCGTGGAATCATAGATGGATCGTAGAATATCGGCGGCACCTTGAATGTCCTCGACCGCTAATGTCTCGAATATATCGATGGCGGGTTGATCACCATCAGGAACTTCGGTTAGAGCTGCATCGTAATCGGCGCTGGTGGTGATGGCCTTTTCGAAGATAGTGGGATTGGATGTGAGCCCGGTGACCCCTTTTTTAACCAACCCTCCAAGTTGACCGGTAACCAGCATGGAGCGCTTGATGTAATCGACCCATGTTGACTGGCCGATGGCCTGATTCTGGAGGATGATGTTTTCCACGAGCTCTCCAATCCTTGCCTAGGTGCCCGCTCGGCGGTGACGGGAGACGGCTTACCTGGATCCTTCGATGACTATGACTTTTGCGAGGCGTCGAGCGTGGCGCTCTTCGCCGCTGAAGCGAGCGCCGAGAAATGCGAAGGAAATCTCGCGTGCAAGCTCGATACCTATAATGCGCGCCCCCATGCAAAGGACATTCATGTCATCGTGCTCTACGCCTTGGTGAGCAGAGTAGGTGTCATGGCACATTGCAGAACGAACGCCATTGACCTTGTTGGCTGCGATACTGGCCCCGACTCCGCTACCGCACACGAGAATTCCTCGCTCGACTTGGCCGCCGGCGACGGCCCGAGCGACGGCTTCAGCGAAGTCCGGGTAGTCGTCGTTAGCATCGTAGATGTGGGCTCCGACCTCCATTACCTCAATGCCTTTGCTGGTGAGTATCTCGGATAATTGGTTTTTGAAATCGAACCCAGCGTGGTCGGTCCCGAGTGCAATCTTCACGGTCGCTCCTTGAACTGGGTCGCGAAAATTCTAACTTCGCTTGCGGGTGCATATGGACATGCACAAGACGGCGCAATCTTCGATATTGTCTTCGAACAATATCAAACGGATACGTGGTGTGTAAACGAGAGCATGGGTGCAAATGCGATAGGAACGAGCTAGCTGGGCGATGGGCCACGTGATCCGTTCATGAATAATTGGATTGTGAGTCCGTAGGGTGTTGAGAAAACGGAAAATGCAACGGACCAGAAGTCTCAATACATCCAATTCAAGCGCGGCGTACATGAAGAGGAGTTTCTAAAGTTACATCACAATTAAAAGCGCAGTAAAATAAACATGAAACCGTGCAAAAACCTGTTCAATTAAGTAATGGCCAATATAAAAATCAAAGGGATAAGAATTTTTCAGAGTAAAGAGTATGTTCTACGTAGTATTTTTAGAAGGGCGCCCACGTCGGCGATTCACGCTCTTTGGGTCGACCCAGAAATACACGTAATCACCGGTTTGTTTGATGATGAGCGTACGGTTGAACTGTTTGGCAGTTGCTCCCAGGCGACGCCTAATCGCACCTAGCGTTTCACCTACACCTGCTGCTAGTCTGCCAGCTTTTCCAGCAGGGATTTGTTCGATAATTGATATATATTCGCGCAAGATACTTGCACGTTTTCCGGTTCCACTATGAAGTATCGCTGTCTCTATTGAAAGAAGGTCTAATTGAGGCATATTGTTATCTCCAGGTGCTAATACTTGAACTTATTTATAATATAAGGACAGAATATCAGAGCTAATTTACCTCTTCAACATGACTGCTGTATAGCTAGCACAACTCTATTAAAAACGCTTACATTGGAGAGAGTCATAAGTAATTTGTAAAAAGAAAAATGGAAAAAACAGGCAAATAAAAACCTTGAACAGGTTCAATATTTAAGAACAAAAAACAAAGAAATATTGAATTAATGCTTTCCTAGCGAGAGTGAATATAGTTTCATATTTTGCCGGTTTCCTACCTTTCCTGAGCTTCCCGCAGACGATCTACACGACAGAGGCAATGAACTCTATCAAGAGCACCACTTCTGATTCGGGCGTGGCCGAGTGATAGGCGTTTACGGTATTGTGTGTGGTACCGGCGGTTGTCAGAGATACTGCTGCGCAATAGACCACTACTTCGACAGCGGAGTTAAACAGGGTTGCGCTTGTGCTAGTGGCGATGGCGCTACCACAGCCTCTGCCGCGTTTAGGATTGATGATCCGATAGAGGGGTAACTGACCTTTGACTACGCTTCCTTCATTTACCGTGGATGCTCACGCTCGACTTTCAGCCGAAGCTTATCGCGAATCCTGGGATGCCTATAAAGCTTCAATGGAATCTAATTGCGTCGACCAGGTAGTTCTAGTTGGTGCACCAGATGCAGCTGCTTCGCGCTCATTGCTGGAGTTGGCTGGGACTGCTGGTGAAATCGCTGCTGTGGCGGTTTGGGTAGATGTGAAAGCGGAGGATTTAGGGGAGCAACTAGATGCCTTGAAAGCATCGCCCAAGCTGCGAAGCGTGGCCTTGCCGGTGCGGCAGGAGGCAGACAACCATTGGTTGGTCCAGGAAGAGACTCTACGCGGGCTCCGCTTGGTGGCTGATCGAGGACTGTGCTTGGATGTGGAGATTGAACCTCGCCAGCTACCATCGATAGGTGAGCTGGCGAAAGCAATCCCTGGGTTGCGTATCGTTGTTGCCCATATGGGGTCGCCGTTCATTGGGCGGAGCGAGCGTGAGCCGTGGGGTGTTCATATGCTGAACGTCGCGGCGCACAAGAATGTGTACTCCAAGGTGTCAGGTTTGGCGGCCTTGGATGTGCAACCGTGGAGCGTGGCGCATCAGCGATTGTTCGTGGAGTCAATGGTGCGGATGTTTGGCTACGAGCGGTTGATGTTCGGAAGCGATTGGCCGGGCCATGTGGAGTTCGCTACGGAACAGCAGGTACGGGCTGCTGCTGCTGCTGCTGCTGGCCCGATGACAGTTACTCAACAAGAGAGCTTATTCGGGGGGGCCGCACGGAAATTTTACGGCATTTCGTAACATTTCTTTGTTTCTCATGAGTAAAAATGAGTAAAAAAATAGCCCGAACCGAATGCACCTTTAGAGTATCCCTAAATGGATTCAGGTTAATAACGATCCTAGTTGGTCGCGTTGATTAGAATCATTATCGAGATTTGACTGAAAGCTCATGGTAATCAACCGCGCCGGTCAAGCGGCTGAAGCAGTAGAGCACTAACGAATCAATAGAGCGTTTGAAGGGAGTGCCTACCGACTTGACGAACGCCCAGGGCTTTCAACCGCACCTCACGCGGGTCAAGAATCCTGCACTAATCCCAACCCATAACCTGCAATCAACAAAGCTTCGTTTCACCAGAGAAGAGTTGTTACAAGTCGGTTACGGTATTGGCTGAACGGGCATTCACCTATTGTGGCGCACGTTCGTCTCCTCTAATCTGTTGAACATCACCAGTTTTGTAATTCCGTTTGGGCAACTAGTCAGGCGGATGAGTAATGGAGGAGGGTACCGTGGCGATACTTGCTGAGTACATTTGGATAGACGGAACCGAGCCTACGCAAAAGATGAGGTCGAAGACCAAAGTCATGAAGGACGCTTCCAGCCTGCCTATTTGGGGCTTCGATGGATCGAGCACCAATCAGGCTCCTGGGGACAAATCTGACTGTGTGCTGCAACCTGTGTTCTCTTGCCCGGACCCGATCCGCGGCGGCGAGAACATTTTGGTGCTGTGCGAAGTGTTTTATACGGACATGACTCCTCACTCTACTAATGCGCGGGCAGCAACCCGAGTATGGGCAGAGAAGCACGCTGACAAGGAGTTCTTGTTCGGGATTGAACAGGAGTACACGTTTTTCCAAGGCGAGCGCCCGTTGGGCTTCCCCGCAGAGGGTGGTTTCCCTGCGCCACAGGGCGGTTACTACTGTGGGGTAGGGGCGGATGAAGTGTTCGGCCGAGATGTGGTTGAGGCGCACTTGGAGGCTTGCTTGGACGCAGGGTTACACATCTCTGGCATAAACGCTGAAGTGATGCCTGGCCAATGGGAATTCCAAGTAGGACCTCTCGGGCCGCTGGAAGTTTCTGACGAACTGTGGGTAGCGCGCTACCTACTGTACAGAATTGGCGAAGAGTTCGAGGTTAGCGCAACACTGGACCCGAAGCCGGTGCGCGGTGACTGGAACGGCGCAGGCGCGCACACGAATTTCTCGACGAATGCGATGCGAGAGAGCTACCAGCCAAACATTGATGCGGCCGAGGCGCTAGGGACGAAGAGGGCCGAGCACATCGCTGTTTACGGCTCTGGGATTGAAGAGCGCTTGACCGGCCTGCACGAGACGGCTTCGTACAAGGACTATTCCTATGGCGTTTCCGATCGTGGTGCTTCTGTGCGTATTCCATGGCAGGTTGAGAAAGACGGCAAGGGTTACATCGAAGACCGCCGTCCCAACGCTAACATGGATCCCTACAAGGTGACCGCACGGATCGTTGAGACGGTTGGCGACGCTGCTAAGTAGCAAGTAAACTGACCCCACACAGACGATGAGAGCGCTGAGACAACCGTCTTGGCGCTCTCATCGTCTGTGTGGCATGCATATGGATGAGGAGCAAGAGGATGGGTAGGCAGCGAAAGATAGAATGGTTAGGGCGATTAGGGATTGGCTTCGCGCTTATGATAGTGCTCCTGGCTTGCGAGGACCCTAATGGCGTAGCCGGTCTACCCGTTTCTGAGCCTGGAGCCGATGTCTCAGTATCAACACCAACAGGAGTGAAGAAAATGGCAAAGCAATATAACGCAGCCCCAGAAATGGCGCTGGACACAACAAATTTGTACAAGGCGATTTTTAAGACAGCAAAAGGTGACATAACCGTGGACTTGTTTGCGGACAAGACTCCAGTCACGGTCAACAACTTCGTCTTCTTGGCACGTGAAGGATTCTACGACAACACTGTGTTTCATCGCGTGCTTGCGGACTTTATGGCGCAGGGTGGTGATCCGACAGGTACCGGTTCAGGCGGGCCTGGTTACCGCTTCGCGGATGAGTTTGACGCGAGCCTGAAGCACGACAAGCCGGGCATTCTGTCTATGGCAAATGCTGGACCAGGAACGAACGGGAGTCAGTTTTTCTTGACGTTTGTGCCGACGCCGCACTTGAACAATAAGCATTCGGTATTTGGTGAAGTGGTTGATGGCTTGGATGTGTTGTTGAGCCTGACGCTGCGTGACCCATCGGACCGCTCCTTCCCTGGTGATGCTTTGAGCACAATCGAAATTGTGGAGTCCACCCGTTAATAGATAGGAATAAGTATTTGATGACAAAAAAAGAGGCGCTCATATAAAAAGAGTGCCTCTTTTTTTGTCAGTCTAAAACAGGAATTAACCGGTGAAGGTGCGGCGAAGACGGAGAAGATTCTCCTCGACACTAACAGGCGGGCGTGCGCCATGGCCTTGTTCTTCAATGTCCGCGACAATGCACCAAGGGCCTTCCTCGCGAATTGCACTATCGAGCGCGTCTTCGAAATCCTCAAGGGACGAAACCCGCACGACGCGGGCGATGCCTGATCCGCGAGCGATTTCTGCAAGATCAGTGCCCGTAGAAGTGTGAGTGGGCTGCCCGCCCGTCTCTGCCCACTGCTGATTGTCCATCACAATGTGAACAAGGTTCTTTGGATTCTGCCGGGCGATTGTACTAAGCGAGCCGAGGTTCATCAGCAGGGAGCCATCGCCGTCAATTACGTATACCTTCTTTTCCGGCGCCGCGAGCGCAACGCCCAAGCCGATGGAGGAGACCATACCCATGGCTCCCCACGTGTAGAAATTCGCGTCGCGTTGCTGAGCGTGATAGAGATCGAACGTGGCCGAACCAAGATTAGCGATGATGGGCTCATCGGTTACACGCTCGAGTAGGGCACGAATGCCGTCAGGACGTAGCACGTTTTGCTCCTACGAGTTGGGAGTAAAGAAGGACTGCAACCGGCATGCGCGAAGCGAAGGATAACTCCAAGGCACCGTCGACGTACGAAGTGACGTCGGTCTCGTTGATGGGAGCAAAGTGCTGGATATTCATGGCGTCAAGGAATCCTGGAATCGGGTGCGCGGACGGAATTTGTACGGGATTGAACTCGCCGAGCCCTCCACGCATACCGACGAAAACAGGCACGGGAATTTTGTGGGATACGGCGAGCTGCGCGAGGGAGTTTATAGTGTTGCCAAACCCACTGCTTTGTACGAAAACCGCAGCTCGCTTCCCTGCGGCATAGGCGCCTGCGGCAACGGCGATAGCTTCTTCCTCACGCGCCACGGGTACAGTGTGAAAGGCAGGATCTTGCTCAAGCTTACTCAGCACCTGCCAGCCGATCGCGTCAGGTACGTAAGGGATCAGCCAGACATCATGAGATTTTAAACTTTCAACGATTGCGTCAGTCCAGTGCATTGCTGCGGCATTATGCCACCTGCTGACTAGGCGTGCCATTCGCCCCTTGTGGAAGATGCGTGATGGTGCTTAGCATTCAAAGCATGCCTGCAATTTCCCTTCCCACAGAAGAACCCCAACAAAGGATCAGAGAAGCAATGCAGTCCGTGTTCGGCTTCGGTTCTTTGCGTCCTTTGCAAGAAGAGATAATCTCCTCAATCCTGGGTGGCCGCGATACCTTCGTGCTGATGCCCACGGGTGGAGGAAAATCACTCTGCTATCAATTGCCAGCAGTGCTGATGCCAGGATTGACTGTGGTCGTCTCTCCTCTGATTGCGTTGATGAAAGATCAAGTGGACAAGCTGGTGACTTTGGGCGTGCCCGCGACATTCATCAACAGCTCGCTGGGCTATGAAGAGGCGCGACGTAGGCAGGCAGATGTGATGACGGGCAAAGTGGGCTTGCTATATGTGGCTCCGGAACGTTTGATGACTCCTGCCTTCCTTTCTATGCTCGCTGCCGTCAATCTAAGCCTATTTGCGATTGATGAGGCACACTGTATCTCAGAGTGGGGACATGATTTTAGACCTGACTACCGGGCACTGAGCGAGCTTCGGGTCAAATTCCCAGACGTGCCTATCGCGACGTTTACGGCAACTGCTACGACTGATGTGCAGGCCGACATTCGCGCGCAACTGGCCCTTCGTGATCCATTTATTGTTCAAGGCAGCTTGGACAGGCCAAACATACGCTATGAAGTCTGGCCGAAACGTGATTCCTACCGATCTCTGACAGGGTTTCTGGCAAGTCGGTCAGGGGAGTCAGGAATCATTTATGTGCAATCGCGTGCAATGGCAGATGGTACGGCTGCGCGATTGACCCGGGATGGGGTGCGAGCGCTGTCCTACCATGCAGGCCTCGAGGGTGAAGAGCGACACGCTCGTCAGGATTTGTTCTTGAAAGGTAGCGTTGATGTCATGGTGGCGACAATCGCGTTCGGTATGGGGATAGATAAGCCCGATATTCGCTACGTGGTGCACCTAGATCTGCCGAAGAACCTAGAAGGCTACTATCAAGAGAGCGGTCGCGCTGGTCGGGATGGACAGGCCGCCGATGCGTTGCTTTTCTACAGCTACGGTGATGCTATGAAACATGAGCATTTCATCCAAGAAAAACCTGAGTCGGAGCAACAAATTGCACGCTTGCAATTGACGGCGATGGTGGAGTGGGCGAAAGGGACAGATTGCCGGCGTGAAACACTTTTAGGTTACTTCGATGAGCAATTATTAGCGCATCCTGATCCTTGCTGCGACGCGTGCGAAGCACCTGTTCTGGAAGAATCGGATCAAACAGAGGCGGCACAGATGTTCCTGTCCTGCGCGAAACGCACGGGAGAACAATTTGGAGCGGTCTACCTGACGAAGGTACTGATGGGCGCACGTGATAAGCGCTTGCTGGGTAATGCGCACGACGAATTGCCGACCTATGGCATTGGGCGAGGCAAGGGGCGCGAAGAGTGGGCGCATATCGCGAGCAAGCTGATGGAGCGAGGGTACGTGAAACCCGACGCTGAACGCGGTAATGGTTTGGCCGTCATGCCGTTGGGCGACGAGGTCTTATTCCGAAGAGAAGAAGTTTGGCTGCCAAAATGGCGAGATACTTCCCATGGTGGGCATGGTAAGCCTCGTGCTGCAAGAAGGCTTCAATTGTCCGCGGGTGATAGTGCGCGAGAATCGATCGAGATGTTTCGTCGCGGTATCGAGTTGCACGAGATTGCATCGGCACGGGGATTCTCACCGGTCACTATCGAAGGTCATCTGGCGCAAGGCGTGCAGAGCGGGGATGTGGACATAGAAGATCTAGTGAACAGCGAGAAGCGAGCGGCTATCGAAGAGGCTTTCTTTAACTCAGGCCATCCTGCGCTCAAACCGGTCAAAGAAATGCTAGGGGATAGCTTCAGCTACGCAGAGATTAAGTTCGTGCGCGCTGGGATGAATGCCTCGAGTCGCTAGTCGTCTATGACAGCAATTCCTTTAGGTAATCCTGGTGGCACTACAAAGGACCGGTTGTTATTTAAGCATTGTTTGCTTGCACCGTAGCGATATCTGACGGGATTGCTGGTGTTGCTAGTAGTTGCCGAATGCATTTTTCGACGCATATGCGAATTACGCACTTTGCTCGTGGCAGTACCCCTTCAAGTTCAACACCAGAACGCTATACTCCGGCGCAATCCCACCGTAGGAGATTCCACACATGCCTATCGATCCGCAAGCGCAGGCTCATCTGGACATTGCCTTTGGCCACGCGAACGCCGGCACCCGCGCGTGGTCGGCACGAACGCTGCCGACGCCTCCGCAGCTGGCGAGCGTGCTGGACAGGCAGGTAGCTGCTCCCGGCGGGCCGGTGACGGTGCGGGTGTTCACGCCAGAGAGCGATGGCCCGCTTCCGGTCGCCATCTGGATCCACGGCGGCGGCTGGGTACAAGGCAGCATCGACACCAATGACGCTACATGTAGATTCCTGGCGGAGGCTTCAGGGGCGATTGTGGTTTCGGTGGAATACCGGCTGTCACCGATGACGAAGTTCCCAGGCGCACTCGACGATTGCTACGCGGTCGCTGAGTGGATAGCGTCGGACGCGGCTAGCATCGGCGGCGATGCATCGCGTGTGGCGATCTGCGGCGCGAGCGCCGGCGGCAACCTGGCGACAGTGGTCGCGCTCAGGGCCCGCGATTCGGGCGGTCCGAAGTTTGTGCACCAATTGATGGTATACCCCGTCACCGACAACGGGTTCAACACGGAAACCTACGAGCTATTCGCGACCGGTCACCTGCTGGACCGAGACCAGATGAAAGAGTTCTTTACGAACTATCTCCCGAACGATGCGGAGCGATCGAACCCGTACGTGGCCCCGATGAAGGCGAAAGACCTATCGGGCCTCCCTCCAGCGCATATCATCACGGCGGAGTATGACGTGCTGCGCGATGAGGGCGAGGCGTATGGGGCGCGGCTGGTGGCGGCGGGTGTCCCTGTGCGGCATAGTCGGTACCTGGGCATGATTCACACGTTCTTCAATGGCACGATCGGCTTCGACAAGACGTTCGAGGCGATCACAGAGTGCGGTGCTGAACTCCGGAAGGCGTTCGGGACCGCGTAGCACTGGATGCCTGACCTACGAACGGACCCGAAACCTATCTCTCGAGCCTGGCCGTTCAAGCGAACGTTCTATGGATGGGCTGTGGTCCTAGCCGCGTTCAGTGCCTCGTTTGGAGAAGTGCCTGCGTTCGGCCCAATTTTAGGTATTTTTATGAAGCCGATAGAGGACGAACTGGGCTGGAGTCGGGCGACCATTGCCGCTGGATTCACGATCGGAAGCCTTTTCGGGGCGTTGGCATCGATGGTAGTGGGGCGATTGGTTGATAGGTTTGGTGCCCGCTTTGTGGTCGGGATTGCCGGCATCCTCATTTCAAGCTCGATGCTGGCGATATCTCAGATTCAGGAGCCGTGGCAGTTTTGGGCCTCGTTCGGCGTGGCCCGCGCAGCTGCGGTCGCTGGAGTGGAGTTAGGAACCTCGATTGCAGTGGCGAAGTGGTTCTACCGCAAGCGGGCTCGCACGTTGGCTCTGAAAGGTGTAGGGCAAAGGAGCGGGCAATGGGCTTTGCCGTTGCTTATCTACCCTGTAATGGTTGCATGGGATTGGCGCACAGCATTCCTGATCCTGGCTGGCACTACCTTCGTGTTGATTGTTATTCCCTCGTTTGTTTACCTTCGGCGTCAACCTGAGGACTACGGTCTGCGCCCGGATGGAGAAACGAGAGATGGCGAACACCAGAGGGCGAGTCGCGAATCAGGCATCGAGGTGCAGTGGTCGCTTGCGGAGGCGCGGCGGACTAAGGCATTCTGGCTAATTGTGCTATTCACACTATGTACGCCGTTCGTGCAAGGAGCAACGAATCTGCATATGGTGGCTAACTTTCAAGACAAGGGGATGGATAACCTCCTTGCGGTGAGTATTCTTCCAATCTTCGCTCTTTCGGCATCCTTGTCAGTATTCCCGATGGGACTGCTGCTAGAGCGAATCCATGTGCGCTTTGGGGCGATGATTCAGGCGGGAGTGCTAACCGCATCTCTACTGGTATTGCTGGTTGCAGATGACTATTGGGAAGCAATAGTGTTCGCGGTGCTGTTCGGCGTGGCAGCGGGTATGCGAAATATCGTCGAGACACTTCTGCTGGCGAACTATTTCGGCCGTGCTTCCTTGGGGGCTATTAAGGGCTTCTCTGCGCCATTCAGAATGCTAAGCCCAATGGGCCCCCTATTCGCTGGGTGGGTCTACGATACGTCTGGGGCGTATCAAACCGCCTTCATTGCGTTCATAGGGTTGGCATTGGTCATGCTGCTTTCAATGGCAGCTGCGAAGCCGCCGGTAGTACGCGAGACCTCTCCTGAGAGGTAGAATACTGAGCGACCGGACATTAGGAGTTGATCGTATGGCAGAGGTAGGCTTTTTTGATGTTCTACGGAGCCAGCGAGGAATCCGTAGATATGCACCCGATCCTGTTTCGGATGCGACAGTAAGGCAAGTAATAGAGGCGGCGACGTGGGCACCCAGCGGCAGCAATAGGCAGCCGTGGCACTTCATCGTGATTAGAGATGCAGAAATCAAGCGACGGTTGGGTGAGATCTACCGAGAGGGAATGATCGCCTCGGGCGGGGGAAAAGCCCCTGTACCCCCGACACTCCAGCTCGGCGTACCCCCGTTGTTCTCAGATAATCTAGCAAGCGTGCCTGTTGTGGTGATGGTTTGCCTCGAGAAATGGCCGACTCGTGGCAGGGATAATTTGCTGGGCGCGCACATCTTCCCGGCTGTGCAGAATCTGATGCTGGCCGCCGCTGCACTGGGTTTGGGAACGCGATTAACGACCATCTGGCAGCACAAAGACACTGATGTTATGGACCTGTTGGGCATCCCCGATACCGTAGAGACAATGGCTATGATTCCGCTCGGGTACCCGGGTGGCGATGAACACCTGGGCGGTGGCAAGCGTAAGCCAGTGGAAGATGTGATTCACGCTGATCGTTGGTGATTTTGCGTTAGGTTACCTTTACTGATGCTGATGGTTTCCTAAAAAATAAATGAAAGGCCACCGCATGTTCAGACGAGCGTGGGCGGAATTTATTGGTACATTTGGCCTCGTGTTCCTAGGAACAGGGGCTATTGTTATTGACGAAATCTCTAATGGTAGGATCTCCCACGTGGGAATAGGTATCGCGTTCGGCCTTGCGGTGGCAGCCATGATTTACGCTATCGGTCACATCTCTGGCGCGCACATCAACCCTGCGGTGACCTTGGGTTTCGCGCTCGTTCGCCACTTCCCTTGGCGCCATGTCCCGCTTTACTGGTCGGCTCAATTCGCTGGGGCAGTGACGGCAAGTATTTTGCTTAGAGCCATGTTTGGATTGGTAGCTGATTTGGGAGCGACGTTGCCATCAGGGTCGGCAGCGCAATCGTTGGGTCTGGAAATTGTGCTCTCGTTCCTTCTGATGTTCGTGATTATGGCCGTGGCCACCGACGTCCGCGCGATCGGGCAGGGCGCTGCAATCGCCATCGGCGCCACCGTGTGCCTAGAGGCAATAATGGGAGGACCAGTATCTGGTGCAAGCATGAACCCTGCACGTTCTTTTGCACCTGCTCTTGTAACCTTAGAGTTTGCGAGTCATTGGATATATTGGATTGGCCCAATGGTAGGCATGGCGCTGGCTGCAGTCGCCTATCGTCTAATCCGTGAGGACGGACTCCCGCCTCATGACGCCACCAATGGCCCAACATGAACATCCTCTTCGTCTGCGTGCACAACTCCGGGCGCAGTCAAATGGCCGAGGCATTCACGAAAGAGCTAGCCGGCAATACGGTGCATGTCGCCTCGGCTGGCACGGTCTCTAGAAATGAAATCAACCCGATGGTAGTAGCGGCGATGGCTGAGAAAGGCATCGATATCTCTGCAGCGCGGCCCAAGCTGATCCAACAAGAAATGGTCGACACGGCTGATTTGGTGGTCACAATGGGGTGTGCAATCGACGAGTCCTGCCCGGCAGTTTTCATTCCGTCCGAGGACTGGGGGTTGGATGACCCCGCTGGGCAGCCTCTCGAGGTGGTGCGCCTGGTACGCGACCAGGTAGAGGTAAAAGTTCGGGCGCTGTTGCAGCAAATGGGGAAATGAGGAACCCCGGCCTCAATGACTACTTGAAAGCCAATCTCCGAGGTAACTAATCACAGTTTCCGGTCAAGCGCGTGCGGAGCTGCTAGCTCACGGCGCTCAATAACTTGGAGATGACCCACCCCAAGATTAGGCACACCGGGTAAGTCACCAACCACGCCAAACCGATACTGCGCGTGACACCCCAGCGCACAGCTGAGAAGCGCCTGGTAGCACCAACGCCCATGATCGTGGATGCCGATGTGTGAGTGGTGCTTACCGGCATGCCGAAGGATGTGGCGGCCTCGATCACCGCGACGGCTGTAGTGTTCGCGGCGAATCCGTGAATCGGCTCCAGTCTAGTGACTCGCATTCCTAGGGTCCTGATCACTTTCCAACCGCCCAACCCGGTACCCAATCCTATGGTTATAGAAGCCAAGAGAATCATCCACGAAGTGATTTCCAACTCTTGTGGAGTGCCCAGTCGGTGCGTTTGGTATACCACCCAGGCCAAGGCGATGATACCCATGGCATTTTGGCCGTCGTTTCTTCCGTGGCTGAATGAAAGGAACGCGGCAGAGAGAATCTGGAGCTTGTTGCCTGTGGCATTGACAGCCGCGGGAGTGCGCCGCCGAAGTACCCAGAAGAGTAAGATCATCAGCAAGAACCCGCCTACGAATCCGAGTAGCGGTGAAAGCGCAAGGGCCAGAAGGACTTTCACTACCACAGCGGTGTTCAGACCATCCCACCCGGCCACCGCCACTCCCGACCCGACGACTGCCGCGACCAGTGAGTGGCTCACGCTCACGGGGAGCCCCAATCGCGTGGCAAAGAAGACCCAAATGACTGATGCCGCGATAGCGGACAGTACCGCATACTGTGTCATCAGATCAGGATTGACGATGCCTTTACCAATGGTCTTGGCAACGGCTGTTCCCATCATGGCGCCGCCGAAATTCAGCGTCGCGCCCATAATGATGGCCGTTACAGGGGTTAGTGCCCGGGTAGATATCACGGTCGCCACAGCGTTGGCGGCGTCGTTCATGCCGTTCGCGTATGCGTATGCGAGCGCAAGCGCGATACTCACTATCAGGATGATCAATTCAGGCTCAAGCATGTTTGAGAACAATCGCCTCGATCACGTTCGCTGCGTCTTCGGCCCGGTCCGTGGCCGACTCCAACAGCGCGTATATTTCTCGCCATTTGATAATCTCGATAGGATCCTTCTCATTTGCAAATAACTCCCCGACCGCTTTCGAGGCGATGACATCTGCCTCGTTCTCAAGGCGATTGAGTTCCACTGTCATCGGTAGTAGGTCGCGAAGCTTGCCCCCGCGTGCATTTAGCATGTCGCCAGCGTGTTCGAGTACCTCCCCACACGAGTTGATAATCCGTGCGAGATCAATAGACCGGGGGGTAGGAGCGGCTACGTGATACTCAAGCATCGTCCGAGCCACCTCTTCTGCCACGTCCACTACATCGTCCAGTCGCGCGCCTAGTTCCGCGATGTCTTCGCGGTCAAACGGCGTCACAAATGTGCGGTGCAAGTTCATCATGATCTGGTGAATAATGTGGTCACCCACTTCTTCGAGCCGGTTTATCTCAGCCGCTTTCTCCTCTAAGTTCTCGTATTCCTCCATGAAATCAACCAGCGCAGTGGTGGTCTCGTGGAGATTTCTAACGCTGTGTTGTATCAGCGCGAAAAACTGATCCTCTCTCGGAGCCAGCAATTGAGGTATAAGGTTCGACAAGCGCATAACTGCCAACCTCCTTTCTTCGTCCTTTTAGATAGTGGGTTGAACAATGGGTAAAAAAAAGCTCTCCCGACTTAGGAAGAGTCTTTAGCGAAACTAGGGAGAGGGTTTTGTGGTGCACGCTGCGGCATATCTCGCGTTTAAGATAGCAGTTGCTCGCCCGTAATGTCTAGCCCTCATTTCAGCCTGCCTCCTTAATCACAAGGTGACTCAGAACACGAGTAGTGTAACTAAGAGCGAGGCAACCCAGCGATGAGGAGGAAGACGGAGAAGGACCTCGAGATTACTAACGGTATCAATCACCTGTGCACCGCGTGTAAACATTCGCAAGGCGGAGACAGAGCGCACCCTTGGTAATTGTCGATATTATCGACGGGCTTGGATCGCGCGAAAAATCTTTTCCGCGCTTAGAGGCAGTGATTGCACACGCACCCCCACCGCGTCCGCGATGGCGTTGGCGATGGCCGGGGCGGGCATGTTGATGGCCTTGTTGCCGATGCCACGTACATTGAAATGACCATGCCCCACGTTGGAACTTAGAGTGACTGTGGTGAGAGGAGGCATGTCCCCCATGGTTGGGATTTTATAATCGATGAATGAAGTGACGGCGACTCGACCGTTAACCAGAGGAAGCTCCTCCATGAGGGCATGGGCAATTCCCTGGTTGACCCCTCCGTTAATCTGCCCATAGAAACCGAGGGGATTGATAATTTGACCAGTCTCATGGACAGCGGTGTAGCGAAGCAGCCGCACGGCGCCTGTTTCAGGGTCGACCTGAACCTCGGCAACGTGAGCAACAAATGAGGCGTACTCAGAATTCCATGGTTCGTCTGCATCTCCTCGGCCAATGACCGAGTAGCCCGCGCGCTCAGCAAGATCTTCGATGGGCACTTGTTGATTGGATGCCGGACAGCGGAGGACTGAGTCTTCAATCACTGAATCGCTAGAATCCCAGGCAAAAAATTCCGCCGCAAGACCTTGCAATTTGCGCTTTAGATCTTGCACGGCGAGCGAGCCAACCATAGTAATCATACGCGCCCCACGGTCTCCGCCAAGCCCAGAGTCTGTTGGGCCTTGAGCGGTTGACCACGGTGCACGATTTATGCGCTCTAGGGGTACTCCGAGACCTTCCGCTACGACTTGCGCGAGGGTCGTATAGGTGTCGATTCCCAATCCATAACTGGGCATGCTTATAGTAATTGTGCCGTCGGCGTTCACCTGGACGGTTGCATGGGCGTCGCCACCGATCTCCCCGTGGACGTCAATGGAGATACCGCGACCTACGTTCGCAGGCTTGGGATCGCCATAGCTGGATGCCTCCAAGGCTTGAGTTAAGGCCTCATGCATACGGGTAGGCTGTACTCCACGACTGCCTGGTGAAGATGGCGGAACCCAGAGGCCCTGGATGGCCATTTCCGATTGTTGATGTATGAGGTTTTTAAAACGTAAGTCTTCAGGCGTCATACCTAGAGCCTTGGCGATCTCGTCCATGTGCGATTCCGCGGCGAACGCACACTGGAAAGAACCAGGGCCACGCATGTACCCACAAGCAATGGTGTTGGTGTAAACCTGGTAAGAGTCAATAGTGACGTTGGGCGTACGGTAAGGACCGGTGGCGCCGGAGACGGCGAGGCCTCCGCCGCTGGGGACAAGGTCATAGGCGGAATATGCGCCCGTGGCGAAATGCGCTTCGACCTCCCAAGCAGTCAACGTACCATCACGCTTGGCACCCGCTTTGATGCGGATGATGGACGGATTGCGGGGATGCATGGATGTGAATTCCTCTGCATAATCTGCGAGGAATCGCACGCTTCGCCCGGTGCGCCTGGCTAATAGGTAGCAAATAGCTACCTCGGTGCCATCTGTCTTGCCGCCGTAAGAACCACCAAGAAGTGAGAAATTGAAGACAATCTGCCCAGGAGGAATGCCGAGTAACCTGGCAACCTCAAGGTGATTGACTCCAGGGGTACCACTGGCGACCCAGACTTGCGCCGTGTCATCAGCATCGAAGGACACCAGGCAAGCGTGTGGCTCGAAATACATCTGATGGATGCGCGGAGATTCATACGTGCGCTCTACGATCACATCCGCGTCCGCGAAGCCGGCGGTAGTGTTACCCGCAGCCAACGTTATGTGGCCATATGCGTTGGACGGCGAGGCTATAGGTATCACTCCACCGTACGAGTTGAAATCTGGGTGAATGATGGGCGCGTGCGGAGCAAGCGCCTCTGCTGCCGACAGCATTGGCGTCAACTCTTCGTAATCGACCTGGATGAGTGCCGCTGCGATGGTGGCGATATCAGCATCGTCGGCACATACGGCAGCAACTCGCTCACCCGCAAACCGGACCTGATCCCAGGCTAAGAGCGGCTCGTCTTGATAGGCGATACCAGTTCGCATGCCACGAACATCATCACCTGTGAGAATCGCGTGCACACCCGGCAAGGCGGCCGCACGAGTACTGTCGATATGCAGTATGCGAGCGCGGGGGTAGGGGCTTCGCAGTATCTTAGTCCACAGCGCCGATGAGCTATGGGCATCACCGGCATATTTGGCGAGACCTGTTACTTTCTCAGGGCCTTCTAGGCTCTTTGTAGGGCGCCCGACGAATCGATATGTAGTCATAGGGAGAAACTTTAGCAGGTGGCGGTGTATTACGTCTGAATGGCTTTGCCTCTCAAGGCCATTTGACTTACGCTCAGTCAATGCGAAAAATGCCTGTATTTCTGATGGGTGGTGCAGGACCTCCCGCCCCACGCGAGTTTGCAGCCCTGATAGCGGAGCTTGACCATGAGCGCCAGACCGTGCCTTTGGACATGATAGTGTTTCACGGAGGGCCACCGCCTCAAGGCTTTGAAATTGCGACCGAAACGAACGCGCTATTGCGCACCATGGATGCCGCTAACACCGATCGAGGGCACTTGATTGGCTATTCGGGTGGAGCGGCAGTGGCACTGGCATTTGCTTGCGCACACCCTGAGCGCGTCGCCTCGCTCACGCTTGAAGAGGTCGCCTGGGTTGGCTCAGATGGCGCAACGAAACTGGAAGAGCGATTCTGGATTGATTTAACGAATACTATGGCCCTCAAACCATACGAAGCACTGCTAGGGTTCCGTGATCTTATGGTGCTGCCGCAGGTGAGTGCCACTCTAGCGAAGGTGCCTCAGGATGCACCGTGGATTACCAGCTTGGTTAATGGAGTGCGTGCGTCCATTGGGGCGTTTGGCCGTGCAGAGGTAGATTGGCCTGTTCTTCAGGCAGCGCTGTTTCCGGTTTACGCATTGGTGGGCAGCTTGAGCAACCCGGTATTTGAACTCCGGTCACGACGGATAGCTGAGCGTGTGGCACGCACGAAGGTTGACGTGTTTGAAGGATCGCACCACGTGATACCTCCCCATCGGGCAGTACCGGAAGATTTGGCCGCACGTTTGCAGTCGCTATGGATTGAAGCAGAGTTGGCTTTGGACGCAAACCCAGGTGAGAAGACAAGGCTTGCTCAAAAGCCTAACCCTGAAACGCTGAGATAGAAAACATGCGGTATTGGTACATCGTGTCATGGAGCGCCAACACTAAGTGAGCATTGGCCGTCGGCGAGCAGTAGGGCATTTGCGATGGAGGCTGAAGTTCGGTATCAGTCCATCGCGTTATTGGCAATTTCGGCTTGCTTTTCCAGCGCTTCAGCGTCGGCAGCCGAAAGATTGAAATAACCAGCGTCAGGATGATGGAATACTACTGCGCTGACCGACCCCTCGGGGTCCATCATGAACTCTTCAGTGAGTTGAACCCCGATGTGCTGGTCCGGATGGAGTAACTCCCACAACCCTCCCTGGTCTTCAAGTCGAGGGCAGGCGGGGTAGCCGAAGGAGTATCGCTTGCCCTGGTACTTGGCCTTGAACAGATCCAAGGGGCTCGTTCCGAAGGGGTCTGCAAACCCCCACATGGCACGGATCCGCTGGTGGAGTAGCTCTGCGAATGCTTCTGCCCCCTCTATAGCCAGCGATTGCAGGATATGCGATGCCAGATAGTCTCCATCTCGATTCCATTGATCAGCAAGCTCGCGCACCCCTGGCCCAATCGAGGTGACGAAGGTGCCAAGGTAGTCGGGCACACCAAAGAGTGGCTGAAGGTAGTCAGCGAGGCAAAGGTTGCCAGCCTGCGATTGACGACCGAAGCGGAACCGGTGGTTCTCATCTTTGCCATTAGGTGAAAGGATGACGATATCGTTGCCTTCAGAGGCCGCACGGTAGAACCGATACACAGCGCTAGCACGAATGTCATCGCGCGCTAACATGATGTTCTCGACATCCCTGACTTTACGATGGAGCTCAACAGCTTTCTTCTCGCCAGCCAGGAGGGACTCGCTGAACCGACCACGGTAGCCGAGGTGACGCACGTAGAGCATCTGCGGATTGATGTAGGGGAACAGTTCAGCCAGATCAAAGTCGTTGAGTATATGAATATTAAGATCCGGCGGCCGTGGGGGGGCTGAAACGGCAGCGATTGTTGGCACGCGCGGAATGCCAGCCAAAGGTACAGGTGCAATCACCTTGAGAGCCTCTGCCGCGAGCAACTCCGCTGCCTCTTCCGTTAGCGCCGCCGCTAAAACAGCTCGGTCATTGTCATCGACGATTCGGCGCGCTAGGGCCAAGCCGCTCATCGCATCACGCGCGTATGCAACGAGACCGTCATACTCGGGTGCAATTCGAAGCCGCGTAAATCGATTGGTCAGCGCGGCACCGCCGACAAGAACCGGGCATGAAATGCCTGCCGCTTTCAAGTCCCGGACTGTATCAATCATCATCTGGGCAGATTTCACAAGTAAACCTGAGAGACCAATAATGTCTGGCTTGTATTGATTGTGGGCGTCAATGAGCTGCTGCGGCAAAACTTTGATGCCTAAATTTATGACCCTGTAGCCATTGTTCGATAGGATGATGTCGACTAGATTCTTGCCAATGTCATGGACGTCCCCTTTGACAGTGGCAAGGATCATAGTGCCCCTGATTGCTGTCTCACCAACTTCCATATGGGGTTCCAAGTGCGAGACCGCGGCTTTCATGGCCTCTGCGGACTCAAGAACTTCAGCGACGATCAGCTCGTTGCTCCCAAAAAGGCGACCGACCTCGTCCATGCCTGCCATTAGCGGGCCGTTAACGATATCTAAAGGAGCCGTCGACTCGAGCATTTTATCGAGGTCATCGAAGAGGCCTTCCTTGGACCCTTCTACAATTGACGAGGCTATGCGTTGTTCGGGCGGTAGACTCATGTCACGCGTAGCTACGGCCTCGATTTTGCGTTCGCGAAATTGTGCGGCGAAGTCGGCAATCGGAGATGTCCCCTGCCACCAAATAAGGTCCTCGGTAAGCCTGCGTTCTACCTCAGGGATGGATGCGTAACGAACCATTCTTTCGGAATTGACGATTGCCATGTCTAGCCCCGCTTGGACGCAATGGTAGAGAAAGACAGAATTCAGTACCTCTCGCCCGGCTGGTGGTAGCCCGAATGACACATTGGATATCCCCAGAATAGTTTTGGCAGCCGGCATCGCAGCTTTGATTAAACGCACGCCTTCAATCGTCTCGACGCCGGAACCGGTGTAGTTCGCATCCCCTGTGCCCACAGGAAAAACCAGCGGATCAAAGATGATGTCTTCGGGAGGCACTCCATACTTAGTGGTGAGTAGGTCATACGAGCGTTGCGCCACTTCGAGCTTGCGATCGCGAGTGATTGCTTGTGCCTGGTTCGGGTCATCATCGATGCAGCCAACAATGAGCGCCGCACCATAACGCCGCGCAATCGGGACCACGAGCTCGAAGCGCGCTTCGCCGTCCTCAAGATTAATGGAGTTGATGATGCACTTGCCAGGTGTGCGCTTGAGTGCTTCCTCAAGGACGACAGGATCGGTGGTGTCTATCACTAAGGCCGCTTTCACCTTACGAGTGAGCCGTTCAAGGAAAGCGATGACATCGGCCGTTTCGTCGCGGTCCGGGTCTTGGAGGCAGATGTCTAAGATGTGCGCGCCGTTCCGAACTTGGAGTCGGCCGACCTCTGCTGCTTCCTCAAACTTGCCTTCCTTGATAAGTCGCTTGAATTGGCGACTGCCGAGGACATTAGTGCGCTCACCCACTATGATTGGGCGCTTTTCGTCACTAATGACTAGAGTTTCTAGCCCTGACACGGCGGTCTCGCCGCGAGGTGTGGGTTGATGGGGATGCTTGTTACGCGCTGCAGTGACGAGATGCCGTATGTGATCTCCAGTGGTACCGCAGCACCCGCCAATAACGTTGACCCAGCCCTCTTCCATAAACGACCCGAGGGTACGAGCAATCATCTCAGGCGTCTCGTGATAGTGGCCATTCTCGTCAGGTAGCCCTGCGTTCGGTATCGCTGCGATTGGGAAGCGCGCTATCCCCGCAAGGGTGCGTATGTGGTCGCGCATAAATTCAGGACCTGTAGCGCAATTCATCCCCATCCAAAGCAGGTCACGGTGCGCGATTGAGTCGTAGAACGCCTCGATATCCTGGCCACCCAAGGTCGTTCCCATAGTTTCAATGGTGGCTTGAACGGCGACGGGAATTTCGAACCCCGTGTCAACTCGCGCTCTGTCTATGCCTTCAAGCGCAGCTTTGACGTTAAGTGTGTCCTGGGTAGTCTCCAGGAGAAGAAAGTCAGCGCCACCGCTTATAAGGCCGACAGCTTGTATGCGGTAGTGTTCAGCTAACTCGTCCCAAGTCACTCCACCGGTGACCGAAATTGCCTTGGTGGTTGGGCCCATCGAGCCTGCGACGAATCGAGGAGCATCATCAATGGTGTATTCGTCAGCGCACTCACGGGCTATGCGAGCAGATGCATTACTAATTTCCGAGGCCCGCTCGGCGAGCCCATACTCAGCGAGCACGATGGGTGTGCTTCCGAAGGAATTAGTTTCAATGACATCGGCTCCTGCCTCTAGAAAAGACCGATGAATTCCCTTGATTGCCTCAGGGTTGGTTATGTTGAGAAATTCGTTGCACCCTTCATATTGAAGGCCTCCAAAATCCCCTGCGCCCAGGTTCAAGTCCTGGATGCCAGTGCCCATTGCACCATCAAGTACGATGACTCGAGATGCTATGAGCTCATGCAGGAGCCGGACGCGAGTTTCCCTGTCCATGGATATCCTTAACTTAAATTGGAGTGCGCGGCGAGCCCGCCTACTTGACGCCGTTCCATTGTATCGTGTCTAGAAAGAGGCACCGCTCAGCCCGAGCGAGGGCCAGCGATGCCCACCGCCGAGAGAGAGCACCAGCTCGCGCTCATGGGTGGCGCGTAACCACGAGTACTAGCACTCTACTGCGCTAGCGACGGGTGGCCGCTTTCAAGATGTCCGACAGGCGCTCTGCAATCATGATCACCGTGAAGTTAGTGTTGGCATGGGTCACGGTTGGCATTACTGATGCGTCTGCGACGTAGAGATTCTCTAGCCCATGGACTGGCAGATTGGAATCCACCACCGCCATCGGATTGGACGCAGGGCCCATGACACATGTGCCCACGCCGTGATGGTAGCTGTCGTAGGTCGATTGCGCGTACTCAGCCCAGTCGTCAGCTGGTCCTGGTTGCATAAGCGGGCCGTAGTACTGCGCCATCGCTTCGTTGCTCACGAAATCCTGAATGAACTGCATCGCAGTCGTCATTGCCTTGATGTCGCTTGGGTCCTGAAGCATCGCATCCGTAATCAAAGGGAGGTCATGAGGGCTTGAGCTTGCAAGATGGACTCGCCCTCGCGAACCCTGCTCAATCATATTCGCGGCAATAGGCATCAAGGGCGGAAGACCCTCCAGCACAACAGGGGCTCTCATATACAGATGGAAATTAGCGTTTGGCAATGAAGGTTCGCTCCTGAATAGCAACCGGAAACCTGAAATCACCCAATCCGGATCAAAATCCGAAAAGCCTTCAAATACCATATTCACGGCGGCGTGGTCCTGGTAGTTCCCACCGACGCCTTCCAGAGGATGCACGAGAGGAATCCCTAGCTGCTCAAGCTCGGCGGCAGGGCCAATGCCTGATAGCTGAAGGATTTGCGGGCTGTGATAAACACCAGCGCTGAGGACGACCGTGTCCGCTACAACACCTAACGTCTCCCCGCCGTGCTCATACAGGACTTCATTGACGCGTTTTCGATCGATTTTCAGCGACACTACTGTTGCGTTGGATATGATGTGGAGATTGGATCGCTTGCGAGCAGGGCCCAGGTACGCGACCGCTGTTGATTGACGGAGACCATCCTTTACGTTCTGCGCTGATGGGCCGATGCCTTGGGGGTTTGGTATGTTTAGATCAGGACTGATTTTGTACCCAAGGCTGGTTGCGCGATTTACGAACGCCTCAATAGGGCCCGAACGAGGCTCATCAAATGAAAATCCTCGTTTCACAGTGAGAGGGCCGCTGTTTCCGTGGTGAGCGTGGTCACCGAAATCCTGATCAGACTCGATGCGACGCAGAATCGGCAGCATGTCTTCGTATGACCATCCTGGATTACCTAGTGATTCCCAGGTGTCTAAGTCGTGCTGCGTCGGGCGGACTACTCCCATCATGTTGACGGAAGAGCCGCCTCCCATTACCCGACCAGCGAGCGGGTAGTACGTACTGCCATCAATCTTGCGAGTTGTCGGGTACATGACCACGTAGTCTGATTGAAGAATTGCTCGGTTGCCCGAGCTTCCGCTGGCTATTATCTCCGGCAGAGGTAATGGATCAGGGCCTGCCTCTAGTAACAATACCTGCCGATCTGGGTCTTCAGACAATCGAGCGGCGATCGTGCACCCAGCTGATCCTCCACCGATGATGATTACGTCAAAGATACGTTTCTGCTTCTCCATTGGGAACCTCCGCTTTAGGACCGGTTGAGGTGGGCGTCGCGCAGCATACTCCCCTTGCTTGGGTAGCGGGCGTTCTTGCGGCTACAGGATTGCCTACTACCTGTATAGAAGAGTAGCCTCCCGCCAAGTTGATTATTGTTGCAAAGGAATTTCCCTATGGTCATGAAGGGTACCGATATGAAGATCGCGGAGACGCCGTCTACAGGTTTGACGGATTTCCGAATCCCCGACGCATATGAAGACTGGTTGGCAAAGGAGAAAGTGCTCGTACACACCACTTTCTATGTTCCCAACATGCATGAGATAGAGGTCGGCCTCTGGGAACGGAAGGGCGGTGAAGGGGCTGTCGTTCACATTGACAACGGCAACATGCCAAACGACATGCATGTCGTTGATATCAGGCCTGGAGGGAAGTCCGAGCCTGAGCATCACATGTATGAAGTCAATTTCTACATCGTGTCTGGACGTGGCGCGACGACTGTCTGGATCGATGAGAAAAACAAACAAACGTTCGAATGGGGTGCAGGCGCGCTATTCACCGTGCCACTAAATGCTTGGTACCAACACTTCAATGGCACCGGCGATGCAAAAGTTCGCTACATAGCCACTACCAACGCACCGCCAATGATGCGGTTGTTCCGGGACGAGAACTTCATGTTCAACTGCCCGACCATGTTTGAGTCCCGCTACGGAAGCGGTGAGGAGTATTTCACGAGTAGTGGCACGCTATACAACAAGCGGATTTGGGAAACAAATTTCATTCCGAACGCGCCAGACATGGCACTGTACGGTTGGAAGGAGCGCGGCGCTGGCGGCATCAATGCCATGCTCAATATGGGTAAAAATGACATGGGGAACCATATCTCAGAATTCCCTGTGGGCACGTATAAGAAGGCCCACAGGCACGGGCCAGGTGCCCATTTAGTGCTCCTGAGCGGAGACTCTGGATTCTCGTTAATCTGGACTAAAAGCGACCGATCGGACATGATCAAGTGCGACTGGAAAGTCGGCACGATTGTCATAGTCCCTAGCGATGGAACATATCACCAGCATTTCAACTCAGGAACAACGCGGGCTCGCTATATGGCACTGCGCGATGGCAAAGGCGGATTCATCAAACCGAACCTTCCTGCGGGCGGGGACGTGAGCATGAAAGATGGCGGTCGCCAAATCGAATACGAAGACGAAGCGCGAGAGATTCATGAACTCTTTGAAGCTGAGCTTGCCCTGAAGGGCGTTCAGTGCAACATGAAAGCCTTCATTCCGTACTGCACGGGCAAGGCTGGTGTCACCGAGCAGAGGTACACGTAGGTGGTAGACGTGGTTGCTTGAGGCGTGTCCCAGTATCAGCAGAAATGGCGCCCCAGGTGGGATTCGAACCCACGACCCGCTGCTTAGAAGGCAGCCGCTCTATCCACTGAGCTACTGGGACGCGCTTTAGCACTTCGAATATAGTGTTGGTGCGCTAGGAGAGCAAGCGGTTTGGCTCCCTGTGCACACCTTTACTTTGTATTTTGCATGAAACCGAGGAGTAATCCATGACGTTTGAAACCCTCCGCTTTGAGACCGAAGGCCACCTAGGAGTCTTGACTCTAAATCGCCCGGAACGATTGAACG
>CALGTL010000147.1 GCA_937901475.1 uncultured Dehalococcoidia bacterium
TCGTTTCGGGGTGATTGAAGTCAAGTGCGGGGCGGAGGTCCGTAAGCGTCTGAGCAAGCGCCGTTCGAGACGGCTATGAGAACCGGCGATCTTCGCCACGGTGCGGTATGGCACGCGCAAGATACCAGGAATCGGAAAAGCGGAAGTGGGTCCGTCGCTTCAATGGCTACCACTCAAACGCGGCAGCCTTCTGCCGAGAATACAAGCTGCCCTATGGAAGCTTCATGTCATGGAAACGCCTCTATCTCGGAAAGCCTTCGAAGTCGACAGCGTTAGCACCTCAGCAGTCTGAATTCATTGAGCTGACGGTGGAAACGCCAAGTTCCTCAGTGAAGGGTGCGGCCACACCGATTCCGGTCGCTGAACTCTCTCTAGGATCAGGAGTGGTTCTCCGTGTCTTTACACCTGGTGACAGCCGCGAATGATCCTCACACACAGCGTCAAAGTCTGCCTTGCCACAGAGCCCTGCGATCTTCGCAAGAGTTTCGATAGCTTGAGTGTCATCGTACGCGAGCAACTCAAAGAGGACCCGCTCTCTCGCAAAGTCTTCGTCTTCCTCAACAAAGCAGGTAATCGCATCAAACTGCTTTACTGGGACGGCACTGGCTTGTGGGTCATGGCAAAACGGCTAGAACAAGGTCGATTCTACCGACCTAAAGGCTTAAGCGTCACTACTGGGAAGCTAGCCCTCAAACCCGAGGCTCTCGAAATGCTCCTCAGTGGTATCGACCTCAAGCACGGCATGCAACGCGCTTGGTATGAAGGTGAACAAGCAAATACTTGACTAACAGTCAGCAGTGTTTAGTTAGGCTATGTGCCCGAGATCGACGAACTCATTGAGATCAACAAGAAGCTTCTCAAAGCCAATGAAAAGCAGGGGGAGCAAGTCGCCATCCTCCAGCAACAAGTCGAGTATCTCAAAAGACAACTCTACGGACGCAAGAGCGAGAAAGGCATCGAGCATCTAGACCTTTTTAAAGAGGAGGAACTGCCGGGAAAGCTCCAGGAGCCGCCGAAGAAGAAGTAACCACTTCGGCAAAGAAGAAGCGAAGAGGCAAGCGTGCCATCCGCGCAGAACGCCTGCCTGAAAACCTTCCCGTGAGGACCGAGGAATGTATTCCCGAGGAAGTCGTTGCCGAGCCTCACAAATGGCGACGAGCGGGAGAAGAAACCACCGATCAGTTAGAGAAAGAGCCCGGTTACTTCTACATCCAACGCACGGTACGTCCCAAATTTGTCCCTTGGGACCACCCCTTCCAAGCCCCTATCATTGAGCCTGCCAAGCCAAAGATCATTGACTGCGGCTTCTGGGGCCCAAGTCTCCTCAGCGAAGTTCTCACCAATAAATACCTCTACCACCTCCCATTCTACAGGCAAGAACAGCTCTATCACTACCGCTTCGGCATCGAACTCTCTCGCAAAACCATGGGAGATGCCGCCGAGAAAGTCTCCGACATGTTAGGCATCCTCGTCAGACGGATGAAAGAGAACATGCTCGTAAGCGGCTACATCCAAGCTGATGAAACGCCTGTCACCTGCCTCGATCGCACGCATCCCAAAGGCAGTCATAAAGGCTACTACTGGGTCTATCGAGGGATGGATGGCGAAGTGATCTACAACTGGTGCACCAGTCGCGAGCACAAGCACCTCAAGAAATGGTTAGGCAAACACTTCCAAGGCGTCATCCAAAGCGATGGCTATGACGCCTACGAAAGCCTCGTCAGAAGCCAGGCCCTCGAAAGAAAGCCAAAGATCAAACGAGCAGGATGCCTAGCACACATCCGGCGGAAATTTGAGAACGCACGCGACCAACGCCCGCAAACGGTCAGATGGTTCCTCAAAATCATAGGAAGGCTCTATCTGATAGAGCAACTACTCCGAGATCAGCAAGCAGACGCTGAAGTCAGAGCGCGCCAGCGACAACTCGACAGTCGCCCATTGATAGATCTCCTCAAGAAAGCGATCGACCATCTCCTCAAAACAAACGTAAGCATCTTACCCAAGAGTCCCCTTGGGCAAGCACTACGCTATGCCCAAGGGCAATGGCCAAGCATGCAAGTCTATCTGGACCACGGCGAAGTCGAGATCGACAACAACCTCGTCGAGAACGCCATTCGTCCCAGCGCCATCGGCAAGAAGAATCACCTCTTCATCGGACATCCCGAAGCCGGTGAGCGAAGCGCTATCCTCTACACACTGCTCATTAGTGCCAAGGCTCAGGGCGTCGACCCACAGACCTATCTGACCGACATCATCAAGCGGCTTCCTGGAGCTGATCCCAATGACCTTGATCAGCTCACGCCAGTGAACTGGGCAAACGAGTTCAAAGCACGGCAAACGCAAGAGCTGCAGCAAACAGCCTAGCAAACCCGTTATTCAAACGTTTCAGCGGAGATCGCGCAACGCCTTGTGTATGGCGCTCGGTCAGACGCTTACGGGCATTCTAATTCTCTTCTTTCAATACAGCGACAGCACATAAGGGCAGCAATCCTACCAGAGATCGATTACGCAAGGGTATGGGAGCCTCTTTATCGATGATCAATTGGTCATAATAGAATTCGTCCTGAGGATCCCATAAACCATGGCCACCGAATGAATTCATCGCATCGGTGATGCTCACAAAGTGTTCAAAAAACTTGTAAGCAATATCTTCGTAGGCCGGG
>CALGTL010000148.1 GCA_937901475.1 uncultured Dehalococcoidia bacterium
CAGATCGCCGCACTTGCAGAGAGCGTGCAGCGCTTCCACGAACGCTTCGGCCAGGGAGGTGCGGCATCTCTCGACGAGATGCTTGATCGCATTCCTATCCAGGACGAGGAGGTGCGGGAGCTCGAACAAGCACTGCGCGGCGAGGGGCCAATGAGGACTGCTAGCGAAGCCGTCGACGTGCTCTTCGTAGCCATCGGAACAATTCTTCGCCTAGACCCAGAGCTTGCCCTCGCGGCAATCGACGAGGTTATTGTCAAAAATGACGCCAAAACGTGGGACACGCACCACATCAATGCTGCGGGCAAGGTGGTGCGTAGGCCTTAGAGTAAAGGTGCAGAGGGGCGCAGCCCCATTGCCGGGAGTGTGAGGGTGCCCCTCACACAATTATCTTCTCTTCGGGAGGTGCAACCTCAATGGAAACACAACCTCAATATGGGCGTGTGTGGCAACGGTAGTCCGCGATAGTACGGACTGGCGAGCCCAGTCAAGCCCAGTCAATCAAGAGGTGAAAACAAGACCCCGCACAATGAAGCCAAATACCCACGCCATCATGAAGGCAGGACCGGCCGCGAACAGCCACCCTTCATTTGCATGCTGCGCTGGACCATGAAGCTTCAGGTTGAGTAGAAATGCCCCAAACCCTATCGCCAGGAGCCATGCTGACAGAGCGGTGACCCCCAGGGTGAGGCCGATGATGAATCCTGCGGCTGCCCAGGCGAATGGTGAGTCGAGTACGCGAGATAGTTCCATGGCCACAAAGGATACAACGCGGGCTAGGGCAACGCAATCAACCGAGGGGTCATTCGGTAGTGAGATCTTCCAGTGGTACTTCCTCATCGCCAGTGGCGCTTCCAAGAACTCCGCCCTATGACTGTCCAGATTGAGCTCCCCGATCTCTTGGAAAGACAATAACCTAAACGAGACCTCGCACCCATCATCGACCATCAAGTCGGGTCTAAATTCAACGAGCGATACGGCCCATATCTGCCAAATGAAGACAATGAAGACAGGGTACAGGTACCGGTAGTCCTAAGGCTTAGGTGATGTGTGCCTCAGATGCATGAAACCTATCCGGCCCATGATGGC
>CALGTL010000149.1 GCA_937901475.1 uncultured Dehalococcoidia bacterium
GCTAGTTGCCGGCCATCTCTTGATAACTTTTCCACCAATTATCCAATATAGATAATTGCCATCAAAAAATAAGTTGGTATTCTTGATATCAACCCCGGATATTATCTCCATGGCTGAGTCAAGCTCCGGATCCTTCTTAATCGATTTTACAATTTCTTTTTTGACTTTTTCTTTTTGAGGCTCCGCCTTCTCTTCTTCATCGTCCATACCAGCCAGCGCCCGCTGGCCATGGTCAGATGCATCAATGGGAGCTGTGGCTGTAATGCGCATCGGCGGGAACTCTGGTTGTTCGACCATCAAGCGCAGTTCTTCTTGAATTATTTCAGTAATTTTTCTTAGCGTCTTTTTCTTAGCAATGTTTAGTTTTATTGTCATATGGTTCGCTCTCTGTTTAAGTATTATAATTAGTCTTGTTCTGTTTAAGTCGCCAAACGCAATTTGCGACCCGATTTTTTTTCGGTATTTTTTTCAACCGTTAATATCTAAACACCAAATATGATACAATACCTCTCGGACCAGATCTAACCTCGCGAGTTTTTCCGTCCACACCAGTATGAAACATAATCGGTATAGATTTAATTCCCATCATCATTGTTAGCTTTGCAACCCATGGCTCACTAACGTTGAGATAGTGCACTTTGATTCTGAGTCTTGCTTTACTCAAGGATGTGCGCGTCAAGTTGCATGCCTTGCACCAATCCGCACTAAAAACAATAACAGTATCAGTATTGTCTGCCAATAGTGTTTTCAATTTCTGTGGTGTGATATAACGAGGTTGTTCGTTTTGGGCTAGCGGCATCGTGGATTTTGAATGCAATGGTCGACCGCCACATGATAAAGCTATCATAGAGGCCAAGATTGGCATGTACAAGCGAAGTTTGATGGCTAGCCCTCCTGATAGTACTAGTATGCTATGGTTCGAACAGGTTAAGGTCTATGGTATCACCCGACGTGTCCCGCGCTGGCTTCTTGGGCTGTTGGGCTGCATGCAGCATCGCCATGGCCTCTTTGATGGCCTTCATGCCAATTGCTAGCTTCCGATTGATTGCCTTGATATCGTAATTATCGAGGGGGGCCTCGAGGAGTATGCTTTTCATTTCCTCTTGTATGATTCTCTCTAGTATCTTCTTGGTAATTTTCACCTTTCGGGGCTCGATTCGGGCAAGCCGTACGCGCGCATGCGCCGATCGCCGACGCCCGCAGCTAGAATCTGCTTAAGCATCTTTTCGATCCGATTTAGGCTATCATACGTCTGCTGCTCAAAAACAGCCTCGGTTTCATTAATCTGTTGCTTATCCTGGCTTGCTATATTTTCTAATTCTTCTTTTATGATCTTCTCTAATATTTTTTTGGTAATTTTCATGGTGATCTCCTTTTACACTCTTTAAATAGTTCCTAGGGAGTCAAATCTGGGAAATTTCTGTGTGTGTATTGCGTGTATCTGGCCGCGCACATCTACCTACATGTAGTATAAGACTTACATTCGGCTACATGTAGGGGGGGAGGGGGGGTGGTAGGCCCCTATCCTACATGTAAGTGTTTGTCCTACATTTGATTACATTTGATTACAAGTTAATTTATTAACTGTATGTGTTTGTCCTACCTTTGCCTACATCCCACATGTATGTTGATGTAGTATATTTAATTACTTATCCCGACCTTTACCTACACGTCTTGTAAGTATGCGAAATCATTGAGCTTATTGCATACGACACTCCGTCGAGTTGCATACGACAGGCCGCCGTGTAAGTCGATGTAGGTAAGTGTAGGTTGGTGTAGGCAAGTGTAGGTTCTTTTCCTACCGTTAGTAAATGCACGCTAAATAAAAGTGAAAAAAAAGAAAAAAAAGATCATTTTATCCCGGATACATGTCGGTATGTGTAGGTGTGCCGGTTACTTACACCTACATTTCATGACGTGTAGGTGCTCTAAGTATGCGGAATCATTGAGGTTCTTACGGTCACGTTTTGAAATTCAAGGGCGAAGGGATTTCCTCAATGATTTCAAGGGCTTACGGCTGGAATTGGCTTTCTCCTCAAAAAAATGATATAATATATATATAAGAGAGAGAGAAAATGTCAGTCAAAAAAATCACATTCAAGAGCGGCGACCGGGTCATGCACAAGCACGCGGATCGCGTTGGCACCATCAAGCGACGGCATGATGCGCGTCGTCTCGTTGTCCAATGGGACGGTGGATTGACAACGGCTACAATCTTCCGCGCATTGAAAAAAATAAATTAAGAAAAGTGAAGAAAGTTCTTGACAGGGCTTCCACTTTATGGTATAATTACAGAGTAATTTGGCAATAAGGCTGAGTTATTCAACACGACGCCCCACGGGGCAAATATGGAAAGGAGCCTATCATGGCTTTACGACGACAAAAGAACAACATCATCAATCTTGCACTTGTTATTGCTAACGAGGACGAGAAGGCTGGAATGACAATTGATCAAACGATCCTTAACGGCAAGTCTGCCGCTGTATCGTTTCGGCTTGTGAACGGTGGGCGCAAGTCTGCTGCTGTACGACTCGACCGCGCAGCGTGTCAAGACTTGCTTGAAGCGGTCACTGAGATCCTCGCGTCCGATGGTGAATTCTAGGTCATAACCCTACGGGGCTCGAAAGAGCCCCACACATTTAGTACACCAACGACTGAAAAGGAAAACCGGTGTTTTTAGAATTTGTTTTAGTTAGTTTTATCTTGGCATTTGCCGAGTGTATGTTGCCGGCCTATGATTGGGCCGTTTTAGAGGATTAGAGTTTATGTATTACGATATGAAATTTAATGGTTATGAGTACCCAGTTGTTCGCGGGTCACGACGTGAAAAGATGATGCGCAAGGCCCAATTGGCAAACCGCCATGGCTTATATGATCAGGCTATAGCCTATCACATTGAAGCGATTCAATCACCAGGCTGTGCACTTATGCATAAGGCAGGTGTTCGCCATGGCTAAGCCTCGAAGACCAAAACCAGTATCAAAATCATGGTCCAAGACTAAGCGAAAATAGATCCCACCTTGCTCCTTGGGTGCTGCCAAGCACCCTTGGGGCTACTTTACCCACCGAATTCCCCAAAAATCCACTTTTTAAAAACCCAATGATTTCAAGGGGTTAGTTTAACTCGCTCTAGGGCCAGACAAAACTTACCTACACCTACATTTCCTTACCTTGCCTACATCCCCCCACATGTGGTTGATCTGCCTACATTTCCCCACAGGTAGGATAAAATGCGTACATTCAGCACATTGTGCGCCTTACACCTACATTTCCCTACCTGTGGGTTCACCACCCACACATGCTTACATAGGCCTACCTAAGCTTACATGTGCTGCTCCTCCCTACATCTGCCTACATCCGACTACGTGTCGGGCCATGTAGGTCTTTTCACTACATTACCTTACCCTGCAATGTTTTTTCTGTGTTAATATTTTAACACTTAATCTCTTTTTTGAGCCGACGAAACGTTTTTTCTGGGGGCGTCATTTTTCTAACATGTCCCCCTAGGGGCCTCCTGGGGGCATTTTCACCCCAAAACGCTGCAATTAAAAGCAAAGAACCACAATTCGTGATTTTCGAGATACAATCCCAATCCTAGACGATACATATCGACGCCTAGCGCGAGGGTTTCACAAGTGATCATAATCTATTTTCTTCCGTTAATTTATTTACGTTGACAATTTGCTGCTACTATGTACTAAGTCTTACACCCTTTACCACCTATTACCACTATACACATAACAGCATGGTTTGGTAAAGAACATAAACTTTGTTTCTATGATGACTTTACAGCCAACAAACACTTTTAGCGTTTCTTTGTCTTATTCCAGCTACTACTTACACTCTTGTTCTTTTTAGCCATTGTTAACATACTCCTGACCACCAATCATCGTGATCTGACTGCCTTGATAATCCAGGTCGTGGGTTGGGCACCATTGTTGGTCGCCGTTGCTCCACTGAATAAGGGTTTCCTTTCCCCCACATCGCTGCTCTAGAGCTAGGCCGTTCTTGTGTCGTGAATTTACAGTTGCTTTGGATTGGATAAACATATTATTTGTTTCCCTTCTTGTTCCCGGTTGGTGCTGGTGTGCTTGGTCGTGCTGTGGCTCTTACCACTGCTCTGTTGGCAATGAATGATTGCTCTCTTACTCTTACTATTCTTGCTGCTGAAATATTAAACATTGTTTCTTCTATTCTCCGAGATTGTTATTGGTTCAAAATATGGTGGCGTTGTTTTGTTGAAAGCAAGGCACAACGCCATAAGCCTTGTACTACGACGTTCTATGCGTCTTCCTTCTCAAGGACTTCGCGAAGTGCTGCTTGAAGGTCGGTTAGAGCTGCCTTGTCGAGCTTGACAGCCGAGGATCGTTGCTTGCCATTGATGAGCCGAATCGACACGCCTTGCGATACATCGTTCACTAGGGTTTGGTCTACAATGATTCCTGCTGGTCTTACCTTCTTGTTGTCGCTTACTGCGTTCATGATGGTGAATCCGAGGTTTTGAATGTTGCTTACGATACGCTTCATGATGTTACCCTTTCGAGGTATTGTGGGCGATGCCCGTTTGTTTGAGAATGAAAGACCTTCCCTCATTCTCAATATATATATTATATCAAGACTTCGACCAAAAGTCAAGAACTATTTTAGGGTCAAGTGCATTTTTATTTTAGTGTTCCGGTTGGTTAAAACGGGTCGCTGGAGTAGGATTCAAGTGTGATTGTTTCCTTGCGCGGCAACCAACCCATGCGCTCGCTTACTTCGCGAAAGAATGAGTCTGGGTAGCCTTTGTAATTAATGCCGCGACAAGTAGTTTCGCCGTTCTTGGTGAATCCTATGTCACCACCATCGCCACCCTTAGCCATGTTTACATACTGCCACTTTACTTCATCGTACATGCCAAATAGAGCGGTCTGGCCTTTCATGCTTTGGTAGCGTTCAACTGTTTCTTCTACTGTTTTCATTTGTTATCCTTTGGCTTGCACACTGTTCGTTCAAAGCAGTTTTCATAAGTGATATACGTGCAAGCTCTTATCTCCACCACTTCGCCGTTGGCATACTCATGTGTTACTGGTAGATCACATACCATTTCTTTATCATCGGTGCAATCAATTGATGAAGTACACAATACTTCTTCATCTTCGCAACCAATGCAACCTAGTAACGCTACAATCAAAATCATCTTCAACATTTGTTTTTCCTCAATTGTTTATGTTACCATTATACCCGTTTTGTGAGCATTTGTCAAGTATTATTTTAGTTAATTCACAAAAAATGTTAAGGTTCCCAACTTCCTTAACTGAACATAGCCTGCCCTGGAAATCACTTCCACGCTTACGCAACCACGACGTTGAATTTCGGTTAGCTTGACAACAATGCTTGCGCTTGACAACAATGCTAATCCTGAATCATTACGTCTCTGGTCTATGTCCCCCACTGGTTACTTCTCAATTGTTTATATATATATTATATCAAGAAATCGTCCACTTGTCAAGAAGTATTTTGCTTGTTTGAGAAAAAAATAGCGGCGATTGGCATCAATGACACTCCTGGACCGCCCACAAACACAACCATAAAATAATAAGGTCAATTATCATTTTATGTTGACGGTAACAAAGAAGATTGTCACTGTGCCCGCTATGACTAGCCAAAACGAAATCGCATGAAAGGCTTCCATATTAAAACCAATCAAGGGCGCGCGCGCTGGGGCGCACGAAAAACTCAAAAGGGCCTACATGTAGGATGCTGTACGGAGTTGTCGTATCGCTGGATACGACAAAGCTATACCGCTTGTACGACAAGCCCCATTTACTAACCTTGCCCATGAATGTTGTATATGGAAACGTTAACATCCACTTGCCCTTCAATGTTTGCCACAACTTCATTATTTCAATCCAAACTTCTTGAGCATTTCTTCGGCTTGGTCGAACGTCATGCCGATGTCGGTGAATGCCTTCTTTGGTGTCGGCTTAGGTGTTGATGTGCGCCTGATCTTCTTTGGTGCTTTGCCAGCGATTAAGTCAGATTGAGTTGTTACTATAGTATTTGTCGGCATCTTATCCACGCCTAGCTTTGCCAAGATCGCTTTGTATGCTTCATTCTTTGTGTCCGCATTGACAAATCCGCTCCATGCAGTAGGCATGTCAATTTCGAGATCGTTTTCTAATTTAAATAACCACTTCATAATTTGAGTCTTTCCTCATTGTTTGTATATACATTCTATCAAAGTTTTAACCAAAAGTCAAGAAAAAAATGACCTATTTCATAAAATAATTACCTAAATTCTGGTGGTCTCATGCAGAAAACGATAAAGCCTAGGGCCGCGGCGAAGGCGAACACATAGAATGTGATTACGATAGCTTTGCGAATCATGATTCGGTCTTTTCACCGTCGATGGGTTCTATACAATCAAAGCCGACCTCGAACGAGCCTGGACTATAATCTTCATGGTCAAAACAGTGACCGGCAGCATTCATCTCTTCTACTAGCACTCCGGCATCATAGCTGCACTCGGCCTCCACTATTACCGATGCGCTGACAGTCCAATAGACGGGTACAACATACTTCTTCATTCTGTTATCTCCTTGAATGGCACAACGGAGTCGTCGTAAGGCATGGAGTAATATCGCTCTGCAAGGTCACTTAGTCGAACCTTATCAACCTTTACCCTGATAAGATCCATCTTTGCTTCGTCTTTGGTGTCGTATGGTCCGAAGGTTTGTATTTCTCCGTCGTTGCCGTAGCAATCAAAGTACCAATCTGTCATTTTTCTATCTTTCTCGATTGTTTCTACTCTTATAGTATATCAAAAATTTATCCTCTTGTCAAGGAAAATCGGCAGTTTTTTGACTTGCCGAGGTCGTTTTGGTTTATGCTAACATTTTGGATAAGAAACCATGCAGAGCTTTGGCCTCTCTTTTTGTCAGAGAGATAGTATTTTTTTTCTCTCCCATATCACCTAATGCCGATATGCGAAGCTCGCCTTCGGGAATGCTGTTTTTGTGTTTCTTCGACAACTCGTTAGCCGCAGCGCTTGTGTAGAAGGTAAATTTCTTATATGTTAAGCTCTTCTCTATAAAGAAGTTTAGATCTTCGTCCATGAGCAGGGCCGTGTCTGTATTGTCGGTGAAGCGGGTGCTCCCATATACCCCCGACCAATACAGCTGGCTATACATGGTGGCTGAATCGGAATTCGTATTCCACCGACATTCACCGCTGA
>CALGTL010000150.1 GCA_937901475.1 uncultured Dehalococcoidia bacterium
TCGTTTTGACCCTAGATGGCAAAACCATTCTCGTCACCGGAGGAACGGGTTCTTTCGGTAGAAAATTTACTGAAATCGTTCTGCGTGATTACAACCCTGCGAAATTAATCATATTCAGCAGGGATGAACTGAAACAGCAAGAAATGAGGGAGTCGATCTCCTCACCACAACTCCGCTATTTCATCGGCGACGTTCGCGATCAAGATCGCCTAAAGCGGGCGATGCAAGGCGTTGATGTCGTAGTTCATGCGGCTGCACTCAAACAAGTACCTGCCTGTGAATACAACCCTATGGAAGCCGTCAAGACCAATGTCATCGGTGGGCAGAACGTAGTCGAAGCCGCTATCGACAGCGGAGTCGCTCAAGTCATTGCCCTCAGCACGGACAAGGCAGTCAACCCTGTGAACATCTATGGTGCTACCAAGCTGTGCGCCGAAAAGATATTTGTGCAGAGCAACGCTTACTCTGGCAGTAATGGCACCCGTTTTAGTTGCGTCCGGTATGGCAACGTGACCGGTAGTCGCGGAAGCGTGATTCCGCTTTTCGCCAGTCAGAGGGCGATGGGAAGGCTCACGATTACGGATGACCGGATGACTCGATTCTGGATCACCCTTGAGCAAGGTGTGAAGTTTGTGATTGATTGCCTTGACCAAATGGACCGCGGTGAGATTTTTGTTCCGAAGATCCCCAGCATGCGCATCACGGAACTCGCCCAGGCCTTAGCCCCAGAGTGTGCGGTCGAAATTATGGGAATCAGGCCAGGAGAGAAACTCCACGAGGTGCTCATCTCAAAAGATGAGGCCCGAACAGCAGTTGAGCTAGACGACAAGTACGTAATCGTGCCGGCTCAGCCATTGTTCCATGCCCCGGATTGGCAACAGGGGAAAGCCCTTGAAGAAGGCTTTGAGTACACGAGCGACAACAACACCCAATGGCTGACGCGCGATCAATTACGCGAGATGGCCTCGGCATTCGCGTGAGTATCAATCCAGCCATCGACGGCGGTTCACCGGTGCGAGCTACGCTGCTTCCCTATGGCCGACAGGCAATAGATGACGTAGACATCGCGGCAGTAGTTGAAGTGCTTCGCTCAGATTGGCTCACAACTGGGCCCAAGGTCGATGAATTCGAAGCTGCAATCGCGTTGGTCGCAGGCACGCAGTTCGCGGTCGCGGTCAGCAGCGGCACCGCCGCGCTACACGCTGCTATGTATGCGCTCAGAATCGGCCCTGGCGACGAAGTAATTGTACCGACGATGACATTTGCGGCTTCTGCTAACTGCGTGCTTTACCAAGGGGCAACACCTGTATTCGCGGATGTCCACAAAGACACGCTACTTCTGGATGTCGCCAGCGCGGCGGCCAGAATTACGCCGCGTACCAAAGCGATTGTCGCGGTCGATTTCGCAGGGCAACCATGTGACTACCGCGCGCTACGGGCTCTATGTGGCGAACATGGCATCGCGCTGGTCGCAGACGCTTGTCATGCGATTGGCGGCAGTTACCAGGATGCTCACGTAGGGTCGCTTGCTGACCTAAGCGTGTTCTCGTTTCATCCCGTCAAGCACATTACATCAGGAGAAGGTGGTGCTATCACCACTGACAACCTCGGCCTAGCGCAACGCATGCGCTCGTTCCGGAACCACGGAATCATGACCGACCACCGGCAGCGTGCAGAGAACGGTGATTTCTACTACGAAATGACAAGCCTCGGCTGGAACTATCGGATTACCGATATCCAGTGTGCCTTGGGCAAGAGCCAGCTTGCGAAGTTAGAGGGGTTCGTCTCACGGAGGCAACAGATTGCCGCACGGTACGACGAGTCCTTCGCTTCCATCGCAAACGTGGAGCCTCTATCGACTTCACCAGGATTGAGCAACGCATACCACTTGTACGTAATTCAACTCAATCTCGCTTGTTTGACCACTAATCGCGCAGGCATCTATCGCGCTTTACGAGCGGAGAACATCGGCGTCAATGTTCACTACCTGCCGGTACATCTGCATCCCTTCTACCGAACCCGATATAAGACTGGCCCAGGGATGTGCCCAATTGCTGAGGATGCCTACGAGGGCATCCTGTCCCTCCCCATCTTCCCTGCGATGACCGACCGAGATGTGGAAGACGTGATTCAAGCCGTATCCAAGGTCCTCGCGTACTACCGCCGCTAGTAAGGAAACGCCGTCGACATCACGCGTACGTACGTTCCGTCCGCAGAGTTGTTAGTTCCATCAGGTCAATAATCCCCGCCCCCCTCTTTAGTCCTTTCACCAGGCTCCACTTCAGGAGTTCTCATTCACACCGCCGGGCAAACGCGGCCTCTTGGTAGATGGGCAGAGGCCCTCCGGTAATCTCGCTGAGCAGAAACCGCATACAGACCGGACTTCGATTAGGGCAATCGGCCACGCGAAGCCGCGGACGCCATCCTCATCGAACGATATCTGATTGATATCCGGAGTAATCTTTGAGGGTGTTGTTTTGGCCCGTCCTCACGATGGTAGAATTGGGCGCGTTACTGCTGACGCCAATATTCGTGTCTGCCCCTCCGCAGAGGTAACTAATTATGAGTACGCTAGCAGTTATACAGGCACGGATGGGAAGCACACGCCTCCCCGGGAAAGTGTTGGCCGACATCGCAGGGGCGCCGATGCTCTCCAGAGTCGTCTCACGAACTGCGCGAGCTGCCTCGGTAGATAGGGTGGTGGTAGCCACCACTATCGAATCTGCTGACGACCAGTTGGTCACTATGTGCCTAGACAAAGGGTGGGACGTGTTCAGAGGGAGCCAACACGACCTGCTGGACCGGTACTATCAAGCAGCGCTCCATTACCGAGCTGATGTCGTCGTTCGAATCACCAGCGACTGCCCTTTTATAGACCCAGAGCTCATCGATCAAGTGGTAGGGAATTTGAACACTAGCTCACCCAGAGGCGATTACGCGGCCAATACGATTGCACCACGCACGTTTCCGCGAGGATTGGACACGGAAGTCATGACCTTTGCGGCCCTGGAGCGGGCTTGGAAGCAAGACTCCGACCCGATGCTGCGAGAACACGTCACTCCGTACATATACCGACACCCTGAGCAGTTCACTCTTATCCGCGTTGACCATGCAATCGACCTTTCAGCCCACCGGTGGACCGTGGATACCGCTGAGGATCTCGCGCTGGTGCGCCGCATCTATGACTCCTTCACCGACGACTATTTCTCGTGGCACGATGTCCTTCGGCTGGTCGAAGAACACCCCGATTGGGAGGACGTTAATCGGGACACTCACCAGAAGGTCCTTAGAAGAAACCCGCACGATGGTTGAACCGCAACGATTGACCGAAGCCAATACAGCCGGTATGGAAGGGTTCTCTTTCGGCACTCTGGCAAGGTCATGGCAGGAAGCCGATAGAATAATCTCCATAGGACGAGGAGCCTGCACATCGACAGCATTCTCCAATGGAGGTCGGCTCCCTTCGCTAGAACTAAAGGGCATTCTCCAACAAGAGGGTTTACCCGCGGTGTGGTATTCAACTGCGGGCGCAACCGTTCCTACAGTCACGGCGACCTTGACATCAAGCGAGCTCGTCATGTGTACCGAACCAAGATGGAGGTTAGTGCCATTCCACTGAAAGAAGGAGACATCCTCGGCGAGATGGAAGGGCAGATTGTGAAGCCGGCATTTCGCCAGACCTCAATCGTCATGACTGCAGAAGCCCTTGGCGACGATTCTCTTCTCTGGCGGGTGCGGAAAGCCGATTCGGCTGATGCCGATCTCCTGTGGCGCTGGGCCAACGATGCCGACGTTAGGGGAAATTCGTTCTCGCCCGAGCCCGTTCTATACCCAGAACATGCTCCTTGGGTCGAAGGCAAACTTTCTTCAATCAACTCTGCAACCTATATCGTCGAGCTCGACAATCAAGCGGTCGGCCAGGTACGGTATGGCAAGGTTGGAGATACGGAGGCAGAAATCGACATATCCATAGCGCAGACCGATCGGAGCCTTGGATATGGAGTGATTGCGCTGGAGCTCACCCAAGCGCTTGCGATGATCGACCTTGGGGTAAGTCTCGTGACCGGCGTGGTGATCGCAGTCAACAAAGCGTCCTGCACGATGTTCTTGCGAGCCGGATTCAAAGAAGCGGGACCGCGCACGATCAACGGGCACGAGTGCAGGGTATTCCATTCGTCATCCGGCGATGCGTAGGTCTCAAACGAAGGTATGGATCGCATGAGGCACCAACAATGAACATCATGATCGTAGCGGCGCACCCGGACGACGAGGTGCTGGGTTGCGGGGGCACGCTTGCCGCGTTGGCGAAGGAGAACGATGTCATCGTCGGCGTCTTGGGGGAAGGCGCGACGTCGCGAGGGCAAGACCGCGCGGACGCGCCTGCTGGCGCTATCGGAGAGCTCCAAGATCAAGCCCGTAGAGCCGCGTCCATATT
>CALGTL010000151.1 GCA_937901475.1 uncultured Dehalococcoidia bacterium
TAATCGACCGTGCCGCACAGCGAACTACTTCGTTTACTGGAATCAAGTCCATTCCAGCGCAAGACTGGGCAGTGCAAGAAGATATGGGCGGCCCCATTGTCGACCGCTCCATCGAGCATCTGGTGAGTTCAGACGCCGCAATCATATCGGTGCGCAAGCGGTTGATTAAAACGGCTCGTGCATTACAAGAAGGAGCGGAGCCCCAGGAAGCACAATCTGGAGGTCACTACGGCGTTCGACCCGTTGACATAATGCTCGATAGCCAAGCAGGGATTTGGGATGGAGCACGTGAGTTCCTTGAAGCGAAGTCCTGGTGATTTCCGGCTTAGTCTCGGTTGATAAGGAACGTACCTGCATCAGAGAAGTACTTGAGCATGAGAATTTTGTCCTGGGGTGAGGCCTCTGAATCTGCTACTGCTTCCGTCATGTGAAGCACCCACGCGTCGCGCTCAATCTGGGTAATGCTGAACGGTGCATGACGCATTCTCAATGCTGGGTGGCCTCGTTCCATACTGTAATTGGGCGGCCCGCCCCAGTACTGCGACAGAAATCCGGCGAGGTGAGCCTTGCCAGGAGCAAGGTCTTCCGGGTATAGCGGTCGAAGAATCGCATCACGCTCCACTCCCTCATAGAATGTATCCACGAGTCTTACGAAGAAAGGCTCTTTGCCTACGCGTTCATACAGCGTTGTATTAGCAGGGCTGGGATTCATCGTTGGGTGAGACTACCGTAAACGGATTCCGGCTTCACCGCGATGACAATGCGTTTTTCATCTGCCATGGTCACTGCGAACTCAGCATCGGTCGCCGTAGGGGTTCGGCCCATTGCGATGTACACATCTTTCAGTAACTTAATGTGTGCATCTGTATTTCCTTCGGGCCAAGGATGGATCACTGCAGGGCCTTCAATCGTTATATAACGGCGGGTGTCGAGTTTGATTACCGTGACTGTCGCTCGACCAGTGTGTTCAATATTCTTAACCTTGATGGTCCTGCCGCGAGATATCCAGCAAAGCTCCTCATCTACCCAGCCCGTCGTGACGATCGTTGACTGGGCTTTGCCCGATGAGCCGATCGTAGTAGCGACGGCGGTGTGGTTATCGGTTAACAGTGGGAGTGCTTCGCTCAGTTCCAATTGGGTCTCCTTAACAGGCAGCTAATTAGCTCAAATTCGTCAAACATATGAGGGCCGGTCGCGAATGATTCGCAAGGGGTTTACTTGATTCTATCCGTTCAACCAATCAGTTCCCAGAGTCGGTACAGTGGAGTATGAAAGGCTTGTGGACGGGATTCCTGTTTAGCGATGTCGAGCACAGCGCTGATCAGGACTACAACGATTGAGATGGCAAACGGTGTGGTAGCGTATTTCGATTACCTCCGCGTCTGTTTCGCCCCTAACTACACCAATGAGCATATTCAATTCTTTCGCAACCAATCGCGTAGAAGGCACAGGGTTTATCGACTCAGCGGATTGAATCATTCCATGATTCAATCCGCTGAGTTCAGTTCGTTCTGGTCAGCGACCGCGCTAGCCGTTAAGCTACACGGCGGTTCATCGAAACCCATTACGGAGGGAAAGCAATGGCGAATTCAAGCGCAGTTGGAGAGGTCGAGGCTGGCGGCAGCGCAATGGAGATTTTCACATTCACACCAGACGGCAAGGGGAAGCGTCCGGCAGTGATCGTAATCCAGGAAATTTTTGGCGTGAATGATCACATGAAGGATGTGGCGAGCCGGTTCGCAGACGAAGGTTTCGTTGCGGCGGCTCCAGACCTATTCCATCGCGAAGGTAAGGGTACGGTAGTTCCTTTCGACGACATGAAGCTTGGCTCGGGCATTCGGGGGAAGCTGACCAACGATGACATCATCGCAGATGTTTCAGCAACGGTAGCATTTTTGAAGAACGATCCCAACGTGGATGGTAGCAATATAGGGATAGTCGGTTTCTGCTTCGGAGGAATGGTCTCGTACCTCTCAGCAGCCAGCGTACCGGGTATCGCCGCAGCAGCCATCTACTACGGCGGAGGCATCCTGCCTCGCCCCGATGCACCTGCCGACGCTCCTCGACTCTTGGACGCTACGGCCGACAGCATTAATGTGCCTGTGATTGGATTCTGGGGTGCCGATGACGGTGGCATACCAGTGGTCAACGTCGATTTAATTGAATCGACTCTGAAGGCCAAAGGTAAGGACTATGAAAGCCACACCTACGTAGGCGCAGGGCATGGTTTCTTTTGCGATGCGCGCGGCAGCTACAACGAGGCGGCAGCCAAGGATGCTTTCCCTCGGACAGTGGATTTCTTTAAGAAAAATCTCGCCTAATCTGTTTGCGCTTTAGAGAGTGGAAAGAGGAAGACTGGAGTTATTCCTCTTTCCACTCTCTAATTTTCTCCCGCCAGTATGTTTAATTGAACAGGGAGACGTTGACGGGACTAGAGATAACAATCTCCAGTGCCTAGTCCCTGGAACGCCAAATAACGTTGGGCATTGTCACTCAGTTCGGCGTTCGGCTTAAATTTTTCGAATTTATGATCGATTTTAATTAATTGATTGGCGCATACAGTGGCCGAAACCTGTCTGACATCGTAAGTCGGCTCCTAGTTCGATTTACGAGGTATCTGCATATCTCTTACTCTCACATGCTTTCTCTGCGAGAGTTTTCCTACGCGCCAATACTTCCAATCCATGGGTGCAGTTTGAGCGATTCATGCTTCGATAGCTAAAGGCCGAAGAGGGACCAACCAGCCCGCAATTCGAGGTCACCAGATCGGTGAGTGAAGCCTGCACCAGGGGGGTGAAACAGTGCTTGCCTGACAGCCCAAAGCGAGAGTGATTGGATGCCTGTCTTTTCGGTCATTTCTTCAAGGGTGAAGTAACCTGCGTTTAGCGTCTCTTCTCCATCAGCGAGGGGTTCTCCTGAGATAGGATCGAGCCTAAACACGACGTAAAGATTGGAAGAAGGCCTTTCGCGGTTTCCTGCGGTGTGCCTAAAGCCGAGGGAGTCGGTAACTTTGGCGGTGACTCCTGCTTCTTCAAGCACCTCACGCTCAACAGCTGAGTGGATTTCTTCGTCAAACTCCACATAGCCGCCCGGGATTTGCCAATTCCCTTTACCAGGGTTGATGCCACGCTGAACCAGAAGTATCTTGCCATCGCGGATTACCACACCACCGCACCCGATAGATGCGTCACCAAAGTGCATGAAGCCACAGCCATCACTGAGGCAAGCCATTCGGTCGCGACCGCCGTCAAATTTCGTAGACAGGTTTGAACCGCAGCGAGGGCAATAAGTGTGTTGCATCATGAAAGTACTCTATCGCGTTTTTAACCTGCGTGGGACTACAAGCCCGGCACAAGCAGTGTGCCCATATCGAAAGATTGAAGTAGCATGCGAAGCGTTGCACGCGAGGCAACAAACGATAACGGAGCTGCTAAGTAAATATGGCTAACGAAGTGGAACGGACGCTGAGGTTTGGTGTGGTGGGAGTTGGGAACGCTGGCGGAGGCGTGCTGGCAACAATGCGCAAGGAAGCCAACGTGGAAGCAGTTGCTGTTGCGGATCTACGCCCGCACGCACGAGCAGCGTTCGAGCGTGAGTTTGGAGGCAAAGCCTATGCTTCCATGGAGGAGCTTTGCGCTGCCCCCAATGTGGACGCTATCTGGGTAGCAACGCCGAATCCGCTACATATGAAGCATGCAGTTATGGCGGCAAACGCCGGCAAGCACATTGTTGTCGAGAAGCCATTAGCGGTTGACCTCAAAGAGGCCGAAGCGATGATAGAGGCAGCCGATAGGAATGGAGTGAAGCTGTTATCTGGTCACACACGAGCGTTCGACCCTCCCGTACAAGCAATATCGCGCGTCGTGAAATCAGGTGAGGTCGGGGCAATCAAGGCAATGAATGTACTGGCCTTCACTAACTGGATGCTTCGACCTCGTATGCCTGAAGAGGTCGACGTGAATCAAGGGGGCGGGGTTGGTTTTCGGCAGGCACCGCATCAAATCGACACACTGCGTTTTCTTGGTGGCGGGCTCGTACGCAGCGTGCGAGGCTCACTCGGAACATGGATGGCAGGGCGTATGGGAGCACCAGGCTATTACACAGCGTACCTAGAATTCGAAGATGGCACCCCCGCGACAATCGCTTACAACGGTTATGGTTATTTCATGGCTAGTGAATTGCTTCCGTGGGAAAAAGAAGGAGCTGCGACATCCATCGAGCGCCGGACGGAGGTACGCAAGGCAATCCGCGATGGCACGTGGAATGAACAACAGGCCAAGGACGATGGCCGGTTCGGTGGAGCGGCTAGCACGCCTCCGAGCATCCTCGTCGACGGGAACCCTGCGCGGTATCTAAGCGACCTTGGTGCATTGATCGTGACCTGTGAGCGAGGCGTACTCAGGCAATCACCCAACGGCATCTACGTTTACAACGACGATGGCGTGCGCGAGGAGTCGCTAACAGCCGTTGATGGTGGTGGGTCATCGGATCCAACGCTGGCTGAAGCATATGCCGGGATCATCCGTGGCCAGCCGATCTTCCACGATGGTCACTGGGGCATGGCTACACTTGAGGTACAGCTAGCCTTAATGGAGTCGGCGCGAGAGCGGCATGAGGTGGTGTTGTCGCATCAGGTGGCAGTTCCTCCTAACCATCGTTAGTTTGATGCCTAAATCGTTGACCCGGGCACAGAGTGGCCAGTACAGTCAAACAGAAGCAAGGCCCTAGGCCTGAGGATGGAGGTTCCAGTGTCAGATTCACCGGGCGAGCACAAGCACCACGGTCATAGCCATGGGAGCGGTGAGGATTTCACCGATCCACCTTCGGATATCGAACTCCGCGTGAAGGCGCTTGAGTCTCTTCTGGTTGAAAAGGGTTTGGCCGATCCCGACGCTATCGATGCAGTCATCGATACCTACGAGACAAAAGTTGGACCTCGCAACGGTGCCGCAGTGGTAGCACGAGCATGGACGGAACCTGGGTTTCGTAATTGGTTGTTGAAGGATGCAACCGCAGCAATAGCGTCACTGGGCTACGTAGGTGCCCAGGGCGAGCAGATGCGAGTGCTAGAGAACACAGATAAGGTCCACAACCTAGTCGTCTGTACGCTATGTTCCTGCTACCCATGGCCTGTCTTGGGATTACCACCTGTCTGGTACAAGTCAGCGCCCTATCGCTCCCGAGCAGTTTCTGACCCTAGAGGCATTATCGAAGAATTTGGAACTCACGTGCCTGAAACCTCTGAAGTCCGCGTTTGGGACTCTACTTCAGAGATGCGGTACTTGGTTTTACCTCAACAGCCGGAAGGCACTGAGGGATGGAGCGCGGAGCAACTCGTCAATCTTGTTTCGCGCAACTCTATGATTGGGGTTGAAGTTGCTCGTTCACCAGAAGCGATTAGGAGTGGCGAGTGAACGGCGCCCATGACATGGGAGGTATGGAGGGTTTTGGCCCTATCAATCCTGAGTTAGAGTCCGAAGAGCCCGTTTTTCACGCAGCCTGGGAAGGGCGAGTATACGGAATAAATCGAGCACTGGGAGCACTAGGTCGCTGGAATATTGACAAGAGCCGTTACGCACGTGAGCGACAACGACCTGTAGATTACCTTCGTCATTCCTACTACGAGAATTGGTTTACGGGGATTCACACTCTGCTTCTCGAAGCGGGGCTCGTCACACAGGAAGAGTTGAACTCGGGTGTGCCTAGCAGTGTTGTTTCAGAGGAGCTCCAGGCCCATGTCCTGACTACAGAAATGGCACGTCAAGTTCCGGATCGCATGAGCATCGTTCTACTACCGGATGAGTCTCCGCCGAGGTACGCACCAGGTGATCGTGTACTGGCAAAGAATCGACACCCAAGCACGCACACTCGTGAACCGCGCTACCTGCGAGGCCATTGGGGGGTTATCCATGAACACTATGGGACGCAGTTATTCCCTGATATGACATCGCAAGGCATCCATAAAGGAGCCCATCTCTACTGCGTGCGGTTCGAGGCCAAAGAGTTATGGGGGGAGTCTGCGGATACGCGGAGTGCAGTGTATGCAGACTTATGGGAAGAATACCTGGAGTCAAGTGAATGACGACTAACCCGAGCGAATTGCTACACGGCTTGCCATTAATTCCTCAGGACAGCGATGGGCCCGTGTTCCAAGCCCCATGGCAGGCAGCGGCATTCGCACTCGCGGTGCGATTGTCCTCCGATGGCCATTTCACTTGGAAGGAGTGGACCGAGGTGTTCTCTACAGAGATACGCAGCGCGCAGGGCGGGGGCGAGACTGATTTCGATAATACCTACTACCTCTATTGGATGAACGCGCTTGAGCAGTTGTGCGAGGAGCGCTCGCTTGTGGCTCATTCCGACTTGCGCCAGCGCAAGGAGGAATGGCGCCAGGCCTATCTAAACACGCCTCATGGAAAGCCAATCGAGTTGTCTGCTGCGTTGACCAGGGGCCATTAGGCAATTAGTCCTGTTCGTTAGGACGGTGGTTGAACGGACTGAGTTGTCATCAGCTCAGGTCGACTAGGCGAAGGTAAATGCTCGCTGAGGATTGCTCGTCAATATTTTATCGATCGTCGCTGAAGTGAGGTCACCGCGCGCGACAAGTAATTCCTCAAGGCAGTCAGCCCTGAACGCGTCCCCGTGGGGGTAGTCGGTCGCGCTAATCAGGCAATCATCACCCACGCGGTTAACCACGTGCGTGATGTCATCGCCCACAGCGCATGCTACGAACAAGCGGTCGCCGAGCCAATCGTTGAACTTGGTGCGTTCTCCCAATTCTTTAGAGAACATAGGAACCCACTCTGAACCAATCTCAAGCACCGCCACTTTGAGCTTAGGGAAATCGTCCATGGCGCTGGAACCGAATAACTGAGTCACGCCGTACAGCACTTGATTCAGCCCTGCACCATACGGGTTGTTTTGCGGGAATTGCACCTGATTGGGGCGAGGGAATCCTTCAGCCATAAACCGGATAGCGGGAGAAACGTTGCCGGTGTGAATCAGGAGCGGCAATTCCAATCTTGCAGCTTCCTGATAGATAGGCCAAAACTCAGGGTTACTCAAGGGCATGTCCCATTCGATACCGTGGGTGTAGACGCCAGCAGCACTACCCAGAGTCTTCACACGGCGTAGCTCAGCGACAGCATCTGCAGGTCGCCGGTAGGGGATTACCGCTGCAAAGAAGAGGCGCCCTTTGGACTTGCTGCATTGAGTGGCCATATAGGTGTTCCAGCTCGTCGCTAACGCTGACTCCAATTCAGGGTCTTCAGCGACTGGGCCTTGCCAAATTGTAGGAAAGATGATTTGTCGGTCTATACCAGCCTCGTCCATCGAAGCGATGCGCCCATTAACATCTGTCAGGTCTTGAGTCGGGACAGGGGCTCCTTTTTGCGATGAGCGCTTCATGATCGTAGGGGTAGCACCGTAGAGTCGAAGCTTGTAGTCAATGACCCAGGCTGCATTGTGTGATCCAAAGACAGTGTCCTCAGGAAATTCCACGATGAAAGGGCGCTTGCGGTGGAATGCAGGGTCCAGGTAAGACCAGGCTTCTTCAGGTTCTTCTACGTGTGCATCACAATCAATCACTAGCATGAAATTTCGCCCCTAGCGTCAACAAATACCTATTCACCTTACTTGACAGTCTGACTTTCTCATACCAAAGCCAGAGTAACAAGTTCGATCTCTCGACAAGTTTATTACGCTCCAGTGAGCATTCAGCACCCAGTAGGCAATTCCTTTTGCTTTGGTACAGGTAGAGGGTTTTCGATAACTGCAACTTAACATCCTGAGAGCACGATTGTTTTTCAACGCTCGTCAGTGTGCAATTACCTCATCAGTAACATCAAAATTTAGATGTTTAATCAACCCGAGGTTTTTTTTGCAAACCACGGGTTAGTTGGT
>CALGTL010000152.1 GCA_937901475.1 uncultured Dehalococcoidia bacterium
CGAACCACACCGGCACCAGCAGCTCATGTCCAAGTCTTGCAATACGAATTTGCATACCCTTCTAATATAAATATAAAAAGCCCAGCCGATAATCGACTGGGCTTTGTAGTAAATGGTCGGGGTGCCCGGATTCGAACCGGGGGCCTCGTCGACCCGAACGACGCGCGCTACCGGGCTGCGCTACACCCCGTTACAAAAGCGACCCCGTGAAAGGGGTCGCGGCGCCACATTTGACGTGAAGCGATGTTAGCAGATGAAGGCGATGACGCCTAGGAACGGTCGAGTCCTCCAAGCCGCTCATTAGCCTCTCGGAGGTCCTTAGGGGATTCAACAGAGCTCCAGAAGGCAGTGCTTTGAAATCCAGCAATATGCCCCTCCTCGGCAAGTCCGGGGAACGTCCATGTTTCGTGGTCTCCCTCAATGGGGAAGCGACCAAACACTGTCGAGTCCATGAGGTAAACGCCAGCGTTAATCCAGTACGGCAAAGGCGGCTTCTCAACGAAGCTGTTAACCCGCCCAGTATCGTCCACACCGACTATACCGTAGGGGCTGACTAGCTGTGTGAGTAGAATCGTCACCAGTGCTCCGGAGCGTTCGTGAAGGTCGGACAGCGGTCCAATGGGTTGCTCAGTAATTACGTCACCATTCGTCGCAATCACCAAGCGATCAGTGCAACCAGACTGCTCGAACCCATTTCTGAATGCGCCGCCACGCCCGAGGGGGCGTTCTTCTGCGATGCAATCTACGGTCATGCCCTCGATACGCGGCACCGCGAAATAGTCGTCAATCACCTCATGCAGGTAACCGGTCAGTATTACGGCACGCTCAATGCCGTTATCTCGGAGCCAGTTGAGATGGTGAACGAGTATCGGTGCTCCAGCAACTTCCACCATAGGCTTGGGTCGGTTGTCTGTAAGGGGGCGGAGGCGCTCGCCTTTACCCCCCGCAAGTACGAACGCTGTCCTTAATGTAGGAGTAGAAACCATGAATGCGAGTCTAGCCCTGCCAGCTGAGAGGGTAAAGCACCTTTATCTACTACCCTCCAGCGTTGTGCCATCCTTATACTTCTACAATTGCTATTACACGTACCAGGTGCCCCTTTCCCGATGCCCAACGAAACCACATACGATGCTATTGTTGTAGGAGCAGGCCCTGCCGGCGCACGAACTGCAGCGGTACTAGCTCAGCGAGGACTGCATGTCGCCATCGTGGAGCGCAATCCGGAGCCAGGGTACCCGACTCACTGCACGGGGATTGTTAGTGCGGAGTGCTTCAAGCACTACGAGCTACCAGAGTCACTTATTATTCAACCCATTCAGTCGTTCGTGTTGCGATCGCCTTCGGGTCGTGGGGCCACGGTCCAACGGAAGGCTATCCAGGCCTACGTGCTCGACCGGCCCGCCATGGATCGCCTATTCGTGGAGCGTGCTATGTCCGCAGGTGCGGAGTTAATTACTTCGACCAACGTGGCTGACATCACGTGGACAGGGACAGGAATCGAAGCCCAAGCTGACCGGGCAGGTACGTCGTTCACGATAAGCGCTCACGCTGCCGTAATTGCTACCGGCTTCGGTGGTAAATTGCCCCGTAAAGCGGGACTCGACGCACCTGGAGACCTATTGAGTGGTTGTCAGGTTGTGGTAGAAGCCACTGGTGTTGACGAGCTCGAAGTCATGACCGGGCAGGCCTACGGCGAAGGCGGATTCGGGTGGCTCGTGCCTTGGAAACCCGGGCTCGCACTGACCGGCCTGATGACTCGCCGTGGCACAATGAATTACCTCCGTGATCAAGTGGCTAGACTCCAAGCCGAAGGTCGGATTGGGACGGTACGCGAAGCTTACCGGTGCCGAGCGATTCCAATCGGAGCATCCAGTCATACGGTGGCCAATGGGGTTGTGGGGGTTGGGGATGCCATTGGACTCGTCAAACCCACGAGCGGTGGCGGAATCTACTTCGGCCTTCTCAGCGCCGATTTAGCGGCACCGATTCTGGCGGATGCTATCTGGGCAGGCGACCTGTCGGCCTCGCGACTTGCTGCCTATGAAATCGAGTGGCGAAATCTCCTTGATGCGGAAATCAAGCTAGGAAAGGCCCTTCGGGCTCTAATTGAACAACTTCCCGATTCGTTGGTTGAGCAAATGCATCGATTGCTCGGTGTTCCTGGACTCAAGCGTTTGTTGGTTCGGGAGGCCCCTTCTTTCGACTGGCACAGCGGGCCCCTTATCTCTTTTCTCGCGAAGCTTCAACAGAAAACTGACGAAGCAACGCCAGGGGTCGGGTAATCTCATGACTTCACTACAACAGCCAGTCCTCTCCATCGTTATTCCCACTTACAACGAGCGGGCGAACATTCAACGACTCGTTACACAACTCCTCGAAGTGTGTAATCCAACGCCTACCGAAGTCATCGTTGTCGATGACAGCAGTCCTGATGGGACTGCCGAGATAGTAGAGACTATCTCCGGTGTTGACCCGCGAGTGAGCTTGATTACACGGGCAAGTAAGCAGGGGTTGTCGAGCGCAGTTTACGCAGGCGCTGAAGCCGCAAGCGGCAAGTATGTCTGCGTGATAGACGCGGACTTTTCTCACGATCCCGAAGAAGTTCCTCCTATGTTGCTCCAAGCACAGCAGGGCTACTCGGTAGTCATCGGTTCTCGGTTTGTAAAGGGAGCGGCTTTCATTGACCAGCCTTTCGCTCGGCGTGCCATCAGTTTCGTGCTGAATCTTGGAGCACGGCTGCTTCTTCAGATAGGAGCGAATGACGCTCTGACAGGGTTCGCGGTCGTGGAGCGTGATGTGTTGTTATCTACCCCCACTCGCTATTCGTCAGGTGGATTCAAGTGGCTGGTGGAGCTACTAGCGACACAGCGTGATTTACGAGTTGCTGAGTGGCCGATTATTTTCCGAGATCGTACTGCGGGGACATCCAAGGCTTCTGCGAAAGAGGCGGTTAGTTTCGGCGTGCTGTGCGCTCGTTTGCTCTCTTGGAAGCTCAAGAAATTGTCCGGAGCACCGTAACGCAGCGGGTGCTGTCGTGTCTGTTTCATCTCTGCTCTATTGCTCGAGAGAAAGATTTAGCAGGTGGTACGGAAAGGGTGACGATCAGCGTTGTCGCGAACGGCGCCGGATCCCCAAAGTTGCAATCAGGGTTCGCGGAACGTCTACCCACGGTCTAACCTTGGACCCCTCTGTGACATGCCGCCAGCGGACGGGCACTTCGGCGACGGATAAGTCGAGTCGATGGACGTGTGCGAGTACATCGAGATCGAATGCCCAGCTCCGCTCGTGAATCTCAGGTGCGATGTGACGCCAAGCAACGGCGCGGAAGGCTTTCGCCCCGCATTGTGTATCCTCGAACGGTAGCCCAAGGAAGAGGCGAACCCAGAGCCGGGAACCAAGGCTGATGAGCTTGCGCAGGGGGGGTTGGCTAGAGCCTCCTTCCTCGACTCCAGTGAAGCGATTGGCAATTGCCACGTCGTGAGTGTCAAGGGCTCGCACGAGCTTTTCAGCTTCGGGGGCGCGCACCATATTGTCGGCATCAACGAAGGCGAGTTTGCTTCCATGAGCGACCGCCAACCCTTCCCAGATTGCGCCGCCCTTCCCTAAGGGTTGGGTAAATTCGATGATGCGGACTGATCGACTGCCCTGTGCAACTTGTTCAACTACCTTGCGGGTGTCATCTCGGCAGCCATTGAGCACGACAACCACTTCAAAGGCTGTGCCATAGACTCGACCAAATTGCTCGAGGTACTCGCGTAGCGTCGGGGCAATCCGCGCGCCCTCGTTGTAGGCAGGCATAACGATAGAGAGATCGACGCCCTTCCCCGAAGTGGAGGGTACCGACGGTCGCTCGATTGGTTTATTAGCATCAAGAGTCACGAGGTAGAAGTTTACTCTTTCGAGATTAGCTCAAGCTTAGCGAAGCTGTGGAGGAGTCGTTTGATCCCAGATTGCCCCTTGAATGCCACAGTAAGTTCGTAGTCGCTCGGTTTAGCCAAGCAGTTGATCACTATCCCTTGCCCAAAAGTCGCGTGGGAAACCTTGTCGCCAGCCCTGAACGGCGGAGGGCCAGCTTGGACGATAGGTTCACCAGCAACGACCGGGTAGTTTGAGGTGCGGCCAGACGGCCCAACACTGTTGTTCGAAGACCGGAGTCGGGACGCGGCAGCCTCTAGGAAATCTTCGGGGATATCACGAAGGAAGCGAGAAGGGGGATTGCCGGTTGGCGCGCCAAACAAGCGACGACGAAATGAGCGAAGGAGATACAGGCGTTTGCCGGCTCGCGTCATGCCTACATAAGCGATACGGCGCTCTTCTTCCAGCTGGTCAGGGTTATCAAGCGACCGGGTGTGAGGTAACACTCCATCCTCAAACCCAGTTATGAAAACCACCGGGTATTCGAGCCCTTTAATCTGATGCAGCGTTATTAGCGTGAGGTACTGCTGCTCGTTCTCCACGATAGAGTCTTGCTCAGAGACCAGTGCCGCGTTCTCCAAGAAGGGCTGGAGTGATTCGCTAGCTGGAATAGTTAGCCAATCAGCACTCACGCCCCGGAACTCGCGAAGATTGTCCAAGCGGTCTTCAGCATCGGGCTCCTCTGAGTCCAAAAGCGAGCGTCGATACCCAGAGCGGGTGAGCACTTCATCGATTAACTCCGGCAGTTCCATGTCTGGCAGGCACGCACGAAGGTCATTAATCAGCCTCAAGAATCCGACAAGTTGCTGGACCTGGCGAGGGTTGAAAGGGCTTGCATCAATCCCTTCCGCGATTTCGGTGCCATCACCTGCCAACAGTTGAAGCGCGGTATAGGCCGGAATCGATAAGCTTCCAGCCCAGGCGATGAGCTCGTCGACGGTGCGTTTGCCGATACCACGAGCGGGTACATTAATGACGCGCGCGAGGCTGGGTTCATCGTAAGGATCTTGAAGTAAGCGCAGATAGGAAATCAGGTCTTTGACCTCGCGCCGTTGGTAAAAGCGAACACCTCCGACGAGCTTATAAGGAACTCCATAGCGGAGGCACGCCTCTTCCAGCGCGCGGGATTGCGCGTTCACGCGATACGTCACGACAAAGTCACGCAACGTGAAGCCCTCTTCCCGAGTGAGTCGCTCAATCTCTTGGAGTACCAATTGGGCCTCCTCATCCTCGTTGTAAGCCTCGGCGATGACGACCTTCGCACCCATTTCGTTGTCAGTAAACAGATCTTGGTCGAGCCTTTGGCGGTTAGCTGATATCAATTTACGAGCGGCACCAAGAATTGTGGAGGTCGAGCGGTAATTTTGCGACAGGTTGACGGTGACGGTACCAGGGAAGTCTTTCTGGAAACTGAGAATGTTCCTGATGTCCGCATTGCGCCACGAGTAAATGGCCTGGTCAGGGTCACCGACGACGCAGAGATTGAGGTGCTTGCTCGAGATCTGCTTGGCGATCTCGTACTGAGCGATGTTGGTGTCTTGGAACTCGTCGACCATGAGATAGAGGAATCGCTCTTGATATTTCGCCAGAGTCTCAGGCGCTTCACGAAATAGCTCAATAGTTCGTGACAGTAAGTCGTCAAAGTCAACGCCACGGCTACGGGACATAAGCGCTTGGTATTCTATGAAAATGCGCCGGACGAGGTCGTCATAATAGCCGCTGGCACGCTGCGCAAGCCCTTCAGGCGTGAGCAGTCGCGATTTCGCTGAAGAAATCGCGTTGAGGATTGATCGCGGAGGGAATTTCTTAGGGTCGACCTCGCAGATCACCATAGCTCGCTTGATTAGGCCGAGCTGGTCGTCATCGTCCATGATGACGAACTCAGGCGGCAGGCCAATTGCCTTGCCATCGTGTCGCAGAATCTGCGCACAGAGCGAGTGGAACGTGCCAGCAGTGATGTAACGCGCACGGTCCCCTAGGAGGTGCTCGAGTCGGCTGCGCATTTCCTTGGCGGCTCGGTTGGTGAATGTGACTGCGCCGATGTTCCCAGGCCTGATGCCTAGGTAGTGATTAAGGTAGGCAATACGGTGCGTGATTACACGCGTCTTGCCACTACCCGGCCCCGCCACTATCAACAAAGGCCCGTTGACGTGCTCGACGGCCTGTCGCTGGGCAGGATTCAATCCATCAAGGAGAGCGTCACGGGCTTGTTGAGTCATAGGAACCAATTATAGCGCCGGGAGAGAAGATTTCTTTCTTAGATTCTGGTAGCTTCAAGGTCATGGAATTACCAAACAACGAATCACCTCGCTGCTACTTCGCGGTTTATGCCGATCCCACAACGCCTGGGCACGTAACTATCGAGGGTGGGCGCTTCGGCAATCGCAACATGCCTAAGAACATGAATGTTGGCGATATGGTTCTTCTCTACTGCACATCAAGTTACCGGATATACGCCAAAACGGTACCCGGTATCGGGCTGGTGACGGCAGTCGACCATGGACTGAAAGATTTCTGGTACGACTACATCGCGTTCGAAGAGCCTGTGCCACTGGAATTCGTGCGCTTCGCCATAACAGAGGGTGACCGCCTCCGGGTGGCGAATATTCGCAGAGAGTGGCTGTTTCAAATATCTCGAGAATCATTCAGTGCAGTAATGCAGGGGACGAAGCTAAAGTCGAAGGGCTCATCCGGTTCAAAGATCTCGCAACCCGATATGCTCCTTTAAATAGGATTTGCTGTGTAATCTCCATGAGTGCCGCCACGCTTCCTAATCAGCCTAACGTTTCCGATGAGCATGGCTCGATCAACGGCTTTGCACATGTCATAGACAGTAAGCGCTGCCACACTGACCGCAGTGAGAGCTTCCATCTCAACGCCGGTTTTAGCGTTTGTGCGGGATGACCCGCTGATAGTCACGACACCCGAAGCCGCATCTGACTCGAAATCCACAGATATATGGCTCAGCGGAATCTGATGAGCCAGGGGGATTATTTCCCAGGTGTGCTTTGCTGCGTTGATTCCTGCTAGGCGGGCGACAGTGAAAACATCGCCTTTCTCCACTTTACCTTCGAGAATCAAAGCAAGCGTGCTTGGGTGCATAGTGATGGTTCCCCCAGCGAGAGCGGTGCGAGTCGAGTCGGGCTTGTCACCCACATCGACCATTTGCGCGTTGCCTTCAGCGTCTACGTGAGTGAGACCTGGAGAGGCGCCTTGAGGTGGGGTGGTGCGAGCGCCACTGTCCTTGAGCTCAGTCATCGCGGCAACAGCCAAACGGTCTACGGCCTCGTTAAGGGGGTGCCCGTTGTGGCCTCGGACCCATTCCCACTCCACTGCGCGCTCTGACGCAAGGCCGTCGAGCCTTGTCCATAAATCCAAGTTCGCGTTGCGTTTCCAATTCTTGGTCATACTATTGATAACGTATTGACTGTCGCTGTGGATGGTCACTTGGGAGCCAGCGGGTAACGATGCCAGCCCTTCAATGACTGCCAGCATTTCCATGCGGTTGTTGGTGGTCGAACGCTCTCCGCCAGAAAGATGGGTAGTATTAACGCCGTCGATGACGATAGCGCCCCAGCCTCCAGGACCCGGGTTGCCGCTACATGAGCCGTCAGTGTAGATATCGTAAGTAGCCAAATCTATCCACCTATCTGATACATCTCGACCTTGCGAGCGCCAGTGCCAGTGGTTGCCCGAAGTTCGGAGTAACGGTCAGTTCGAGCTCTCCAAATGCCCATTATTAAAGCTAGCATTTCATCCTCGGTCGCGCCCGCTCTGAGTGGCTCTTTAAGATCAAACCCATCACTACCAAAGAGGCACGTGAATAGTTTGCCCTCAGGTGACAGGCGTGCGCGAGTGCACCCAGCGCAGAAAGGCTGACTGACGGATGAGATAAAGCCAATTTCACCTGTGCCATCTACGTATCGCCAGCGCTCCGCGACTTCACCTGCATAGTTGGGGGCGATTGGCTCGATGGGCGTCTCTACGTTGATACGCTTTATAAGTTCAGCCGAGGGAACAACTTTCGAACGATCCCAGCCGTTTAAATTCCCCACATCCATAAATTCGATGAACCGCAGAATGTGACCAGAGCCTTTGAAGTGTGCAGCTAAAGCAACCGCTGTGTGGTCAGTAGTGCCGCGTTCGATCACGGAGTTAATCTTAATCGGGCCAAGGCCCGCATCCTCTGCAGCTTTTATCCCTGCCAATGTACGAGACGGCTCGAAACCACGTCCGTTCATAGCGGCATAGATCTCAGGGTCTAAGCTATCGAGGCTGACTGTTACGCGAGCCAAGCCTGCCTTTTTCAGAGCTTCAGCCTGATCCGCGAGGAGGTAACCGTTGGTGGTGAGCGTCAGATCATCTATGCCAGGAATGTCATTAAGTCGAGTAATCAATTCGTGAATACCCAAACGGACGAGTGGTTCTCCCCCAGTCAGGCGCACTTTCTTCACACCGATGGAAACAAAAATACGCGTTAGACGGGTGATTTCCTCGTAGCTAAGCACTTCTTCACGCGGGAGGAAGTGGTATCGCTCGCCGTATATCTCTGCCGGCATGCAATAGGTGCAGCGGTAGTTGCAGCGGTCGGTGACCGAGATACGGAGGTCCTGAATTGGCCGTCCGAGGGCGTCAGTAATAAATCTAGTGGAGTCTGGCATCTTGCCCATTATCCCACGGTGATTCAGTCTGTGCGCGAGGCGAGTATTTCAGCCATCCATCGAGCCGCTTTGCCGCGATGGCTAATCTCGTCTTTTTGGTCAGATCTGATTTCAGCGATAGTCTTGCCATAGTGAGGTAGGAAGAAGATAGGGTCATAGCCAAATCCATTAGACCCGGAAGGTTCATAGGCGATTTGACCTTCACAGCGCCCTTCAGTAGAAGCTTCTCTAGTTTCCTTAGGACCGTCCATATCAACAAGCGCAAGCACGACTCGATACCGGCATGTACGTTGGGATTCTTGGACGGAGGTCATCTCGTGCAGTAGCAGCTGGACTCGATCTTCATCGTCAAGCCCTTCCCCTCCGTATCTGGCAGAGCGTACCCCGGGGGCTCCGTTTAGTGCGTCTACTTCAATCCCCGAGTCGTCGGCGAGCGACATCAATCCGCTGGCCTTAGCGAAAGCGTGCGCTTTCAGGCTGGCGTTCGCTTCGAAAGTATCACCAACTTCCTCTACATCGAGACTCAGAGATATGTCTTGGGGGGCCACCAGGTCGAATGGCAGATGACCGAACAACCGTCGGAATTCTGTGATTTTGTGTTGATTATTGCTGGCTATTAGCAGTTTAGTGAAGGCCATGATGCACAAATTTTAGCAGGGTTTTTGGCCAATTTAATATGATATGATTCGTATCAACTTTGATAATACTCTATAAATATTATAATATGATTCCATGGTTACTATTTAGATTTATATAATAAGGGAAGAGGTTGCAATATGGTTACGGAACGACGGAACCCATTAACGGCGTTGTCTCAAGCGCATATGTTCTGGGCAGGGCTCGGATACCGGTCTACGGATTCATCGACCCCATCTAGTGGCACGCAGACGAAGAGGTGGCGGATTCCAATAGACGTAGTGCGTGACGGGGACACGGTTATCGTTGAAGCATCGTTGCCGGGCATGAAGCCTGCCCAAATCAGCGTCACGATTGATGACAACGTAATGCGCATCGCTGGAAGCACAGGCACTGACGACGAACGACCAGAGGGGTCGTACATATTGAGCGAGCGCCGAACGGGCGCGTTTGAGAGGTCTCTTGGTTTGCCAGACTCGGTGGACATCGAGAATGTGCACACCGATTACGAAGCGGGTGTCTTGACTGTTACGCTGCCGAAGCTTGAGGCCAAGAAGGCTAAGCAACTCACCATCTCGGTGAAGGGCAACGATGCGCTCACGGCTACGTAAAGAGCTCTGTAAATCAGGCTACAGTCCATTGGGAAATCAACGACTCCTCGCAATGCCCCACGGGGAGTCGTTGACCCCTCTCTCGCGCGATACCTATAATTCGGGTGTTACTTACCGCTTTTTGCAGTAGACCAATGGCTGAAAACACACACCTTCAAGATCTCAAAACCCTTGGTGATATAGCGCTTCAAGAATTAGAAGCGTTGTTTGACGAGTCGGGCCTCGAGACATGGCGTGTTGCGTATCTGGGGCGATCCGGCAAGTTGACACAGGTGCTGCGCAGTGTGTCCACTCTCCCGTCAGATGTCCGTCCCTTAGTCGGCGCCGCTGCCAATAAGACTAAGGTCTTTCTCGAAGAGCGCCTCAGTGAGCGCCAAGCAACAATCCTAAGCGCACGATTGGATTCACTAGCGGACGATACGATCGATATCTCGCTGCCTGGCCGTCCTCTAGCAGTGGGACGCTTACATCCCTCAACAATCATCCTGCGTGAGATTACAGAGATTTTCCGCGGGATGGGTTTCCAGGTAGTAGAAGGCCCTGAAGTGGAATGGGATCGCTACAATTTCGAAGCTCTAAACATCCCCAAAGACCATCCTGCCCGAGACATGTTTGACACGTTCTGGATTGATGCTAATAAGGACAGTGAAGGCCGGTTCACCACGCTCCTGCGCACACATACGTCACCGATGCAAGCGAGGATAATGGAAGCACACGAGCCGCCAATTCGGGTTGTAGTGCCGGGTAAAGTTTACCGGTACGAGGCGACGGATGCCACGCATGAATCCCAGTTTTACCAAGTGGAGGGACTGGTTGTTGATAAGGGTGTAACGTTCGCCAACCTGAAACACACGCTGCATGAGTTCGCTCGGCAGATGTTCGGAAGCGAGCGGAAGGTGCGGTTCCGCTGCGATTATTTCCCATTCGTCGAGCCTGGGGTCGATGTTTCAATCGATTGCTTCAACTGCGACGGCACGGAAAATTCGTGCAGGATTTGCCGCGGAGCTGGTTGGCTGGAAATTATGGGCGCAGGGATGGTACATCCGAACGTTCTCCGCAATGTTGGTTATGATCCCGAGGTTTATACAGGATTCGCATTTGGAATGGGTCCAGAGCGGATCGCGATGCTCAAATATGGAATTGAAGATGTCAGGTTGTTCTATGGCAATGACATCCGATTCCTTCGCCAGTTTTAGGCTTCAAACCAAGCTTTACCTTTAGGAATCACGATGGCCGGTATCGTCCCTGAATCCGAACGCGAACGGCGCTACGATAAGTGGTATGAGCTAACCCAGCTGTACTATGACGCCGTTCGACATGGTGTTGAGATTAAAGAGGTAATCGCTACGAAGGAACTCGCGGACGAAGCGTGGGCATCCTACATAGAAGTAGTTACGAACAATCTAACAGGGCGCTTTGAGGGATATGAATTCCCTCAAGGCCTTCAGTAATCCAAGAAACCGTAGTAAAGAGTTATGCCCCAAGATTTCCTTTCCATAAATGATCTGACTGACACTGAGATAGCGACGATTCTCGATTGGAGTGACGCGTACCGAGCAGGTCAGTCCAGCGGCCTCCCTCTCGAAGGGAGGAGCGTAGCGATGCTATTCGAAAAGCCGTCGCTACGAACGAAGGTTAGCTTTGATGTAGGTATTTATGAACTTGGTGGTCACTCGATTTACCTCGGCAAAGACGAGATAGATATGGATGGCCGTGAGCCAGTAGAAGATGTAGCGTCAGTACTCGATCAATTCGTTTCGATGATTGTTGCCAGAGTGAATAGTCATCGTTCGCTGGAGCGCCTGGCGAGTCGCGCATCTGTGCCCGTTATTAATGCCCTGTCTGATGTTGAACATCCCTGCCAAGCGCTCGCGGACGTGCAGACGGTTCGCTACAAGCTGGGCCACCTCGATGGTGTCAAGATTGCGTACGTCGGCGACGCTAATAATTGCGCACTGAGTCTCGGATTGGCGTGCGCGGCGACCGGAGGTCGGTTCGCTATCGCATCCCCCGAAGGCTACACGTTCGGTGATGCTGAGATTGCATCGATTGCAAACCGTGGGGAAGCGCCCCAAGTAACCAATGACCCACGCGAAGCAGTGGATGGCGCTGACGTCATCTATACCGACGCATGGACGAGCATGGGACAGGAAGCAGAGTCGGCACAACGTAAGGCCGATTTCCAAGGCTTCCAAGTGAACCATGACTTTCTACTTCGGGCTAATCCTAGAGCGCTGGTAATGCACCCTATGCCAGTGCATTACGGCGAGGAGATGCCGCCCGGCATGCTTGATCACCCACAGTCCGTTGCTTACCTGCAGGCAGGCAACAGGCTCCACGCACAGAAGGCGGTTCTCCGTCTGCTTGCAGCAGGAGACTAGACCATATGGCCAGTGAAAAAACTCCGGTAAGTGGGATATCGCGACGCGTACCGGTTTCGGCATCGAAACCCTTGATAGCCATCGTCGGCCGCCCCAACGTTGGGAAATCTAGTCTGTTCAACGCACTTGCAGGTAGGCGTGAGGCCATTGTTTCAGAGATTTCAGGTACAACCCGCGACCGATTAATTGCAGAAATCGAGCATTTTCGTCGCAAGCTGCTGATTGTTGACACTGGAGGTCTGGTGCCGGAGCCTGAGACCGAGATGGAGGCCCACATCGCTGGTCAGGTCGACGCGGCTGTTGAGGGTGCTGATGCTGTGATTTTCGTGACCGACGCGCGAACCGGCCCTACGTATGCCGACGAAAGTCTGGCTGAGCAATTGCGTCGAGCGGGCAAGCCGACCGTGCTGGTCGCTAATAAAGTGGACAATGTGAATCAAGAGGCGCTGGCGATGGATGCCTATTCACTCGGAATCGGCACTCCCATCCCTGCAAGCGCGCAACACCGCACGGGGCTAGATGACATCCTCGACGCGGTAACGGATCAGCTGAACCTGCAACCCGTTGAAGAGGATATCGATGAGACGGAGCGGCCAGCGCAGATCGCAATCATCGGGCGACCAAATGTCGGCAAATCTGCCTTAACCAACATGATCCTCGGTGAAGAGCGGTCAATCGTAAGTGGTGTACCAGGAACGACTCGCGATGCTCTCGACACTCCGTTCACATTCGAAGAACAGGATGCGGTGCTGGTCGATACAGCGGGGATACGTCGCCGAGGTGCGATAGTGCCAGGAATCGAGCGATACAGTGTCCTCAGGGCCGTCCGTGCCATCGATCAATGCGACGTGGCGATACTTGTAATTGATGCTGCGCAGATTGCGACAGACCAAGATTTGCACATTGCTGGCCAAGTGATGGAGTCGTTCAAGGGCGCGGTTGTGGCGGTCAACAAATGGGACTTGATGGAAGAACCGACAATCCGCGATGAGCGAGTTTTCCGTCGGCGCATTCTCAATCGGCTGCGGTTCATGTCCAGTACGCCTGTCGTTTTCATTTCAGCGCTTGAGGGGACCGGGATTGAGCGCCTACTCCGAACAGCGTTCGAAGTACACAGGAAGCGAATGGAATGGGTATCAGCCACCGAATTGACACGCGCAGTGATGGGCGCAATTGCACGGCATCTGCCTCCTGCGGAGATCACAGGGTCACTCAAGATTTATAGAGTGAAGCAGGAGGGTGTGGGGCCGCCTAGTTTCGTTTTCTACTGCAACAATCCGCACCGGGTACATTTCTCGTATGAACGGTATTTGGAGAACACTATCCGAGAGGCATTCGAGTATGAAGGTATTCATCTTCGCTTGGAGTTCCGTGGCAAAGGAAAGGTACATGTGATTGGCCAAAACAGATCGAAAGCAGTCGCAAAGGAGGCGCGAGCACACCCACAGGCTCGCCATCAGGCGGCACGAATCGCACGGAGGCGTTGATGATCGAGTGGTTACTGGTTCCCGCTGCCTACCTAATAGGCAGTGTGCAATGGGGCCTTTACGTGGTGAGGTGGACGAAGCGGGTTGATATCCGAACCGTTGGCAGTGGCAAGACGGGGACTACCAATGTGCTTCGCACGTCCGGAAAGGGAGCCGCCGTAACGGTTTTATTAGCTGACGCAGCGAAAGGATTCATAGCAGTCGCGCTCGCCCGGGTGCTCAGTGATGACCCTGTCATCCATGCGACTGTAGGCACGGCGGTAATCACTGGTCATATCTGGCCAGTACTGGCAGGGTTCAAAGGCGGCAGAGGAATTGCAACGGGCCTCGGCACCATCTCTGCATTCGCAATGGTGGCTCCAGTCGTCGGCCTTGGGGTATTCATTCCTGTGGTCGCGGTGACCCGCTATGTTTCACTGGGGTCAGTTCTAGGGGTATCTGCTGTTATCTTACTTTTTGGGATACGGGCGGTGTTCTTTGATTTGCATCTAGCCTATTTCCTTTTCACGTTGGGCGCAGGTGGTTTAATCATTGTGATGCACCGAGACAACATCAAACGGTTGGTCGCTGGCACGGAGCGGCGGATCGGGAAGCCGTTTGCGTAATGATGTCTCTTTACCCTGGGCTCTACGTCTGGTATATTTCGTAGGTGCTGGGTGTCGCGTAGCGGCACCCGATTTTCTGCATGGACGGAGACCAAAACAATAGCTAAGGAATATCGCGTCAACGAGCGTATCCGAGTGCCTGAGGTTCGGGTGGTAGACGAAGACGGTGGCCAGCTAGGCGTCATGACGGCACGAGACGCCATGGATTTGGCTCGGCAGCGTGACCTTGACTTAGTTGAGGTTGCTCCCAATTCCGTTCCTCCTGTCTGCCGCCTGCTGGATTACGGTAAGTTCCGTTACCTCCAGTCGACTAAAGAACGCGAGATGCGTAAAACGCAAAAGACGAACTCGCTTCGCGAGGTACGGTTCCGACCGAAGATTGGCGTTCACGATATTGAAGCCAAAGAGCGCCTTGTCCATCGCTTGCTGAGTGCAGGCAACAAGGTGAAAGTGTCCGTGATGTTCCGAGGGCGGGAGATTGACCACCCGGAGCTTGCAGTTAAGCTGTTGAAGAGAGTCAATGACGTTCTTCAAGAAGAGGCTAAGCTAGAGCAGCCGCCGAAACTTGAAGGGCGTTTCATGAGTATCATCCTGGCGCCTGCAAAGGCCGGGCCGGTGATCAAGTCGGTAGAACCGAAAGAAGACGATTTAGGGTTAGGGTTGTAAGCCATGCCGAAGATGAAGACACATAAGGGCGCCAAAGCCCGCTACGGTATCACTGGTACAGGAAAGCTAGTGCGCATGAAGCGCCATTCCAGCCATCTGCGTCGCAAGAAGCCCAGGGTCGTACGTGCCCAGTTTGATGAGAAGCAGCCAGTTTCACCGACTCAGCGCAAGCGAGTCCTGAAGCTCATCCCCGCCTACAACAAGTAGCAGAGAAAACGCGCCTGATCGGCGGCATTTCTAACACACAGGAGGCCCTTAGTGGCACGCGTAAAGCGCGGAGTACCCGCACACAAGAGACACAAGAGGCTACTCGCCCTCACAAAGGGGCATCGAGGATCCAAGCATCTTCTTTTCCGCAGGGCTAAAGAATCAATGCTGCACGCGCTTAGTTACGCATATCGCCATCGACGGGAGCGCAAGGGCGATATGCGACGGCTGTGGGTCATTCGGATCAACGCTGCGGCGCGTGAGCATGGCATGTCATACAGCCAGTTCATCTACGGCCTCAAGCTAGCAAACATCGACCTGGACCGAAAGGTGCTGTCCAGTATCGCAATGGTCGATGCTCAGTCCTTCACGACCATCGCCGAGGCTGCTAAGGGCAAGCTCGCAGAGGCAAAAGCCGCAGCGTAGTAGCGAGAATGATAAAGACATAGAAAAGGGACGG
>CALGTL010000153.1 GCA_937901475.1 uncultured Dehalococcoidia bacterium
TCTGCTTCGGAAGTGGCCTCGAGCTCGGCGGCGATCGATGCAACGGGTCCTGCCCATTGCTGCTCAATAGCCTCTATCTGGTCAGCGTGCTGCAAATCAATTGCCTCAGCCGTTCGAGCCCGCATCAGCGGATCGATAGACGTAACAACGTATTGTGCGAAATACAGGACGCGTTCTAGGTTCCGAGGAGTCAAATCTAGGAGCAATCCCAATCTGCTGGGGATGCCCTTGGAGAACCAGATGTGCGCAACAGGTGCGGCTAGGCCGATGTGGCCCATGCGCTCGCGCCGTACCTTAGCCCGAGCTACTTCCACTCCACAGCGATCACAGATGACCCCCTTGTAGCGTATTTTCTTGTACTTCCCGCAGTAGCACTCCCAATCCTTCGTGGGGCCGAAGATGCGCTCACAGAACAAGCCATCCTTCTCAGGACGCAGTGTTCTATAGTTGATTGTTTCAGGCTTGGTTACTTCACCGTAAGACCATTGTTTAATCTGTTCTGGCGAAGCCAGTGAGATGCGAATCGCATTGAAATCGGTCGCCGATGGCATATGTGCAATCTCCTCGCGAGGCTCATCCCCGCCACGTCGTTCGCTTACCGTAGGATGGAGCCAAACTTATTCTTGGTCTCCGTTGTCATCGTCTTCTACTGACTGCCGGGCGTAAGCACCAAGGTCCATTCGAACCTCTTGTTGCGCCTCAACCTCGGCCTCTTCAACCGGCTCGAAGTCCGATTCCCAGGAGGGATTGATGCCAGGCGAGGCAAGAGCGATTTCGGGGGCGGCATCTTCGTCCTCTTCCTCCGAGTAGGTAAACCTGGGCGACGGAATCGCCGCTCGGTCGTCCTCGTAACGGAGCTCAACGGCGAGTCCAAGGCTTTGGAGCTCCTTGACCAACACATGGAATGACTCAGGCACACCAGGCTGGACTACGTCTTCACCCTTCACGATTGCTTCGTAAGTCTTTACTCGGCCAACGACATCGTCGGACTTGACCGTGAGCATCTCCTGAAGGTTATACGCCGCGCTGTAAGCCTCTAGGGCCCAAACCTCCATCTCACCGAACCGCTGCCCACCGAACTGGGCCTTACCACCGAGTGGTTGTTGAGTAATCAATGAGTAAGGGCCGGTCGAACGTGCGTGGATTTTATCCTCAACCAAATGGATGAGTTTGAGCATGTACACGTACCCGACTGTTACAGGACTGTCGAACATCTCTCCAGTTCTACCGTCGTACAGGAGGGACTTACCTACAATGGGAGGAGCCTCTTTGATCGCCTTCGCGACGAGAAGAGCCAACTGGTAAAGCTCTGGTCCTTTTACCGCGGCCGAGTCGATTTTCCCTCCAGTAGCCTCGAGGTAGTCATCGGCGACATCTTCGAGCCATACCATCAAGCATGCATCCATCGCGGCATTGTTGCGACCAGTGGCGAAAACATGGTCTACGTTAAAGCCCCGCTCCGCTACCCATGTGCGAGCCTTCGCCCAATCGGGCTCGGTGCCGAACGGAGTCCGTTCAACCGTGCTTCCCAGAGCATTCGCACGTTCCACTAACCAGGCGCGGGCCAATGAATTCTGGATGTCGTCATCATCAGCACCATCAAACACCGGAGTGACCGCACGGAAATGGAGCTTGTGTGCGGCTAGGCCTAGGTGCGTCTCAAGAATCTGGCCCAAGTTCATGCGCGACGGGACGCCGATTGGATTAAGGATAATGTCAACTGGAGTTCCGTCTCCTAGGTAAGGCATATCCTCAACGGGCATAATCCGGGAGACGACACCTTTGTTACCGTGGCGACCAGCCATCTTGTCGCCCTCTGAGAGAGTACGTGTCTGAGCAATCCATAAGCGAACGAGTTTGTTAACGCCGGGGGAGAGTTCGTCTCCGTTCTCCCGAGTCATCACTTTGATGTTGATGATTTTGCCGCGCTCACCATGAGGCACGCGTAGTGACGTGTCCTTTACATCGCGAGCCTTCTCACCAAAGATTGCACGAAGCAGCTTCTCTTCAGCCGTTAGCTCCGTCTCTCCCTTTGGGGTAATCTTGCCAACGAGTATGTCTCCAGGACCAACCTCTGCGCCTATGCGGATGATTCCTTCTTCGTCCAAGTTTCGGAGTGCATCCTCACCAACGTTTGGGATGTCACGAGTGATCTCACCCGGTCCCAGCTTGGTGTCACGAGACTCTACTTCGTACTTCTCGATGTGAATAGACGTGAACTTGGAGTCTCGGATTACATTCTCAGATACGATGATCGCGTCCTCGAAGTTGTAACCCTCCATCGCCATGAATGCGACAAGAACATTCTGACCCAACGCTAAGTCTCCTTGGTCAGTCGAAGAACTGTCTGCCAGAGGCGCTCCGACTTCGAGGTGTTCTCCCCTGGCAACAGTGGCCCGCTGAGTCAAACAGGTGCCTTGGTTCGAGCGGATGAACTTCCTCAGAATATGCATGTGCTCTTGGCCATCGGCGTCAGTGATAATCACGCCGCTGCCGGTGACGGAAGTAACCGTCCCCGCAACTTTTGCGAGCACCATCTGCCCACTGTCTTGGGCAACTCGAGTTTCCATTCCTGTTCCGACTAGCGGCGCGTCCGGCCGCAGCAATGGCACCGCCTGCCGTTGCATGTTCGAGCCCATCAGAGCCCGGTTGGCATCGTCGTGCTCCAAGAACGGAATCAAGGCAGTGGAAACGCTCACTATCTGCATCGGGGAGACGTCCAAGTAATCAAGCTTCTCAGGCGCTTCAACTTGGTAGTGCGATGAGGCTCGACATTCGACTCGGTCCTCAAGGAATTGGAGCTTGTCATCCATGATGGAGTTCGCTTGGGCGACGATGTACTTGTCCTCTTCATCGGCAGGCAGGAATTCGATGTCGTTTTTGTCCATCGATACGTATGCTCGCACGCTGATTTCTCGCGCTGCCATTGCGACCAGGCGGGCAGCTGCTGCACCAGAAACAGGGCGGCCGATGCGCACGAAGGGCTTGCCTTCTTCGTCAAGGATTTCTTCCAGGGATATACGTCCCTGAATGTCCGGGTCGTTGCTCATAATCGTCTTGCGGATTTTGCGATATGGGGTTTCGATGAATCCGTAGTCGTTTAGCCGAGCGTAGGTCGCCAACGAACCGAGAAGACCGATATTCGGTCCCTCAGGCGTCTCAATCGGACAGATACGCCCGTAGTGTGAGTAATGGACGTCACGGACATCAAAGCCTGCGCGCTCACGAGACAAGCCACCAGGCCCCAGCGCGGATAGACGTCGCTTGTGCGTTAGTTCAGCTAGCGGATTGGTCTGGTCCATGAACTGCGAAAGTTGTGACCCCCCGAAGAACTCGCGAACCGCAGCAACCACAGGGCGAATGTTGATCAGTGCGCTCGGAGTCGCCTCCTCCTGGTCAAGAATAGTCATTCGCTCTTTTACTACGCGCTCCATGCGGAGTAGACCAACGCGAAGCTGGTTCTGAATCAACTCACCGACGGCCCGAACACGACGATTCCCTAGGTGGTCAATGTCATCAGGTTGGGCTGCGCCATTGTTGATGCGGATCATCATCTTAAGCATTTCGATGATGTCATCTTTGGTCAGAGTTCGTTCCGTCATGGGCTGGTTGTGGCCCATGCGTCGATTCATCTTGTAACGGCCCACGCGGCCAAGGTCGTATCGACGTGGATTGAAGAACAAGTTATCTAGCAATGTCCGCGCGCTCTCCACGCTAGGCGGCTCTCCTGGGCGTAGCCTGCGGTAAACCTCGACGAGAGCTTGGCTCTCATTGGTGACTGCCGTATCACGATCCAGTGTCGTTTGAATGTAAGGATGATCAGGATCAGTGTCGACATCGGTGAACAGCTCAAGCAAATCTTGGTCCTCGCCGAAACCGAGTGCGCGCAAGAAAGTAGTGACCGGGAGTTTTCGCTTGCGGTCGATTTTGACCGACATGATGTCTCGAGGATTAGTCTCGAACTCGAGCCATGCTCCGCGGTAGGGGATCAACTTGGAGAGCGAAACGCTCCGGCCTGTGCCTGGGTCGAGCAATTTAGTGAAATAGGCACCTGGTGAGCGAACTAGCTGGCTCACTACGACGCGCTCTGCACCGTTGATAACAAAAGTTCCCGCGGGGGTCATCTGAGGAATATCGCCGAAGAAGAGCGTTTGCTCTTTAATCTCACCGGTCTCTTTCACTCGTAACTCAACCGTGATGTACAGAGGCGCCTCGAAGGTGATCTCTTTGTCGCGGCATTCGTCTTCGCTGTACTTCGGAGCTTTGAACTCATGGGCGCCAAAGTTCAATTCATATCGGCTACCAGTTACGTCTTGGATAGGATTGATCTCATCCAAGACATCGCGAATGCCCGCGGTCTTCAACCGATCGAATGAATTGGTCTGAATCTGAATCAAACTTGAGGGTTCGATGATTTTCGGAACTCGCGCGAAAGACTTAATCTTGGGGGCGAGGGAGATATCGGAACGGGACATCAGTGAGGTCATATGGCTCTTGACTCCTCAGTAAGCGCAGGGACTATGGAGCGGACATGGCAATAGGCCTAGGCACAGCTAGGCCAGAATCATTTATTCGTGTTGGGGGTTGTGGTGCCGCAATGCGACAGGCATACGACTCCTAGGAGAATGATGATATGGATGTGTGGCTGAAGTGTCAACACTTGAATCACGCGGGAACCCTAATCCAAACGCGCACAGTTTTGTAAATGGGTTCTTGCGTGGCAGGAAGCCGCTGATATCATAGATAGGACTAGATGGAATTGCTCTCTTGGGAGCACCTGGTCAATCGGAAAGAGGAAAAGGAGGATCCACCCATGGCAGGACTAGCAGGAACTCAGAGCGAGTCAAACCTGAAAGCAGCGTTCGCAGGCGAGTCTCAGGCGAACCGACGGTACCTTTACTTTGCGCGTCGTGCGGACATTGAAGGCTACCCTGAAGTTGGTGGATTGTTCCGTGACATTTCTGAGTCAGAAACCGGTCATGCATTTGGTCACCTTGACTTCATCAAGGAAACCGGCGACCCGGCCACTGGCGAGCCCATCGGCAACACGGAGGCGAACCTCAAATCGGCTGTCGCTGGTGAGACCTACGAATATTCCGAGATGTACCCTGGCTTCGCTCGGACGGCGAGAGACGAAGGCTTCGACGAACTCGCGGAGTGGTTCGAGACATTGGCACGAGCAGAGCGAGCCCACGCTGGTCGCTTCAGCAAGGGCCTGGAGAACCTGAGCCTCTAGATTCAATACCGACCCTTTGTGAATGCTCTAGTGCCCTCCGTTTGGCGACCTGCCACGGAGGGCACTATTGCACCCAGACTTTCCGTAGCTGGCAGGAGGTTATCCCGTGGCGAGCCCGACCTATAACCCGAACGAACCTCGTTACTGGGACGAAGAAGACCTTCTGGCGGAAGAGCACCGCCAGTTCGCGGTCTGTGACGGCTGTCGGTTGTGTTGGAACCTGTGTCCGGCATTCCCGGCGCTTTTCGAGGCCGCGGATGCGGTCGACAACGATGTAGCCAAGTTGGAGAAGCCTGCATTCGAGCATATCAACGACCTATGCTTCCAGTGCAAGCTGTGCTGGGTGGTTTGCCCGTACACGGAACCTCATGAATACGACCTAGACATTCCTAAATTGCTCGAACGGGCTACATTTGTAAAGGCGAAAAATAAAGGAATACCTCTTGCGAAGAAACTGATTGGCGACCAGGATCGATTAGGGAAAATGGCAGGAGGAATCGCCGCGCCATTGACTAATTTCAGTAATAAATTCGCCCTCTCTCGAAAAATTGTTGGCGTGATCCTTGATGTTCATGAAGACGCGATTCTTCCTGAATACCACACCGAAACATTTAGCGCCTGGTTCAAGAAAAACTACGGCGACGGCCTGAAGCCTGTTGAAGCCAAGCGCAAAGTGGCCTTCTTCTCATCTTGCACTGTCAACTACAACGATCCCGAGATTGGCAAGGCTTGCATTCGGATCTTTGAGCACAACAATGTTGAGGTCATCGTTCCAGAGCAAGAATGTTGCGGGATGCCTCTCATCGACAGTGGCGATTACGACGGCGCTGTCAAGAAAATGGACTTCAACCTTAAGCGTCTTTCTGAGCTTGTATATCAGGGCTACGATATCGTTGTGCCAACCCCCACATGCACTCTCGTGTTGCGCGATGAATACCCGACGCGTGCTGAAACGGAGGCTGCTCGGGAAGTAGCAAAACATACGTTTGAGTTCGGTCATTACTTGCTCAAGATGGCTCAAGACAAAGCGCTGCTGCGAGACTTCCAAAACTCGCTAGGTACGGTTGGCTTTCATGTCGCTTGTCATACGCGACGACAAGCCGCTGGCATTAGCTCGCCGCGTATACTAGGCCTCATTCCCGGCACGCAGGTCGAGACCGTCGAGAGCTGCTCTGGGCACGACGGGTCATGGGGCGTTAGCAAGCGATACTTTCCTCTGGCCTTGAAGGTTGGCGCAAAGCTATTCGATAACCTGAACTCTCATCAGCCTAATGTACTCATTTCGGACTGCCCTCTGGCAGCCCGTCATATAGAAATAGGAACCGGCCGAAGGCCAATCCACTCCGCGTTAGCGCTTGCTGCCGCCTATGGCCTGACCGGAGCACCAAGCGGAGTTGGCCAACCATTGCCTGAAGCTGTAACCGGAGATAGCGCATGAAGTCACTAACCACCGCAGATATCGTCGACATCGCGCAGTACGAGCAAGAGCGCCATACCTACCGACCGCATATCATCCAGCTTAAGAAGAGTAGGCGAGTGCAGGTTGGCGAGGTTGTCACATTTGTCTTCGAGAACCGCGACACTGTTAGGTTCCAGATTCAGGAAATGATGCGCGCGGAACGGATCGTCTTGGACGAGCGGATACGTGCAGAAATTGATGTCTACAACAAGCTGATCCCTGCCGCAGGGCAGTTGTCGGCGACTGGGCTCATTGAGATTACAGACCAAGCGCACCTGCGCGAAATCCTTGACTCAATGGTTGGACTCGATCGTGGCGGAACAACCTTCCTCGTCATCGGCGACGACCGGATTGAAGCCATGTACGAAGGCGGGCAGAGCAACGAGGTTCGAATCAGCGCGGTTCACTACCTCACTTTCGACCTCACGCCAGAGCAATCAAAAGCTATCGCACCGGGGGGGCCCAGGGTTTCGGTTTTGATTGATCACCCCAATTACAAATCCGAACAAGTGCTTCCTGATGACGTTCGGGAATCGCTTGCGGCCGATCTGGTTTAAGTCTAGGACCCTACCGTACCGACTATTTCAACCAATATGCAGTATGCGAATTCCCGCTGCTACTGACTGCGTGGTGCGTCCGCTAGAGGCAACAGCTATACTAGTAGTCTCGTGCCTATGGGTGCGGACAACCTGCCTCGGAGCACTTTTCGCGCCCATGAGAGTTCCCCTTTCCTGGCTAGCTGAGTACGTTGACCTTTCTCTCCCTCCCGTCGAGTTGGCCCACCGGCTGACTATGGCAGGCGTGGAGACTTCCTACCAACCTGGTCCGAGCGCGAGCTGGGATCGCGTTGTGGTTGGTCGCATTCTTGAGATTACTTCTCACCCTAACGCCGACCGCCTCCGCCTCGCGAACGTGGACTTTGGCATCGAGCCCGTGACTGTCGTTTGCGGTGCTCCTAACCTCGAGGTTGGCCAACGAATTGCTTTCGCGCAGATCGGTGCAAAAGTCCTCAATGGGCATACCGGTGAACCCATGGAACTTGGGGCATCAACAATACGAGGAGTCCTCTCTGCAGGAATGGTTTGCTCCAGCCGTGAACTGGGCCTCTCAGAGGAGCATGAAGGCATTCTCGTCCTTCCTGAAAACGCCCCCATCGGAATGCCGCTCGCTGAGTACATGCCCGATGATTACCTAGATATCGAAATCACTGCCAACCGTGGTGACTGCCTCTCGGTGCTAGGCATCGCTCACGAAGTCGCTGCGTTCACCAGCCAGACCGTGCGTGAGCCGTCGTCAGAATATCCCGAAGGGGAAATCCCTGTAGATCAAAGCGTCACTGTGCGAGTTGAGGATGCGGATCTCTGCTCTCGCTACAGCGCAACCGTCGTGCGCGGAATCAAGGTGGGCCCCTCACCTCGATGGCTCCGGCAACGATTGGAGCAGGCCGGTCACCGCTCCATCAATAATGTTGTTGATGTCACTAATTTCGTGATGCTGGAATATGGCCAACCGTTGCATGCTTTCAACTTGGCAAGCGTTAAGGACGCGACCGTAATTGTGCGTGCCGCAAAGGAAGGTGAAAAATTCACCACCTTGGATGGTGAAGAGCATGTCCTACGCCCACCGATGTTGCTTATCGCCGACCCCGAGAAGGCCATTGGTATCGCAGGGGTCATGGGTGGCAGGAACAGCGAGATGACTGACTCCACGACGAACCTCTTGCTGGAATCAGCGACGTTCAATCCAATCAACACTAGGCGCACAGCAGCCGCTATCAAGAATCGAACGGAAGCCTCGTTGAGATTTGAGAAGGGGCTCAACGCAGAGCTAGCTATCACTGCTCTACGCCGGGCCACCGCGCTCATTATCGAAACTGCGGGTGGCCTAGCAGATGCTGGCATCTCAGACACTGCTGATGGCGAAATCGTGCCCGTCAAGCTGCTCTTCACCCTGGCCCACATGAAACGAGTTCTTGGCACAACTTTTCCTCAAGTTGATGTCATTCGCGTCCTTCGAGCGCTAGGCTTCCAGGTAGTTGAGCTCGATAAAGAGAAGTTGCTGGTAAGCCCGCCTTACTGGCGCACCGACGTCGCGATAGAAGAAGACTTGATTGAGGAAGTAGCGCGAACGATTGGCTACGATTCAATCCCCGAATCGGCTCTAGCTGGCCAAGTGCCAGTTGCGATCGACCAGAAGGATCGAACGATTCGTGAGGAAACTCGGGATTTGCTGGTTCAAGCGGGACTCCAGGAAACTATTTCATATAGCCTGGTCAGCAAGAGTCTTCTGGAGCAAGTTGGTGCAGCAGGAGAGGGGCACCCCGAGCCACTGCGCACGGTCAACCCGATGAGCCGAGAGCAGGAATACATGCGCACGTCGTTGCGTGGAACTATCTTACGGAATGCTTCTGCGAGCCTCAGGCTCCCCCCGGGCAATGTTGGGCTTTTCGAGATAGGCCGTGTATTCATTCCAAAGCCGGGCGACCTGCCTGATGAGCTTGAACACGCCGTTGGTGTGCTGGCGGGTTCTCAGGGAGACTCGCTCTGGGGAAAAAACAGCATCCCAAGCGGGTTCTATGAAGCCAAGGAAGTCGTTGCATCCGTATTGGGCCGGCTCGGCGTGAGCCCCACGTTCGAGCGTGGAGAAGATCGCTTGCTTCACCCCGGACGCACAGCGCGCGTGCTCGCCAACGGCACGGATATTGGTGTGGTTGGTGAACTGCACCCAAAGGCGATCGCATCGTTCGACTTTCCGGTGGACACGGTTGCCCTTTTGGAACTGGACCTAGGCAAACTCACGAACGAGACTAGGTGGCTCCGACATCGGTTCCATGCTTTCTCCCGGTACCCCAGTGCAGAGAGAGACCTTGCCCTCCTCGTTGATGCTTATATTCCCGCCGAGCAGCTGCAGAGTGTGATTGAGAGCAACGACCTCGTCGTTCGAGTCGCGCTATTCGATGTCTTCGAAGGAGAGGGAGTTCCTCCTGGAAAGAAATCGTTGGCCTACCGGATGACGCTACAGTCGGAAGCTGGCACGTTGACCGCTGAGCAGATGAACGATGCGGTAGCAGACATTACGGCTCGCCTCGAGCGAGACATAGGCGCTACCCTTCGCAATTAGTACCCTCCCTCTTTAGAGGATTAATGACTGAACACAACCATAGCCACGATACTCACCACCCTAAAGCAACAGAGCATGCACACGTCCACCCACGCCGTGCCGACCTCTTGAGTGTAGAGGAAGCTCTCAGCCGGGTTTTGGGCCTCGTCAAACCCCTGGATCCAGTTGATGTCGCATTGATGGACGCAGATGGTCTGACTCTTGCCCAAGATATCTTTGCGCCGTTCGACATCCCTGCGCTCGCTAACTCAGCGATGGATGGCTACGCCGTAGTTGCTGCAGATTTGGCTGACGCCAGTGATGCGAACCCAATAACGCTGAAAATTGCAGGGCAAATTCAGGCTGGCCAGCTTCCATCGGTTGCGGTATCGCCAGGAAATTCCGTCCGGATTATGACCGGCGCTCCCATCCCTGCTGGTGCCGACGCAATTGTGCCCTACGAGTACACCGACGAAGTTGAGCGTAACACTACTGGCATACCGCTCACCGAGATTGCGCTACGACATGTGCCATTGGTAGGAGATCACGTTCGACCTGCCGGCGAGGATGTCAGGCAAGGCAGGTTGATTCTGCCCAAGGGGCGCGTGCTCGACCCGCCATCAATTGGCATGCTTGCATCGCTCGGATATGCCTTTGTTCCTGCTATCCGTCGCCCGCAGGTCGCGATATTGGCG
>CALGTL010000154.1 GCA_937901475.1 uncultured Dehalococcoidia bacterium
CTTGATGGCAGTCGAATACCCCATAATCGTACCGAAATTACGCATACCGTAGAAGTCGGCGCGAATGGCCATCATTAGAGGGCCGCGTACGCCCCATGAGAGGCCGTGCAACATTGCTGCTGCCGCGATAACAATAGCGCTATCTGCAGTTGCCATCATCAATAGCGCGATGCCATGGCCAATCATGCATGCCGCGGATAGGCGGGTTTTGCTGAATCGGTCACCTAGAAAACCTCCGCCAACCTGGCCAATGAGGCTGCTGGTGGAAACGACCGCAAACATTGCCTGGGCTGAGGTCTCACTCCAACCATGGCCTTCAACAAGTAGCGGTACAAGGTGCACCATAACTGCGAAGACGGATACCAAGGCCATGCCGTGGCCCACGGACACCAGCCAGAAGCTGCGGTCGCGCATGGCTTCGGCTACCGTGAAGTCGATGGGAGTTGCGGTTTTTGGAAGGGCTTGCGCGGAATCTCCTTCTAATCTAGGTTTTGCGCCATCCGGTAGCATGCCATAGTCCTGCGGACGTTGGCGTAACAACTGACTCAGCGGTAATGCAATTAGCATGACCGCAACTCCGGTCCAGAACGCCGTGGGGCGCCAACCGTTAGTCACTAACGACCAAGTGACTAGTGGTGCTAGAAGTCCACCGATGCCGATTCCAGTGGACGACAGACCAAGAGCTAGCGCACGCTTACGGATGAACCAATTGGCAACCGCAGTGTTTAGGGTAATGAATCCTGCTAGATTCGTGCCTAATCCCACCATGAGGACAATCGCATAGAACAACCAGAGGTTATTGACCAAACTCAGCATGATGAAAGCAATACCTAGCATGGATACGCCAGCCCGCATCACCACTCGTGAACCGAACCTATCAATCATCCATCCTTGACCAGGTGCTATGAGGCCACTGATGACATGCGACACGGAAAAGGCTGTCGAGATTGCTAGCTTGCTCCAGCCGAATTCGTCCTGTACCTGGAGGAGATAAGCGCCAAAAGTCGCTCCCCATGCGGCGGTTTGGATTGAGAACATGGTGGCAGCTGCGCCGGTAACCCACCAACCATAGAAAGGGCGACGAGAGCGCGATATGGGGGGAGTTGGTGTCACGGACGAGGCTCCTAGGATTCGTTGATGCTATCACTGTGGGCATCGGGTTTGGCCATGAATAGATTCGCAAAGCGGAGGCTAACGAAAACGCCCCCACCAGTCCGGCGGGGGCGTTTTCGTTAGCGGATTGTGCCATCTAGCCTTCGAAAATTAGCGACTTCACTACTACAGGGATTGCTTCAACTGATTCGATGGGCTTCCCGAGGTCGACGAAATTAAATTCGCCGACGTTTATACCATCAACGACGATGACTTCAGGCCCGACTTTGTGCTCACGCTTGAGCATAGAGCCGACTAGGCCAGCGACATCAGCGCTGAGGATGATGACCCAGGGCCAATCTGATAGTGGCTTGAGTGCTACTTCCAGCGCGTCGCAGATGGCTTTTATGGACTCATATGTAGGGATGACCGGGCCCAGAAGCGCTATTGCTATCTGGCGCCCAATTTCGTCTTGTGCGATGTCCAAGCGCTTGAACCCATCGGCGACGGCCTTGGCAACTGCATCTCGCGTCAGATCATTAGGATCTTCTGGCAAGTACGCGGGAACGACTTGGAGGTCCAATTGAGGCAGGAGATCCACATCCGAGAAGAAGACGGTCGAGCTGGAAACCTGAACCGTGTACTGAGATGCACCGATAACAGTGGCTCGAATGCGCTCTGCACTTCCTGACACCGGCATGCCCAAGGCGGGCAGGCGCTTGCGGACCGCTGCCCCTAGCATCGGGCCAAGGTCGCCGTAGTCCTGCGTGTCGTAGTCATATACGTACTCGGCCACTCCTCCTGAGAAACCAATCTCATCTATGCTCCCCTCAAATTTGAGAGGCCCAGAGACAAGTAATTGAGTAGCGAGAGGCGAGTACTCGGAGCGGGTGAGAGCCTCGAAAAGGACAACCGCCAACTGCTCGGCCAGCTCGTCTTTTTGCTCACCGGTGAGGGAATCGCCAATCTTGATGTCGAGGCCGATGCTGCGACCAATCACATTCCCAGCGTTCTCGACACGGGTAATGACATTGTCGTCATCCCAAGCAATGAGTCGTGCGCCGACGTTAATTGCCATAGTTTCGACGACCTTGCCCTGCTGGACGATAGCAATTTTGGACGTACCTCCTCCCATGTCGACGTTCATGCCCGCATTAATCTTGTAAGAGCGTGCTGCCGCGCCAGAGCCATGGGCCCCAAGAATGCCTTCTAGGTTTGGGCCTGCAGTTGCGCAAACGAACTTGCCGCCCGCTGCTGCCAGCATATGAATGATGCCGTCTGAGTTGTGCTTGCGAACAGCCTCACCGGTACAGATGACCGCTCCGGTGTCAATATCG
>CALGTL010000155.1 GCA_937901475.1 uncultured Dehalococcoidia bacterium
TTGAGGCATCCCACTGGATCTCCGACCCGGAGACGGCAGATCTTGCGGCGAAGCGCTTGGCTGCTGAAAGTGGCTCGCCCGCGGACGAGGTGAAGTCGCGTTTGAGCCGGATCACTCCTGATATGACGATTAACCGCGACGGCCTGGAAGTTGTGCTTGACCTGCGAGTTCGATTTGGATTGACCCCAACCATGGGCTCTGACCTGTCGGTCTACGTTGACACGTCGTACGGCGAAATGGCTACCTAGGGGAGTGACAGGAGAGGCGATTCTGCGGGCTCGGTTACCAGACCACTGCCTCCCGCCCCTCGCGCTAGGAATTCCGGTCTTTTTTAACTCGAAATCTTGCTCTTAATTACTGCTTCACGGGCTAGAAGACGTTGCGCCCGTAATACTACGGGCACGTCGACCATGTGGCCGTCCACTTCGATCGAGCCTCGCCCCCCGGCAATGGACTGTTCGTAAGCTTCAACGATTCGCTGAGCTCTCACTACGGCTTCTGGAGACGGTGAAAAGGCTTCGTTGAGTAAGGGCACAACAGCCGGGTGAATACAGGAAGCTCCTTCCAGGCCGAACCGCGCGGAGCGCAGTGCATTCTCTCGAACTGAGTCGAGGTCCTGGTAGTCGGCGACGGTGCCCATCAACCCTAGTGGAATGATGCCCGCGGCCCTAGCGGCAATAACTGACTGCTGCTTCGGGTATTGGAGCGTGTCTGGAGCGGGTTCCATACCAAGGTCCAACGACAGGTCTTCACCACCAATCATGATGGCGACGATGCGTGGGTGCGCGGCGGCAATCTCGTTGATCTTCAAGAAGGCCGTGGCACTTTCAATCATGATCGCAAACAGGGTGTGGCCTGGTTCCATGCCACGCTCAACCTCAAGCCGGTCGACCAATGTGGCGAGCAGTCTGACGTGGTCCGGGCCCTCGACCTTGGGAAGTTGTAGCGCCCGCACGCGAGGATTGATAGCCGCCTCAATGTCACGCACTGCCAACTCCAGGGGTTGGTTGATGCGAACAAGTACGTCGGCGCCATTCTGGCCAACCTGCGCTGCAGCGTCTTGAAGCATGTCGCGGGCGGTTGATTTCTCTCCCGGTGGGATGCTGTCCTCCAAGTCGAGGATGATGCCATCAGCACCGCGGAGGTGAGCCTTTTCTACGAAGCGCGGGACATTAGTGGGTACGTAGAGCAATGATCGCCAAAGCAGGTCAGTGCGTGTCATGAGATGACTCCTTGTTCACGGAGGTTTGCGATAGCGTCGGCGTTAAATCCGAGCTCAGTTAATAATGATTCGTTATGTTCACCGAGGCGGGGGGCGGGCAGCCTGAATCCACCTGGAGTACCCGACAGCGTGGGTACGATGTTGTGCATGGGGATACTCCCCATCTCATCATCAGGCAACTCCACGAGAATCTCACGCTCAATGACATGGGGGTCTTCCATAAACTGGGCGATGTTGTAAACGGGACCTGCGGTGACGTCTGCCTGTTCAAGGATATGGAGAGCTTCTTCTTGGGTCCGCTGAGCGACCCACTCCGCAACGACTCCGTCCACTTCGCCGCGATGCTGCACTCGATCAGCGTTGGTGGCGAATCGTGGGTCGTCAATCAACTCAGGCTTGCCGACGACGCGGAAGACTCGCTCCACCATGGACTGAATCGAGGCTGAGAGCGCAACCCACTTCCCGTCGGAGGTGGCGTAGACGTTGCGAGGGGAAGCAGTGCTGGACGCACTGCCAGCGCGTTGCTTGAGTTTGCTGGTGGCGCGATAGCCCGCGGCTTCCGCACCCAGAATCGAGAACAACGGCTCCAGTAGCGATAGATCTATCACCTGGCCTAATCCACCGTTGACCTCAACCTCTCGCAGTGCCATCAGAACTGCAGCTGCGCCGCTGAGGCCTGCCACCATGTCCGCCAGAGCTAGCGGAGGAAGTACCGGTTCTCGATCATGGAACCCGTTACGGTCGGCGAATCCGGACATGGCCTCAATGATGGTGCCGAATCCAGGGCGCTCCCTGTACGGACCGGTTTGCCCGAAACCCGAAATACGCACGAGCACGAGTTTGGGATTGCGAGCGTGGAGAGCGTCAAGACCAAGGCCCATCTGCTCAAGCCTCCCTGGCCGGAACCCTTCAATCATGATGGAAGTGCTCTCAGCGAGCTGCAGCAGAATGTCTATCGCGACAGGGTCACGCAGGTTCAGGGCCAGGCTCTTCTTGTTGCGCGCATAGACCTTCCACGACGTCGCGATGTGACTGTCACCCCACGCGCGTAGTGGGTCTCCGTGGTCGCTCGGTTCGACCTTGATAACGTCAGCGCCGAAATCCGCTAGCTGAAGTGACAGCATGTTCCCCGCAACTAGGCGAGACAAATCTAGCACCCGTACGCCCGCGAGTGGGCCTGCTGCGCTTGGATCGTATGTACGCATGGCTCCCCATGTTAACGCTAACGGCGTTGTGGCCTCAGAATTTTGGTGCAGGCACCTGCGGCAAATACTACCTCCGACCATGGCATCCGACCAAAGGTAAGCCATGGCTCAAGGAGAGTGAATCATAGATGATTAACCGTACCGAATCACGGCGCAGTTCGGGTTTGGCAAATCCTTATCGCTTCGGATGGAGGGCAATATGTAGGCTGTGAAATCCCGGTCCTGGAAGACTGCCAGAACGAACGCCCGCTCAGAGGCAGGAGGGGCCTGGTGCTGTTGGGCGCATTGATTGAGCAATTGCAGCTTAGGTTTTCTTAGCGCCTATATGAGAAAGGGCGGGTCACATATGTGACCCGCCCTTTCTGTTTTCCCACTAGGAACGGACTAGCGCCCGGTGAGCTCTTTGGCCCTGTTGAGTGTCGGCGTGGTGGTCGAGGAGGCGGCAACCAGGAAGCGGTAGCCCTGCTCGATTAGCGTATCGATGTTGTCCATGTCGGCGTGAGGGTGGCCACAGATGACGTTGTTGGCGGCGCAGATTCTGCGAATCTCTGCCATGGCTTCAACGACGACGGGATGGTCGTACTCCCGGGGATGGCCGAGATCCTGGGACAGGTCACCTTCGCCAATGAGAACTACACCGATGCCTGGAACCTTCTTGAGCATCTCGTCGAGATTGCCGATAGCTTTGACCTCTTCACACATGATGATGACGAGGATTTCGCCTTCAGGGTTGAGGGGCCAAACGTCAGCTCTCTTGTAGTATTCCTGGCCGCCGATGCCCCAATAGCGGGCTGCTGCGACAGGGGCGTCGCCCCGTTGGCCGCGCGGCTCCAGGTAAGGGCGGTCGAGGGGACGAGGGTAACGGGAGGCAGATACGGCGTTGTAGGCCTCTTCGACGGTACTGACGTGGGGCCAGACGACGCCGTACACACCAACATCAAGCACTTGCTTGGCTAGAAACTGGTTCATCTCGCTACCGTTTGGAGGGATGCGGACGATGGGGGTGACCTGGGGGGCCAGAGTGCCACCGCCGACGATCTGCCCGCGGTTGAGCATGAACTGGAGGGTGTCGCGTAGTCCCTTAGTTTCGAAGGGATTGTGCTCCATCTCGAAGATAATGCCGTCGTAGCCGCTGGTAGCCAGGGAGACTCCGTTCCCTATCTCCGCAGGAGAGAAGGTCGTGATTGCGGTTTTGCCCGCTTCAAGTTGTTTGATGATGCCGTTCAGTCGTGGAATATCAGCCATGCTTACACCTTTAGATATTGTTTGAGACGTGGGTAAACCTTCAGGGCGTTGTCCTGAAAAATCTTCTGTTTGTCGGCTTCGGTGATGCCAGGGACTCCGTCAACGTAAGGTTTAGTGTCGTCGAAGTAGCGACCGGAGCTTTGGTCGATGCCACGGACGGCGCCAATCATCTCAGAGGCGAAGAGGATGTTGTCTGCACCAATGACATCAACCAAGAGATCGATGCCGCGTTGGTGATAGACGCAGGTGTCGAAGTAGACGTTGCTAAGCATTTCCTCAATAGGTGGTTTGCCCATATCTTGGGCAATGCCTCGGTAGCGGCCCCAGTGATAGGGGACTGCGCCTCCACCATGAGGTATTACGATTTTCAGATTAGGGAAATCTTTGAAAATTTGGCTGGTGATGAATTGCATGAACGCTACGGTGTCGCCGTTGATATAGTGGGCACCGGTGCCATGGAATTGCGGGTTGCAAGACATGCTGACGTGAATCATCGCTGGGATTTCTAGCTCTTCGATTTTCTCTAGTAAGGGCCACCATTCTTTGGAAGTCACAGCAGATTCAGTCCAATAGCCGTCCGTGGGGTCAGGGTTGAGGTTGCAAGCGACGAAGCCTTGGTCCTTAACGCGGTACTCAAGTTCAGGGATGCTGTTGGCGGGGCTTGCTCCAGGTGATTGGGGCAATTGAAGTACGGGGATGAAGTTCTCGGGAAATAACTTATGAACCCGATAGACTAAATCGTTAACAGTGGTTGTCCACTGGATGCTAGTCTGCTCGTCGCCTTGATGATGAGCCATCCCGCCTGCCGTTGGAGAGAAGAGGGCAACATCAGTTCCTCTGTCTTGTTGGTTTTTGAGTTGCTTTGTGCCGATTGTTTCACGAATCTCGTCATCGGTAATCGTGAGCTGCTCGGTGAAGGGCGTACCGGCACTGTCAATCTGCCTGAGACGCCATTCGCGAAGCTGGATCGGGGCAGTGGTGTAGTGGCCGTGTACGTCAATAATCATAACGGCGGCGATTGTAGTCTCTAAGTGGATTCGTTGGTAGGCAGGGCGCGCGGCAACAGCGTTTGTCTCGTATCTTGATGTGTCGCATCTTTACATCAAACTCTGTGTGGGAGGGCCTGTTAACAAATGAGCACCCGAGGAGGCGGCCCCGGTAGCAGTCATGTTCGGTAACGGTACTGACTGATTCTGGGCAATCGATAGGGGCTGGTAAGGCAGTCTCATCATTTTATCGCGGTCTGCATTGGCCTTCCATCAAGCAACGGTCTCTAGTGGGCGGCTTGCACTTAAAGGCCAAGGGGTCGTAAAACCATGCTATGAGTGAAACCCACAGTACCGTAGCCAAAGTCACAGTCATCTCGTCCGTGCCCGAAGGCCAGCGAGCCAAATGGCAATTCATCTATGCACCTGGTGCAGGCTCTGACATCAACGACCCCTTTGGCAAATATGCATGCCAAGCTCTCGCGACCCAAGGCATCCCTGCGTCACGCTTCCAGTTCCCGTACCAACAAGCCCACTCGCCACGACCAGACAAACCCGAAATACTCCAGAACACCTGGCGCGCCGTCCTCGATGCCACACGCATGCCCGGTACCCATGTTGTCATCGGCGGACGGTCAATGGGAGGGCGAATTGCCACTATCATCGCTGCTGGCGGAGCTGACGTCGCCGGACTGGCCGCATTTGCCTATCCACTCCACCAGCCGGGTCACCCTGAAAAAGCACGCGTTGGTCACTTCCCGGACATCCAGGTCCCCACTCTTTTCTGCTCGGGCACGCGCGATGCCTTCGGTACACCCGAAGAAATGGCCAGCGCCACCGCCAACGTCAAAGGCTCCACTCTCCACCTGATGGAAGCGGCCAATCACGGGTTCACGGTCCCCAAACGCAGTGGTCGAACCCAAACCCAAGTGTTCGCCGAAGCCCTGACGGCTCTATTGGAGTTCGTGCAGGAACATGGGATCGCCTAGCGTGACCATATGACATATGCCGCTGTGATCTTTGATCACTTCGGCTTGGTTGTTCTGGTTAGAAAACAAGGACTGCTAGGGGGTTGGGAGCATACCGCCTCCGGGCCTGATACCTAAGCGACTCAACTCGTCTAAAAGCTGGGGAGGTACGGTGAACCTTCCTCCTGCTGCACCACCAAATCCACCGAGATCTCCAGCTGTAATGGCGATGGGGGAATAGCTTCCCGTGTCATCACGTCGGCCTATCACTGTAATCTCGCTCCCGATGTCTAGTTGATCGGTCAGGTTCGCGAAGGCGATGGTAAGTCGGATTGCAGTGTCGTCTGCGACAATCACGTTGATAGAGCCATCCGTGGTCTCGAGGTCGAGGATGCCTGAGGCGTAGCTGGTGACGGTGCCGGTGACTGCATTGAACGCTGTGCCGTCGGCGGCGGTGCCATCGCCGGTCGTCCGGCCTCTGCCACCTAATCCACCGAACCCGGTTTCGCGGCTGCCGAATCCTCCGATGGTTATTCTGGTGGCGGTGATGGTCCCGTCTACCGTGCGCTGAAGGATGGCAACAATCTCGGCGCCGGGAGTAAGAGCGCTAGTGTCGTCTGCGGTCTCTGAAAGACTCACAGGGGTTTGAGGAGGGATGACAATCTCAGTATTTGCACCGGTTTCGGCGGAGGTTACAACAATCCCTGTGACGGAAAGGCTTGCGAGGTTGCCCCTGATGGGCTCGACGTTGAGCCCCTGCCTGCCCCCACGGGGACGAGCGCCGTCGTCGGTGCCGATGGATTCGTCCGCGATGGCGTTGCCAGGCGCGGGAGTTGGGGTGGGGACGACGGCCGCGACGGGTGTGCCTGCGGTTTCGTCTCCAGTGAATGCGAAGAGCGCACCGCCAATCGCTCCTCCGATGATTACCAGAACCAGGAGCATGAGACTGAACGCTTTCGTGGACATTTGCGGTTACCTCGCAGGGATGGAAATTTGAGCAGCGTACGAACTCGAGCTGGCGCGCGGTCTAGTCGTGGCGTAAAGCCTCGATGGGGTGCAGGCGTGAGGCACGGGCTGCGGGGTAGATTCCGAAGAAGAGACCGATGATGGCTGAGACGCCGAGGGCAAGTAGGGCGATGTCCGTGGCGAATACGGTTTCAACGTTCTGTCCTGCGATGTTGCGGCCATTAGAGAGGCGTACGAGCATGGCGCCTAGGCCGACGCCAAGGCCTCCGCCCGCGATGCTCAAGAGCAGGGCTTCCAGAACGAACTGATAAAGGATGTCCGCGCGTCTCGCGCCGAGTGCTTTGCGGATGCCAATCTCGCGAGTTCGTTCGGTGACGGATACCAGCATGATGTTCATGATGCCTATGCCGCCGACGAGAAGGGATATGCCGGCAATCGCGCCCAGGAAGATAGCGAAGGTTTCGTTGGTCTCGTTCAGTGTGTCCAGTGTTTCCTGTTGGTTGGTGACAGTGAAGTCGTCTTCGTCCGTGATCTCGTGCCGGAGGCGTAAGAGGATAGTGATTTCAGCTTCGGCGGCGTCGACGGAATCACCGCTGGTGGCTTTAACGTTGATGTTTTGGACGTTGATCCCGCCGTCGGCAGTGCGGTTGCTGGTGAGGCGGTTGGCAGCGGTGGTGATCGGTACGAGGACGCGATTGTCTTCCCCCGCACCTTTGCTGTCCATGACGCCGATGACGGTGAAGACTTTCTTGTTGATGCGAATGGTCTGGCCGACCGGGTCACGGACTCCGTAGAGCGTTTCGGATACCTGTGAGCCAAGGACGGCGACGCGCGAGCCGTTTAGGACATGGGCGGGCGTGACGGCTTGGCCGGTGGCGATGGTGAAATTACGCACGGAGAAATAGTCGCTGGTGACGCCAAGGATGCTGGCGAACGTGTTGGCATCGGCGGCGACGATTTGACCGTTGGTCGATATCTCCGGGGCTACGACCGCAACAGAGGGAGCGAAGATCGGGTCGACAAGGGCCATGGCGTCGTCGATGGTTAGGTCATCGCTATTACCACCGCCTCCGAATGTGGCTCCACCGATGGAGGTGGGGCGAACAAATAAGAGATCGGAGCCTAAAGACTCGATGCGCTCGCTGATGCTGTTCTGGCTGCCACGCCCGATGGCCATGAGGGAGATGACGGCTGCGACGCCGATGACTATGCCGAGGAGTGTGAGGCCCGTGCGTAATTTGTTGGAGCCTATGGAGAACCAGGCTGTGCGTAGAAGGGCGAGGATGCTCATTCGGACACCCCCTCGCTGGAGACGGCAATCAGTGGATTTGGGTTGCGCACGTCCGAGACCACGCGGCCGTCTTTGATGGTGATGGCGCGCTGGGTATGTTCGGCGATGTCAGGTTCGTGCGTGACAATGATAACGGTGCGGCCTTGGTCGCGATTGAGCCGCTGAAGCATAGCCATGATCTCGATGCTGGAGTGGCTGTCTAGGTTGCCGGTGGGTTCGTCGGCGAGTAGCAACACGGGATCCTTGACTAGCGCTCGGGCGATGCCCACGCGTTGCTGTTGGCCGCCGGACATCTCTGCAGGCTTGTGGCCGGTGCGGTCAGCTAGGCCGACAGCACCAAGGGCTGCGCGGGCCTGCGCTTTGGTTGCGCTTCGACGCCCGTAAAGCAGGGCAAGCTCGACATTGTCGAGGGCGGTGAGGCGCGGGAGCAGGTTGTACGTCTGGAAGACGAACCCGATACGCTCATTGCGGGTCTGCGCAAGACGGTTGTCGCCCCAGGAGCCGACTTCATCACCCTCGATCCGGTAGGAGCCGCTGGAGGGAATGTCCAGGCAGCCGAGAATGTTCATGAGAGTGGATTTGCCGGAGCCGGAGGGACCCATGATGGCGACCATCTCACCTTGGTCGATGTTGAGGGTGATGCCATTGAGGGCGAAGACCTCGATTTCACCGATGCGGTATACCTTCTTGACGTTTTCTAGCTCGATGAGGGACATGGCTAATTGCCTCCGCCGCCGTTGCCCGCTCGTCCCTGACCGCGCTGGATCTGGCGAAGGAGTTGCTGGGGGTTGACACCGCCGAAGGAGAGGTTAGTGAATTCGGTAGAGCTTGTGCTCGGGGCGGGCATTACGACTTTTTCGTTCTCTGCGAGGCCGGATGTGACGATGATGTGGAAGTCGTCGCTAGAGCCGAGCTCCACGGAGCGCTCGACGATTTTTCCGTTGACCAAAACACGGACGAAGGGGGCCAAGAAGCTGCCTTCGATGGCGGCCGTGGGTACGAGTAGAACACCGAGTTGTTGGCTGATGACGACTCTCGCGGTGGCGGAGAGCCCCTCGCGGAGCTGCAGATCAGCGGGGACATCAACAGTGATGCTTACGGGAAAGGTGACTACGCCCTGGTTGTTGGTAGGTGCTCCGATATCTGTGACCGTGCCGCGGAGTGCTTGGTCGGGCAGGGCAATTAGCGATATGGCTGCGAGCACGCCTTCGCTGATGGATAGGACGTCGATCTCGTCGACCGTGCTCGCGATTTCAATGACAGATTGGTCGGTTAGCGTGATGGAGCCCGATTGCTGTCCAGTGGCCGCGTCTCCGGCGAACATGTCGGCTTCAGTGATAATGCCTGCGATGGGTGCCAGGAGGTCTATGCCTTCTGCGGCTTCTATGGCGATGTCGAGTTCGTTAACCGCGGCAGCTACCTCCAGGCGTAGGACTTCGAGGTCGATGTCGTCAGCGGGCTCACGGAGGTCTGCCAACGACTCCTTGGCGGCGCCTAGGTTCGCTTGGGCAACAGCTTCGCTTGCGCGGGCCATGGCTACTTGCGGGGTGTCAGTGGCTGCGATGAGGGCCGCGAGCGCTTGCCGTCCGTCAGCGAGGTCGTCAGTAGCTTTAGTTACAGATGCCGTGCCGCTAGTGATGGCCTTGCTGGCGTTGAGTTGTGCCGTTGCGAGCGCGTTGCGCTTGGCTTTAAGCGTCGTCCATAGCGTATCGAGCTCTGTGCTGACGCAGGTGCCTTGGTGCAGTGTAGTGCTGTCGCAGTCCCCGATAATGGCACTAAGGAAGAACTTACGCAAAGTGAAAACGGTAGTTTCATTCCATGCGGTTGCGGGGTCGTTGACGGGGGTGCTGCCCAGCAAGGCGAAATTGGTTTCGTTCTGTTCGGCTGGGAATAGGACGGCTAGATTAGCGCCGATAGCTGCGAGGTTGGTGCCTGGACGGGCCTTGGAATCTAGGGCGACGGCTACTACACCGAGCCACCGGTTGAAGCCTTCGAGATATGCGCCTTCAGCGTCGATTTGAGCGGTCTGGGCGCCAGCGACTTTGGTGTCCCATTCGTCGATGATAATTGCAAGGCTCGATTGCGCGTCCGCAAGGTTTGATTGATGGTCAGTAACGGTAGCTTGCGATTGGGGCAGATCGAGGTCGGCTGCGAGGTCATCTTGTGCTTTCTCTAGGTCGAGTTCAGCTTTGGCGATAGCACTTTGAGCGTTGGCGACGGCTTGAGCATCGGCGGGCTCTAGAGCGCGGGCCAATTTGTCATTGGCCTCACGCGACGCGACTTCGGCTTTCGCGAGACGCAATCGCAGTGTGTTGAACGAAGCGGCGTCGAGGGTGGCGAGCGTCTGCCCGGCGGTGACGCTGTCTCCTTCTTTTACAAAAACCTGTCCGACGATGCCTGCGGTTTCGAAGCTGACTATTTCAACGTTGGGGAAACTGAGGGATCCGTCGGTGGACACCACGTTGATAAGATCGCCAATCTGCGCCGGGACGAGTTGCTCGTTTTCGGCTACGACTCCCGTCCCAGGATTGTCTAGGTTGGCGAAACCGGCGTATGCGACGGCGCTTGCGCCTACGGTGACCAGCGCCAGTACGATCGCCTGCCATACGAACAAAGGCCCAAGTTTTGCTGTGAACATGCCCATCTCTAGTACCTCTTACTCGTTCCGGGTTTTAGCCGAATTCTGGTTTCCCTAACGATCTGTCGGCAACTCGAAGGTGAAGGTGCTACCTTGGCCTTCGGTGCTGTTGACGGTGATTGAGCCCCCGTGGGCTTCTACCAACTGTTTGGCAATGGTTAAACCAAGCCCCGCGCCGCCGGTTTCTCGAGAGCGAGAGGGGTCAAGGCGATGGAAGCGGTTAAAAATTCGATCAAGCTCACTGTCAGGTATTCCCGGGCCGGTGTCGGCGATGCTGACATGGGCGTGGGAGGCGGTTGTTCCAACCGTTACCGATACCGTGCCGTGCTCCGGCGTGTGTCGAATGGCGTTCTCTAGTAGGTTGCCCATGACCTGCGCGATGCGCTCTTTGTCGATGCTCGTTGCGGGCATGGAGTTGGGCCCGGTGAACGTGAGCGCGATCCGCTTGGCGTCAGCGCGCGGCCGGAAGGCGTCGGCTGACGTACTCACTACGTCGACGAGGGACGCGGGTTGGGGATCGAGCGGTAGTGCGCCTGCTTCAGCAAGCGCAAGAAGCCGCAGGTCTTCGATAAGGTGGGCGAGATGGAGCACCTGAAGATGGAGAGTATCGATCGTCGCCTCATTGGCGACGACGACTCCATCGCGGATGGCTTCCACGTAGCCTTGGATATTGGCGAGAGGGGTTCGTAGTTCGTGGGCGACGTCAGCCATGAGGATGCGACGCTGTGCCTCGGCCTGCTCAAGGCCTTCGGCCATAGCGTTGAAGGTTTCGGCCATCTCTCCGATTTCATCGTTACGAGACACTCGGACCCGTTGCGCTAGGTCACCAGCTCCGAGGCGCTCGGCGGCGTACTGCAACGACCGTAATGGCGAGAGCGTGCGACGCGAGACGAACATACTAATGGCGATAGCGAAGACACTAGCGGCGAGGCCTGTCCAGAGAAGGAACGAGTCCACGTTAGCAATGATTGCGACGGCTGGAGGCTCGGGGCGTACGAATGAGTCGAGGCCAGCGGCGGTGATGGCGACGGAACCGAGAGGAATATCTCCATCATAAATTGGGAGGAACTGTCCTCCTTTGGGGGAGAGAGGCCGACTCTCCCGGAGGCGGCCGAATTTGGGGAACACTCCTTCGCGTCCTTGGGGCTGGAAGTTATCGCCGAAGATTGCGTATTCAGGGGCGACTTGGGTTTGACTGATGACCGTTCCGGCCTCATCTGCGACCGCTATACGGATACCGTAGAGCGACCCTGCTTGCTCGATAATTTGCTCGAGCTGCGGTCCACGCCTGCCGCTCGCGAGGAGGCGCGTGATCATTGCTTGGAGGCGCTCTTCTCGGACGGAAATGACCTCGTCTTCATAGCGTTCGACCGCGTTGGTGACTTCTGTGCGCGCGTAGACTCCGACGCTACCTAGGACGAGTACCAAGATGACAGCAAAGCCGAGGATTAGCCTGAACTGAAGAGAATTAGTGTATCTACGCATCGCCAAACCTATACCCGGCTCCGTACACCGTTTGAATGTACTTCGGGTGAGCTATACGGCCTTCTAATTTGCGTCGGAGGTTGGACACATGAGTATCTACCGTGCGGTCGAATCCTTCAAAGTCATCCCCGAAAGCACGCGAGATCAGATGCTCTCTGCTGAAGATTCGGCCGGGCTCTGCCATTAGGACTCGGAGTATTCGCACTTCTGTTGGTGTGAGCTGGATGCGTTGGTTGTCGACTTCGGCGACATGCTTGGTGATGTCGATGGTTAGGCCGTCGATGGAGAAAATCCTTGGGCCTGTGCTTTCTTGGAGTCGTACCGCACGCCGGAGTACGGCTCGAACGCGAGCCGCAAGCTCGCTTGGACTGAAGGGCTTGGTCATGTAATCGTCAGCGCCGACGTCGAGGCCGACGAGACGGTCCTCCTCATCCACGCGGGCGGTGAGCATGATGATTGCGATGTCTGATTCAGCGCGTAGCGTGCGGCAGACGGCCATACCGTCGAGCTTGGGTAGCATGAGGTCAAGGACGACCAGATCGGGCTTGACCTCTCTGGCTATACGCAACCCCTCTTCACCGTCGGCAGCGGTGAGCACGCGATGGCCGTCGCGCTTGAGGTAGCGCGAGACGAAGTCGGTAGTAGTGGGGTCGTCTTCGACGATGAGTACAGTGCTTGGCATTAGATTCACGTTGACGCTCCAAGTGGGAGAGGACTGCCTATTTATAGAGGAACATTGTCAAGGAAATTTGAAGACCGCAAACCTCTTTAAGGATGCAGTGTTCAATACGAGGGTGATTACTTTTAGCGAATAGCTTCAGAGAATTGGCATCGCAGATACAGGTTCAACGAGAATTTCTTCCCCCACCTAAAAGATGTTGAAAGGGAAGCCTCGTCCGTGATGCAGAGATGGCAGTAAAGACAGCGGAGTTGATACCCACCATTCGCGCCCAAGCTAGTTGCTCTGCTTCGTGAAGGGCGCGAATGTGAAAAACAGCCTGGTCAACGGTGAGTCGATGCTCGCATAAATCCCACACGAATTAGCGATTCCCTACGAATCGTAGGTGCGTATGGTTAGAGAATGATTACGTATACAGTTTTATAATTACCTACGGGATAATTTAAAATTGGTTGCGCTGGTAGTTTAAAAAAAAGCGCTGAACACATAAACTATTTGCTTTGTCGCCCAAGCGATAGTAGCGCTATTGCTTGGGTGTGGTTTCACCACCTAGCGCGGTGATAGATGAACCAGCCAAAGCTTATTCGCCTGGGAGGACATAATGGCGTACATCGACCCAACTGAGGTTGCGCCGGACAATTATAAGACGGTTTGGGAGGATGGGCCCCGACGAGTGGTAGAGATGCGCCTGAAGGCTGGAGAAATAGATACTCAGCATTCACACCCCGATATGATTGCGTACTTCGTAAAAGGAGGGCGCATTAAAGTTCACTTGGAGAACGGCGAATCAACTGAAGATGAATTCGCTGATGGGGCAGTTCTACCTCATGGGCCGTGGACACATACGATGGAGAACGTGGGGTCATCGGATGTTTTCGTGATCATATTCGAAACTAAATAATGTAGCGTGCATTTGCACTAAACAATCCAAGAATAAGAGAGGGTCACTGTATACAGCGACCCTCTCTTAAGGCGCCTTGTTGATACGACTTAGGCATCGGGATTGCGATCCTGGCGTAAGGAGAATTTCACATGAACACTAAACACCTAGGCAGTACTGGTATTCAAATCCCTGAAGTGGGCTATGGTACGTGGAAGCATCAAGGGGATCCGGCGCCGATTCTACGGGCGTTGGAGATGGGGGCATTCCTCATCGACAGCGCGGAGTCGTACGAAACGGAGCGGTACGTGGGGCAAGCAATCGCAGGGAATCGCGATGCGTACTTCTTGGCGACGAAGGTCTCGCCAAGCCATTTCCAATATGCCGATGTGCTGAAGGCTGCGGAGGCTTCGTTGAGGGCGCTGGGCACGGATGTAATCGATCTATACCAACTGCACTGGCCGAGCGTCGATGTCCCTATTGAGGAGACGATGGAGGCGATGGCTAGGTTGGTTTCTGACGGTAAGATTCGACATATTGGTGTGAGTAATTTCTCGGTGGCTTTGCTCAAGGAAGCAGAACAGGCGTTGGGTAAAGGGCGCATAGTTGAGAATCAAATCAAATTCAGTCTCTTGGATCACGAATTTGCGGATGAAGTGATTCCATACTGCACTGAGCGCGGGATCACGGTGTTTGCGTACAGCTCGCTGGAGCAGGGGGCGTTCCAGGATCGTGTGGCGGAACGACCTGAGCTGGGAGAAACGCTCGATCAGATCGGGGCTGAATTGGGGAAAACGACGGCACAGCTTCTGCTGAACTGGGTGATTTATGAACCGAACGTGATCACGATCCCGATGACGAACCGTGTTCAGCGCGTCGACGAAAACTGCGGGGCTTCAGGATGGTATTTATCTGCTGAGCAGCGCGAGGCGCTGACTCTGGCTGCGGGCAATGGTGTTACCCGCCGGTGGTGGCTTAGCTAAGGCGCTATGGCTCCGCGATAGGGGCATGCCTAGAGGCTTCCTGGGCATTGATTCGCCTAGGAAGCTAATGGGACCGAGTCGATATTTCAGATACTGCATACCGCCGCCGAGACTCCGTGACTCTGTTGGTGCTGCCGTTGTCTCCCAGGCTTGTATTCCTCCGCCCGCGCGGAGTATGAAATACGTGACTAAAAACGAACAAATCAACTTCCTGATGCCGAGAGAATGGGCGTGGTCATTAAGGCAGTGAATGTTTAGACCGGAAGGGTTCCGATATCAGGCTCGACGGCGAAAGCATTCAGAGTTCCCGCAATCATCGAGTAGTAGCCGGCGGTGGCTGTGAGATCAACGGTTGCCTTGTCCCCGAATCGGTCGTTAGCTACCTTGAAAGTGGAATCTGATACGCGGTGTTTGTTGAGTAATTCGGACACGAAATTAAAAACGATTGCTTCGTCAGAAGTGAGCCCTGTGGGCGCTTGGCGGTCTCGGATGGCAGCAATTGCTTCGGGGCGGGTTCCAGCTTCGCTTTCGGCGATGCGTTGGTGAGCGGTCCACTCGTACTGGCAATCCCAGAATCGAGCGGTTGTGAGAATGGCGACTTCGCGAAGGTCATCTTGTAGAGTGGTTTCGAAGCGGATGTAGGCGCCGGTATGGGCGATCCGGCCAGCGACTTCAGGACTATGGAGAAGCATGGCGAAAGGGCCACGGACGGCTCCACGACTTCCTGCGATCTCGTCGAAAATATGCTGTTGTTCTGCGGGTAAGTCTTCGCGCTCAATTTGGGAAAGCCTTGCCGTGGCTTTGGGTAGTTCTACCATGATCTGCTCCTGCATGTACTGGTTTTCAAGGAGATTCTAGGCGTGAGTCTAGCAGCCGCGGCAGATTATGACTTGCCCACAGGACGAGAGCACAAAGGCATCCTCTGAAGAGGAATAAGCGGTCTAAGAAGATAGCAAGGGGAATGCTGAGTTGCCTAGTCGTTACGCGATTATGAGGACTTAGCTGGCTATCCCTAATTGCTAGCGCCTGCAAAGCAATACCCGCTATGACTGCTCCTACTGATTCCGCGGTAGCCTCGCGCGTATCCAAGAGTATAATTCGCTAGGCTTTTAGAAGAGGAGACGTCGATGCGCAATGGTTATAAGGTGTTCGACTCGGACACCCATTTTCATCCGTCAGTAGAGAGCTTGGAGCCGTTCATGGACACGGCGCTTCGCGAGAGGGCGAAAGCTTTCGCTCAAAGAGAGTTCAAGATCGGATGGGCAGGCGAGACGCTGAGTGAGCCTTACAGGCACCTGTACCAGTTGACTGAAGCAGGAGGAGGTTGGGGCACCAAACCCCCTCGCCATCTTGGGGAGCCTGGGCCACGGGCCAACCAGGAGCGACATTTCCAGCATTTCATGGGATTCGAGTACCCGAGCGAAGGTGGCGCGGACCATGCTATCGAGGCGCGGATTGCAGATATGGACCGCGAGGGGCAAGATGCTCATCTTTTGGTACCAGGCGCTCCGTCTGGTCACGAGGACCCTGCTGTGGACTTGGGGATGCTGCAGGCGCTGCACCGCTACCTCGATGAAGTCTGCGGTCGCTATCCGAACCGCCTGATGTCGATGGTTGTGGCTAACGCTCGGTTCATTGATGAGTCGGTCGCGGAGATTAAAAAATGGGCCCATAAGCCGTGGGTTCATGGGGTTCACGTGACACTACCGCTGGATTTTCCTGTTGACCACCCAGACATGGACCCAATTTGGCAGGCTGCTGATGATGCAGGCCTGTGTATCGTTCATCACAGCTTCGCGGCTGGGTACCCAGGGTACCGCGATTTGTGGGAAAACCCGTTCATCGGGCGAACCGCGTCTCATCCTTGGGGCGCGATGCGTATGGTGGCGGCGTTCATGGGCGCAGGCATCTTTGATCGATTTCCGAACATTCGGCTTTCGGTTCTGGAATCAGGATTTGGTTGGATTCCGTTTTGGGCCAAGCGCATGGAGGACCAAGTCACGTACATGGGATACGTAAAAGAGGGGGGGCTACAGCAAAGCATGTGGGAGTACATGACCGGAGGTCGATTCTTTGCGTCAATCGTGCTACACGAAGGCGAGGACATGGTGCGAATGGTCAACGAGTTGATGGGCGACCACGTGCTGATGTTTGGCTCCGACTACCCGCATGCGGAGTCACGCTTCCCGAAGTCGGTGGATATCGTGGCCGACTGGAAGAGCCTAGGAGATGCGAGTATGAAGAAGCTGATGTGGGATAACGCAGCTAAGTGTTTCGGTCTGGACTAAAGCCTGAGTAACGAAGTAGCGGCATGCACGAGAGCCGCTACAAGATTGGGGTGACCGGAATTGTCTAGCTCTGAGTCGATACCTGAGCAAGTTAAAGTTGAAGAGAAACCGAAACGCGTAGCTGGCGTAATTGTGGCCGGCCACGCATTTCAGCACATGTACGCGGATGGATTCTTGGTGCTGTTGCCGACTATCTCAGCGGCGTTTGGTATGACCGCCGTAACCGAGGGGCTTTTCTCCGCGATACGGCAGCTGGCGGGTGGCATCACGACGATGGGCGGTGGATTCCTCGTGGACACGTTTTCCGGTAAACGGGGGCTACTCCTAGCAGGCTCGCTGTTCTTGATGGGACTCGGGTACATGCTGATTGGCATTGCGCCGAATTACCCGGTGCTGTTGGTGACTGTAGCTTTGGCTGCTGCAGCAGGGTCGTTTTGGCATCCGGTGGGCCTTGGGATTCTGTCTGTTTCGTTCCCCCGGCGGCGAGCGCTCATGATGGCGATTCATCGTTCTGCAGGAAACGTGGGCGAGGTGGCGACACCGTTGTTGATATGGGCTGCTCTGATATTCATCACCTGGAGGCAGGTGTTGTTGGGCGGCTTCTTCTTAATTACTGCTGTTTCTATTGCTCTCTACATCACGCTGTCGAGGTTGGGACTACCTACGCAAGCCAGTTCGCCTAGGGGGGCGGGGTCTCAGCTCAAGTCGATTGGTGGGCTTTTCCGTTCGCGCGCGCTTCCGGTGCTTATGTTGGTTTCAGGGCTCCGGGGAATGGCGGACAGAGGGTTCATCGTCTTTCTACCGTTTTACATAACGAAAGAAGTTCAGCTGCAGGATCCATCGGCCTCTACGCTGGATGCTGCAGGTGTAGTGGCGTATCACTTAGTGGTTATGACCGCCATGGCGATTGTCGTCCCGCCGCTGATCGCACTCGTTGCTGACAAGACTGGCCGAAAGCCAGTGATGATCGCAACACTGATTGCGAGCACATTCTTCATGGGAATGTTGTGGTGGGTAGGCGAATTGGGCTGGCAGTTCACCGTATTGTTGGCGATTTTCGGGGCGTTCAGATTCGCGGTGACAAACCTGACGCAGGCTGCATCGCTTGATTTGGCTGAGGGGAAGCGCCTCGAGGGCAGCATGATTGGGCTCCTTTGGGGCAACAACGCGACTTGGGGGGCAATTTCCCCGGTGCTCTTGGGGACACTGATTGTTTCGTTCGCCAGTACCTCAAACGAGTACCAGATGATCTTCGCTTATGGGTTCGTGTTGACTATTGCTGCGACGATTGCCGGGTTCTTCATGGTGAACACGGGGCGTCCAGATCGCGAAATACCCCTAAAACTTTAGAGAGAGCGACTAATGAATAACAAAAGCCTGCCGTATGGCGGGCTTTTTGTTTCCTACTTCGCAGCACTAGATGCGCCGGGTGTCACCGTGAGTGCGGGTCTCATAGTCAACGTTCTCGTCCTCTGAGCCCACTCCAGGCTTATATTCCTCGGCATCACCTTGCTGGCGTTCACCGTCAACGTGCTCATCATGAGCTGGTAATCGTTTTTCCATAGCCTCGCCGATTTGAAAAGGAAGTGGAAGAGGGGGCGAAAAATTGGTGGCAACGACAGGATTCGAACCTGTGACCTAGCGCTTATGAAGCGCCCGCTCTGCCGCTGAGCTACGCTGCCACCGTGGTGCCGGAGAGCCAGTCGCTCAATCCGTCGCACAGAGGATGATGATACCGGCCTCCCGCAGAGTCGTCTAGGTGATAGTTGCTCTCTGCATTAGCTGGGAGGAAGGAGCTGTCGATGCCGGAGGAGCTTCTTTGGTTAAAGGCATGATCTAGCCAATCTTGCTAAGTAAGTGTATGCATGCCCAGTGGCCTGATGAAGTAGATACAGAAGGCCGACCAATCCATGGACCAGACGCAGAACTAGCTTGGTTTGGTTCCTGCACCTGGCGTGGTAGGCGGCAGGTGCTTCTTAAGGCTTTCCTTCGCGACAAAGATCAGGAGGACTGCAGCGATGGCATGGAGTGGAGCGACGGCCCAGAATGCCATGCTTGCACCGTAGGCTTGCGCTAGAACGCCTACGACGGGTGGTGATAATACTGCACCGACTTCACCGACTGAACGCCGGAGAGCCTGAAGCTGCCCGCGGTACTCCGCGGGCACGATGTCGAACGTGTAAATGGTCATGGCACCCATGGCGAGCCCGTTGGCGACACCAATGACTAACCCTGCCAATATCAACAACGGTAGTGTGTCGAAAAAAGGGATCATGATGAACCCGATGAGAGATAGTACTGCAGCGGGGGCTGCGGCCCATTTCCGTCCTAATTTATCCGAAATGAACCCGGTCGGAATGATCATCGCGAAAGTGACTATCGCGATGAATGAGAAGATGATGCCCGTTTGCGTCGGTGACATCATTAGCTCTTGTTGCGTGTAGAGAGGTAATGCTGAATTGGTCACTTGCCCTCGCGCCATTTGGCCGAAGGTGGAGATGAATAGAACGGCGTAGGTCATTCGGTAGTAAGGGTGGATGTGCTTGATTGCGCTCAGACTGAAGAGCGACCCGGTCTTCTTCTTCTCTCGGTGGACGTGCGTGTTGGTTTGCGCGATAGAAATGACTAATACAATAGTGGACGCGAGAGCGTAGAACCAAAACAGAGGGCGTACGCCAATAGCGTCTGTGAGCACGCCGCCGATGGCCGGGCCGAAGGCCATTCCCGTGCTCCCAATGCCCATAAGGGCGCTCATCTGGCGTCCTCGTTGGTCTGCTTGGACCATGTCAAAGGCGGCAATCTCACGACCGAACATCCAGATACTCATACCGATTCCCCAGGTGAACTGGGTTACTAACACGATAGCAAAATGTGGTGCGAGCGCTGCTCCGATACCACTGGCTGCCGCGAGGGCTGCGCCAAGGATCATGACAGGCTTTGCCCCCCAGCGGTCGATCGCCCCTCCTGCGGGGATAAGGGCCATGGTTCGCCCAAGGAGCTGCGCAGTAAGCGCTTGTACGGCCACTGCACCAGAGACTCCGAATTCTTGACCGAGTACAGGTAAAGCAGGTATCAGCATCCCTTGGCCCAGCGACATCAATATCGATGGGAAGTAGATGAACAGCGTCGCTTGTTTGAGCGACGTGGCTCCGAAGCGCAAAGGGTTTCCTGGACTTTCCGCAGACGTTTTCTGCGATATGTGAATCTGGTCTCTAGAGCGTACCAGATGAGAAGCGCTGGGCGCGGAGAAGCGCTCCTAGCGGAAGATGCCAATGAGATGCCGCATGGTAGGTATTGCACGAGATCTACCTCACGGCGATGCATAAAGTGGATGCACCAGTGTTCGCTGGGCGTATCATAGGTAATGTTCCTATGGTCCAGTCTTTCTAAATTGAGCATTGGCTGGGCATTGGTGCCCGGGCGTATAGCTCAGCGGTTAGAGCGCCTGTTTTACACACAGGAGGTCGCTGGTTCGAGACCAGCTATGCCCACCACCTTACTTACCGCACCACGGCCTGCTAAACGGGGGTCGTGGTGCTTTTGGTTTCACCACTGGTCGGGGTGAAGTACATCCTTTAGTACATCCTTTTTGTTTCTCCGCCCTTTAATTTAGGGGTAAAGCCACCCGCCGGTAGGCACTCGGCCCCCCTTATTTATTATTAGGTGATAGCACTCGCGATTTCTTATGGCTGTGACGTTTGGGTCTGTGAGGTACCCTTAAAAGATGAATATTAATATAAACACAGGCGTAGCCCTGCTCGCTCTCGTAGTCCTGCTCGCCGCTTGCGCACCAACGACTGGAGACGCCTCCGTCCTAACCGAAGAGCAAAAGGAGGGGGTTGAGACAGTAGCAAACGCACGATTACTGTCGGCACAGACCAAAATAGACAACTTAGAAGCGGCTTTGGAGGCGTCACAACAGGAAATTTCCGACGCCAAAGCAGCAGTTCAAAAATTAGTGCAGGCGTTGTGGACTGGAGAATACGCGGAGAGTGTAGTGGGGGTGTTTAACTCAGAATGGTCTACCCAATTCGCCGAGGCGGACAGGGTATTGAGGGAACAATGGGACAAAGAGCGTGATCGAGAGCAGACGATTAGCAGACTAACGGCTGAGATCGATCACGCCAACCAGACTCTGGCAGTACTCTCAGCTACTCCGACCCCAACGGCTACCCCGACCCCGACTGCTACTCCGACCCCAACGGCTACCCCGACCCCAATGCCCTCTCTTTTGACGTCGTTTTCCGACGGCTTGTGGTTCCCCGCAACCAATACCGTTCCTGGCACATACGCAGCCCTGGAACCATCTTCTGATTGCATGTTTGGTGCTGGCACGATGGAGCCTTCCGAGAGAGGACAGGGGGGGCAGGGGGGGCCGCTTTTCGTCGACCTTAGCTTGGCGTATACCTCTTCCGGTTCCGGGTTCACGACTACTGGGTGTGGTGCATGGACCTTCATCGCACCGCTGGTTCCACGTTCTTCGGGCAATTCTGGCCCCATAGGAGTCTTGTACGCAGGTGAATGCACCGCAACCGCTCTTAGCGGCGGTCCGCCACAAACCCCTGCGATTTTTGTTGGAACAGTATTAGTTGGGCAAGCACTTGCCCCGGTCGGAACCGTGGTGCGAGCACGGGCAATGCATGAGGATGGAGGGATTTGCTGGTCGGATCCAGGTGCGGTTCGCGAAGATGGCACGTATTTTGTAGTCTTCGCTCCACCAAGCGCAGCTGCAGGATGGTTCCCGGTTGAATTTTTTGTCGGATCCGGCTGGAAAACCACCCAGTCCTTTGAAGTCACAAGTCAAACCTTTAGCAGCGGGCGAAAAACTGTAAACCTTGCTGTCCCGGTTTTACCTGGCCTGGGAGAATCCGGTTCGACCTACCTGGGGCAGGACCCTTCGGCGGCGCGCGCCGCATGCGCGGTTTACCTAGATGTGCGTAGTGAAAATGTGGCGTCTTGGCCTGAGACCGTGCGTCGATACGAAGAAGCGGCATCCCTGGCTATCGGCGCTGCAGCTCCTCTGCGCGACGCACTTTGGCACGCGACCGAGACCATGACACAATTTTTCCTGACGGGCGAATTCACGCTGCACCACGAAGCTCGCCTATCCGCAACGCGCGAAATGTGCAGAGTCGCCGGCCTGTGAGCCATCGCATACAAACCAGAGATGAGCGAGCAGGTGCCGCCGTCCTCTCGGTGTTGTACGGGTAACGTCACGTACCTCCTGTTTTGCAAGCAGGGGGTCAGGGGTTCGAATCCCCTCGGCTCCACCACTTCTTTTAC
>CALGTL010000156.1 GCA_937901475.1 uncultured Dehalococcoidia bacterium
TTCGCTACCTTAGGACCGTTATAGTTACGGCCGCCGTTCACCGGGGCTTCGGTTCGTAGCTCTCACCACTCTCCTTGACCTTCCGGCACTGGGCAGGCGTCAGCCCCTATACGTCGTCTTGCGACTTGAGCAGGGACCTGTGTTTTTGTTAAACAGTCACCAGAGCCTCTTAATTGCAACCCTCAAACGCTCCATGCGTATAGCTCTTCACGTCCAAGGGCACTCCTTCTCCCGAAGTTACGGAGTCAATTTGCCGAGTTCCTTAAGGAAGGTTCTCTCGTCCGCCTTAGTACTTTTATACCAGTCCACCAGTGTCGGTTTGCGGTACGGACACCTATGACTCTAGTTACGAAGTTTTTCTTGCCGGCATAGCATCAACAGTTTCCCTAGGGCAGAACCCTAAAGTTCGCTTCCCCCTCAGCTCGTAGCCCCAGAACGGATTTTCCTATCCTGAGATGGCCTACAGGGTCGCACGCACCATGTCCAATGGGCACGCACTGCCTAGCTTCCCGTGTCCCTCCTTAACCTTAAAACGATCCATAGGTGGCGCTGGAATATTAACCAGCTGTCCATCGCCTACGCCTCTCGGCCTCGGCTTAGGCCCGACTAACCCTACGTCGACTGTCGTTGCGTAGGAAACCTTGGACTTTCGGCGGATGCGGTTCTCACGCATCTTTACGTTACTCATGCCGACATTCTCACTTCCCTGCGCTCCACCCAACCTCACGGTTGACCTTCAGTGCACAGGGAACGCTCCCCTACCCCTCACGATTACTCGCGAAGCCACAACTTCGGCATCATGCTTTAGCCCCGATAAATTGTCGGCGCACGGTCTCTTGACCAGTGAGCTATTACGCACTCTTTAAAGGATGGCTGCTTCTAAGCCAACCTACTGGTTGTCTGGGCGACCGAACTTCCTTTGACACTGAGCATGAATTTGGGGGCCTTAGTTGGTGGTCTGGGCTGTTTCCCTCTCGACAATGGAGCTTATCCCCCACTGTCTCACTCCCTAGGCATGGATAGGACGGCATTCGAAGTTTGATAGGGTTTGGTAGGCTCACGCCCCCTAGTCCAATCAGAGCCCTACCTCCGTCCCTCTTCCTAGAGGCTGCACCTCAATGCATTTCGGGGAGAACCAGCTATCTCCAAGTTCGATTGGCATTTCACCTCTACCCACAGCTCATCCCAACACTTTGCAACGTATACGGGTTCGGGCCTCCACCTCGAGACTATCGAGGCTTCACCCTGGCCATGGGTAGCTCACTTGGTTTCGGGTCTACTCCGCACGACTTAACGCCCTATTCAGACTCGCTTTCGCTACGGCTCCGAGACGTCTAGATCTCTTAACCTTGCCATACAGAAGTAACTCGTCGGCTCATTCTTCAATAGGCACACCATCACCCCGATAAATCGAGGCTCTGATCGCTTGTAGGCCCACGGTTTCAGGTCTATTTCACTCCCCTTTAGGGGTTCTTTTCACCTTTCCCTCACGGTACTTGTGCGCTATCGGTCGTCAAGGGTATTTAGCCTTGGAGGGTGGTCCCCCCTGCTTCCCACGGGATTTCTCGTGTCCCGTGGTACTCACGAACATATCTAGAGTCCAGAATCTTTCGCCTACGGGGCTATCACCCTCTATGGCGGACCTTTCCAGGTGCCTTTGGCTAGAAGCTGGATTTGTAACTCTATGCGGTCGCTGGGACTTCCGCTGACATGCCGTACAACCCTCATGAGATATAGGCCCCCAGGCCACTAAACCCCACAAGTTTGGGCTGATCCCGTTTCGCTCACCACTACTCAGGGAATCGTTGTTACTTTCTTTTCCTCAGGGTAATGAGATGTTTCAGTTCCCCTGGTTACCTTCCTATGCTTATGTGTTCGGCATAGGATGCGGTGGTTTCGCCACCGCCGGTTCCCCGATTCGGGAATCCCCGGCTAAGCTTGCTTGACAGCTAACCGAGGCTTATCGCAGACGTGCTACGCCCTTCATCGGCCCTTGACGCCAAGGCATCCACCGTGGGCCCTTAATAACTTGACCCGTGCTCTCCGCCATAATACGGAGAGCCGGTTTTTCCTTAGCTCGTTGTTACTCGCTCGATATTCCCTTGTTAACGTGCAAAGACAGTGCTTGCGAAAGCACACCACCGTCTCTCGGTAGCATATGTTTCAGCCCGACCCAGAGGTTTCATCAACCCTTGATCATCTAACCTATAAAGAATCACAGGTGAGGGGGCTCGCGTCACAGCCAAAGTAGTATATGGAGCATTAGGCGTGGCTGTCAACAGGAAAACGGGAGAGAGCCCATCTTTTCCATCTGCCAGTGGGCAGGTCACGGCCCACTGGACGCGCGCTTCGCCCTGATTGCCATCATTATCGTCTGAATTCGCTATTGCCCGACGAATATGACATCCGGCAGACCCTCGAACCGCTTCCGCATCACCTCTATAGCCTGTGGATTCTCATCCACCAAAAGAAAACGGCGCCCAAGTTCAGCAGCTGCCACTCCAGTGGTCCCACTCCCCGCAAAAAAATCCAAAACCAACTCACCTGGATTTGACGATGCAGTGATGATCCTACGAAGAATCGGCAAGGGCTTCTGCGTGGCATAGCCCGTACTTTCACGCCCTCCCGGCGGAACAATGGTTTGCCACCACGTATCCGTGGGGAGCTTCCCTCTCGCTGCTTTCTCAGGCCCCACCAAACCCGGTGCCATGTATGGAATCCGGTCTATATCTTCCCGATTGAACGTAAAGTGGGCATGGTCTTTAACGTAGTAGAGAATATTGTCGTGCTTAGCAGGCCATCGATTCTTTGGCCTACCTCCGTAGTCATAAGCCCAAATGATTTCATTCTGGAAACACTCCCTGCCAAAAACCTTATCCAAAAGTACTTTAGCGTAGTGGACTTCGCGGTAATCTAGATGCAGGTATAAGGCACCGGTGGGCTTTAGTACGCGATAGGCCTCCCTGAGGCGTGGCTCCAAGAAAGCCATGTAGTCGTCAAAAATATCGGAGTATTCCGTAGAGGCCCCTATTTCTGTGGCGTATCGTCGCCCACCGAAACCCGTGCGGTCTCCCTTCTCATCCGAACTCGTCTTCATGCGCGTCTTCCGTTGCACTTTACCGGTGTTGAATGGAGGGTCCACGTACACCAGATCCACAGATGCGCTTGCCATGCCCCTAAGGAAGGCAAGGTTGTCACCGAAATGGACGTGGCTTGATAGAGCATTCATCACCGCGGTAGTGTAGGGTCGCGCGGCAGCGTGAGCTAGGCGGTTTGACCTACACATACCGACCATCAATAACCCGCGCCAGCCAGCGTCCCGAACGAGGAGTTTCATATGGTGATCGACGTACATACACATATCGTCCCTGAGCACTTTCCTCCCAAGTTGGAACGCGCAGCAGGCGATAGCTGGCCATTCATGGACCACAATCGAACGAAGCCCGGCACTGCGGACATGATTGTCTCCGGCAAAAACTACAGGACAGTGGACGACCAATGCTGGAGTGCCGCGCGACGAATATCTGATCTGCCGAGCCAAGGGATGGATCGCCAGGTCATTTCTCCGATGCCCCGATTGCTCGACTACGGAATCAATTTGAATGACGGCCGCGACCTCGCGCGATACCTCAATCAAACCATTGCGGAAATGGTTAAGAGCTACCCGGAACGGTTTTACGGCCTAGGGTCTGTCCCGATGCAAAATGTTGAATTGGCGGTTGCTGAACTTGAGGGGGTGAAGGCCCTTGGGCTTCACGGAATTGAAATCACCACCCATGTGAACGGAACCAGCCCAGGGGATTCCCGTTTCCTACCATTTTGGCGAGAAGTGGAGCGATTGAGCCTATCCGTTTTCGTGCACGGTCAGGACCCAACCTTCAGCGAGCGGCTAGTGGGACCTCCTTATCTGGAGAACGCCATTGGATTCCCGATGGAGAATGCATTTGCTGTCGCTTCAGTGGTGACCGGCGGTGTCATGGAGGAGTGTCCCAACCTCCGAGTGTGCTTCAGCCACGGCGGGGGCCCGTTTACGATGGTGCTTCCCAGAATCCAGCACCTATGGCACAAGAATGCTTCGCTACGCGAAGCGATGAAGCGCCCACCGCTCGAGTACGCCCAGATGCTGTACTACGACGATATCCTGTTCGACAACCGGGCGCTACGCTACCTAATGGATGTGGTTGGTTCAAGCCAAGTGCTAATCGGTTCCGACTACCCATTCATGAGCAGATCCCAAAGCCCTCAAGACGAGTTCGAGGCGCTCGCACTCAGCCCGGACATTGCAGAGGACCTGGCCTGGAGGAATTGCATCCGGTTCTTGGGTTTACAGAATACGTAGTCCTCTTGCCGGGTGTGAATATAATTAAGAAAATCTATGTGAATACAGCTAGGTGGTTAATCTCGAGACCGGTCGACCCTTGGCATGTGTAGCGAAAGCAAATGGGCCTTCCTTGGCCTGGCACCTACATTGCAATCACGAGTTGCTAAGCTTTTCCTGCTCCTGAGAGACAACATGAGCCTTATATGAATACTCGCAACAGTTAGGTGACAGTAATGAAGCCTAGCCACTCGCCCTACCCCAATACCTTTTGACAAGACGTCGTTGGCCGCACGAAAGACGCCGTTCATAGCCCTCCTACAGTGATGATTCGTACCAGGTATAGCATCCGTAGCATGTCTACGCCGTCGAGGTTGTTCGCTGCGACCGAGACACGTCCAAACCCCCCCGTACTCGAGCAAGGAGAAATGCTTGAACTCAGATGGAGCCCAAGGTAATATCGCCAGGTTGAGACTGGAGAAAAACCCTTGGGTGCCAGTCCTAGCAAACCAACAGGCTCCACCTGAAATCTGTTTCACCGCTCACAGTACTGGCCCCAAGTAAATGAGGTTGCTCGCATGGTTCGGTTCCCCAAATCCCTCACTCCCCTTCTGATGGTCGCGCTCATGGCACTGCTCTTGGCAGTTCTTTCCGCATGTGCGAGCCCTCAAAGCACATTCGATCCAAAATCCGACGCTGCAGACTCAGTGCTCACGATTTACATTCTCGTGACCGTTGTGGCGAGCGTTGTCGGGTTTGCCGTTTTAGCTGCGATGGTTTGGCTGATTATTAAGTTCCGCGCCAAGCCTGGCGTTCCTGCCCGGCAGATACATGGCAACAATAGACTCGAGGCTTCTTGGACCATCGCCCCGATACTCGTACTACTCATAATCGGCATTCCCACTATGTTCTGGATTGCTGGCACAGCTGAAGAGCCGGCCGCTGATGTTCTTGAAGTCGAAGCGGTTGGTCATCAATGGTGGTTTGAGTTCACCTACCCTGGCATGGGCCCTGACGGCGGCGACCTCATCACTGCCAACGAATTGGTCATCCCTGTGGGACGTGACATCCGTGTGACGCTCCATTCTGATGACGTCTTGCATAGCTTCTGGGTTCCTCAATTGGTTGGCAAAACCGACATGATCCCTGGCCGCACCAACGTTCTCGAAACCTTTAATGTTTATGAACCAGGCCTGTACTACGGTCAATGTGCTGAATTCTGTGGCTCGGCCCACGCGTTGATGCGCTTCCGCGTAAACGCAAAAACGTCTGCGAACTTCAGCGCCTGGGCATCCGCCCACAACTCTGGACCTACGGCTCCTGAGCCAGGGACTGCTGCCGCAAGGGGTGCGCTCGGGTTTGCAACCTGCTCGGGCTGTCACGCCATCTCCGGTACTGCTGCCCAAGGCCGCATCGGGCCCGATCTCTCGCTCTTCGGCGAGCGCTCGACCCTCGCGGCTGGAGTTTTAGATAACACCGACGCGAATTTAAAGGCGTGGATTGCCGATGTCCGCTCGTTCAAGCCCATTCCAGAAGGCGCGCGATTCATGCCAGCCTTCAACAACGACACCGTAACAACGTTAGACGACGGCCAAATCGCAGACATTGCAGCGTATCTCAATAGCTTGACGGCGAAGTAACGGGCCGCACCCGGGTCACTACGCAAAGCGGACGACGAAGGAACGAGAAGACATGGCAGCGAACACCGGCATATTGCGACGCCCTCTAGCCCCTGTGGGCATTTGGGCATGGATGACGACCGTCGATCACAAACGCATCGCCGTTTTATATGGCGTCACGGCATTCTTCTTTTTCTTGCTCGGAGGGATGGAAGCCCTTGTCATGCGGGTTCAACTGGCTTCTGCTGAGTCCACGATTGTAAGCGCCGCGACCTACAACGCGATGTTCACCATGCATGGCACAACAATGGTCTTTATGGTTGTCATGCCAGCGGGAGCCGCGTTCTTCAACTTCCTCATACCCTTGATGATTGGGGCACGAGACGTTGCATTCCCAAGGCTGAACGCTTTCAGCTACTGGTTGTTCCTCTTCGGCGCCCTCTTGATGAATTTCAGTTTCTTCATGAATGCATTCCCTGATATGGGGTGGTTCGGTTACGCCCCTCTTACCAGTAACGAATACACCCTCTCTAGCTCTACCGATTACTGGGTTCTCGGCCTCTTAATCATGGGTATCGGTACTACCGCCGCCGGTTTCAACTTTGTCGTAACTATCCTTAACATGCGAGCTCCAGGCATGACGCTCATGCGAATGCCTGTTTTCGTTTGGATGACTCTCATCGTTGCCTTCCTAATAATCTTCGCGTTCCCTCCTCTGACAATCGCATTGACCTTCCTTTTGTTCGATCGCTTCTTTGACACAAATTTCTTCGTCGACATCGGTGCTGGCTCCGACCCTCTGCTCTGGCAGCATCTTTTCTGGATCTTCGGTCACCCTGAGGTCTACATACTGATTCTGCCTGCGATGGGTATCGTTTCCGATGTGCTTCCGACATTTACGCGCAAGCCTCTCTTCGGCTACACCATGGTCGTCTTCGCAGGCGCAGTCATCGGGTTCCTTGGGTTCGGCGTCTGGGCGCACCATATGTTCACCACTGGTCTTGGCCCATGGGCTAATGCCGCGTTCGCAGCCACCACGATGGCCATCGCGGTTCCAACTGGCGTGAAGATTTTCAACTGGCTCGCCACTCTCTACGGTGGGTCAATCACCTTCAAGACTCCTATGCTGTTCACCTTGGGCTTCATCAGCATGTTCATGCTGGGCGGTCTCAGCGGTGTAATGCATGCCGTCGTTCCTGTGGACTCTCAGCAATCAGATACCTACTTCATCGTGGCTCATTTCCATTACGTGCTTTTCGGCGGTGCGATCTTCGGAATCAACTCGGGTATTTACTATTGGTTCCCGAAGATAAGCGGAAGGATGTTGAGCGAACCCCTTGGCAAGTTGCACTTTTGGTTGATGCTGATTGGATTCAACCTCACTTTCATGCCCATGCATATTCTCGGAGTCATCGGCATGCCTCGCAGGGTTTATACCTACGCAGAGGACATGGGTTTCGAATTCTTGAACCAACTCATATCAGCTGGTTCATTCATCATTGCCCTGTCGGTCATTGTCTTCACCATCAACGTTGTGCGGTCTATCCGCCAAGGCGAGCCCGCTGGCGACAACCCGTGGGGCGCCTCCACCTTGGAGTGGTCCATCCCTTCCCCACCGCACCATTACAACTTCGCAGTGGTGCCTACAGTCCGCAGTCAGCATCCGCTATGGGACGAGAACGCCAACCCCGTCCTCCCTCCCGCGCTACCCGCGCATGACGAGCCGGTCATGCCCGACCCGTCCTACTGGCCAATCATTGTCGCCTTCGCGATTACCATGGTGGCTGGGGGGCTGATTATCTGGCAGGCCCACGCTATTGCAGGGCTCACAGTTATCGCATCGATGGGGTTGCTTGGGATGCGCGGCATCTTCGGATGGGTACTAGAGCCTATGGAGGATGAAGCCCACGTCTCCGTCCACCACTAGGCGATAAGGCGAACGTAATAACATGCAATACCTAACAGATGTAGCCACACACCGAACCTCAACGGGCCTGAACAGCCGGAAGCTCCTCATGTGGGCTTTCCTCGGTTCCGACGTCCTATTCTTTGGGACACTCATCGCAACGCACCTGGTCTATCGAGGCCAGAGCGTTTCAGGCCCCGCAGAGAATATTCTGGACATCCCCATCACGTCCATCAGCACTTTCGTCCTGCTGATGAGCAGTTTAGCCATGGTCTTGGCTCTCTCTGGGCTCCAGCGCGGCAAAATAGGTGAAGCCCGATTCTGGCTTGCCGCGACTGCTCTCCTCGGTAGTGTCTTCATCGGCTTCCAGATGTACGAGTTCGCCGAGTTCGCCCACGAAGGCCTAACTCCCCGTACAAACCTTTTTGGTAGTACCTTTCTAATCATGACGGGCTTCCACGGCACTCACGTGGCCATCGGAATCTTCTGGCTCTGGTCGCTGTTCTTCGCGACCTTCAATGGCAAGATTCACCAAGGCAATTCGCTTGAGGTCGAAATCGCAGGCCTGTACTGGCACTTTGTTGACATCGTCTGGATTGTGATTTTCGGTGTGGTTTACCTAGTTGGCGCATACGGAGTTGAAGAGCACGTCGAAGAAGCGGGACACGCTGCAGCAGCGATCCTAGGCTTCGGTTAGGAGTTGATTGATGGCACATTTAGCTGATTCTCACGATTCCCATCCTGGACCGCGGCTATACATCACCGTTGCGCTAATCCTGGCAGCCCTAACGGGCATTGAAGTTGGTGCATTCTTTCTAGAACTGTCGTCTTGGATAGTCGTATGGATCCTTATCCTCCTGACCCTCACAAAGTTCTTGATGGTCGTCTTTTTCTTCATGCACCTGCGCATGGATGACAACCGCTTCTCGTTATTGTTCTTTGCTCCTATGGTCATAATGGTTTCCGTAGTGGTCGCACTGCTTGCGTTATTTCAGAACCTCACACGTTAACAAGCCAAGCCAGAAGCAGGTAGCGGAATGACTGCGCTCCATATCAGTGTCAGCTCAGGGCCGTTGTGGACCAATTGGTCCCTTGACCTTATTGCTTTGATTGGCATCCCTCTCGCAGCGGTTCTCTACTATCGAGGGATTGAGAGCCTCGGTGTGCGCCGCCGCTTCCACGGGACTTGGCGCCCCCTTGCCTTCTATATGGGCCTCTTCGCTCTTGCTATAGCCCTTCTAAGCCCACTAGATCACCTCTCTGACGAGCTTTTCATGGCCCACATGACGCAGCACATGCTGCTTATGATGGTTGGAGTGCCTCTGCTCCTTCTCGGCGCACCGATTCTCCCCGTGCTGCGCGGCATACCTCGGCCTATACGAAGACGAGTCGTGATTCCAATATTTCAATCGCTCCCCATTCGATTCGTATTGCGTACGCTCAGTCGCCCATTAGTCGCGTGGCCTGTTTTCATCTTCTCTATGTTCGGTTGGCACCTCCCCGGTCTATATGAAGCTGCGCTGGGAAACGAAGCCTTACACCAGCTAGAGCATGCTGTCTTCGTTATAGGCGCCTACCTGTTCTGGTGGAATATTATTGACCCGCACCCGTTACGCCCGAATCTCGCGTACCTCGTGCGCGTGCCCTATATATTCATCACCGTAGTGCCAGCGTTTGTACTCGGAGCGTTCCTGACATTCGCGGAAGTAGCTTGGTACCCAAGCTACGAGTTCACCGCGCCCCTCTACGGATTCTCCCCTATCGAAGACCAACAGCTCGGAGGCGTCATTATGTGGATCCCGGGGTCGTTCATCATCGGAACTGCTCTGATATTGGATCTCTACATCGCGATCAGGCAGGAGCAGCGGAAGCAGGTCGCCGATGAAATGGTTCCCACTCTTCGGTAAAAGTAAGATGTCCTCAGCAAAAGGAAGGGCGGCCCTCAATATTGAGGGCCGCCCTTCCTTTTGCTCTTAGTTAAGGGCTAGTCCTGAGAGAGGACGAATACCCACCAAATCGCTGCCACATACACAGCCGGAATCACATACGCCGAGTGTCGGAACCAGGCCAACGCCTGGTTCTTGTAGGATCGGATAATCCCGTAGCCTGTGGCCATCAAGAGAATAGCCGCACCCGCTGCTACGAAATGCGCCGGCTCCATGAAACTGAGTAGCGCATCCTGATTGCCTAAGTCAGCATAAAAAATGACCGATAAATTGAATGCACATGATCCGTAAATGTTACCGAGAACCAATCCATATGATCGCCTGCGCGCCGCTGCAATAGTCACGCTAGCCTCAGGGAGGGTCGTTACAATGGATACGGCGAGGATCCCCATGAACCCCGCTCCGAGGCCTGTAGACTCAGCGATGCCGTTCGCGCTGGCAGCTAGGAGCGGCGCCGTGATGATGATGGCCAACGAAGCCAAACCAAACCTAACAAATGCGGGCTTCGCCGCGCTGATTCCTCCAGCTTCACTACCTTCCTCTATCGTCGCCTCCGACCGACCCGCGTCATAGACGAGTTTCATTCCTCCGAAGTAAGCAGCAATCATCACCAGGCCGCCAACGCTGGTCCACCCAAGGGCGTAGTCGCCGGTCGCGGAAAGCACTAGGGCTAATATCCCTAGGCCAACAGAGACGAGCACCAGAATCTGCGTGTCTTTAGTCTGCTCTGCAAACAGATTACGCACACCGAATATGATCGCAACGAGCGCCACGGTGAATATGTTAATCATGTCGGCGCCGTACACATTACCGAGCGCCAGTCCTGGGGAGTCCTCACGGACGACCGCTGATATATTAGTCACCAACTCAGGAAGCGAAGTGGCAACACTAACGAGGATAGTGCCCACCCACAATGCGCCCCAACCTGTTTTTTCGGCGATCTCATCGCCGTATCGAGCGAGGAACACGCCTGCGATCACCACCACGAGACCACTAGCTAAGAAAACGGGAACCGACACTCCAAGACTATCCACAGGTATGCCTCCACCAGCACGTCTTGCCAGCATCCAAATAGCCTTGTGAGAGGGAAGTTGTTACTTTCCATAAGGCCATTGCCGGCGAGCGAGCGCATTATAGCTGTGGCTTCTCCTCGTTGCCCCATGCCGTTGAGCAGGAAGGTCAATCGGGGTACCATAATCGGCGCCCAGTCGGTTACCAAAACCGGCGCAAAAGGAGTCCATCATGACAAGCAATTTGAGTGAACTCGCAGCTACAGCCAACTCGCTCGTGGCCCCTGCGAAAGGTATTCTCGCGGCAGACGAGAGCACTGGGACAATCGCGAAGCGTCTCGAATCGATTAATGTTGAAAATACGGAATCAGCGCGACGCACCTACCGCGAGATGTTGTTCCGCACAGAAGGTGCTGCCGATTACGTGTCAGGTGTCATCCTGTTCGATGAAACGCTGCGCCAAACAGCTGCAGATGAAACCCCCATGGTCAACCTGTTGACCGACCAAGGCATCATCCCCGGAATCAAAGTAGATGCCGGCGCGAAGTCCCTAGCAGGGGGCTCGAGTGGCGAGCTCGTAACCGAAGGGCTTGACGGCCTCCGCGAGCGCCTCTTTGAGTACCGACAGATTGGGGCGCGGTTCGCTAAGTGGCGTGCGGTCATCACCATCGGCAATGCTTCTCCCACATCGGCCTGCATCGACGTCAACGCCCACGCGCTTGCTCGGTACGCAGCGCTCTGCCAAGAAGCCGGACTTGTTCCCATCGTTGAGCCTGAAGTTCTTATGGAAGGAGGGCATAGCATAGAAACTGCCGAAGAGGTCACAGAAGCGACTCTTCGTGAAGTTTTCCGCCAGTTATCCATACAGAACGTCAACCCTGAGGGCATGCTACTCAAGCCAAACATGGTGGTATCAGGTTACGATCAGTTGAACCGTGCGCGCGCCACAGAGGTCGCAGAGCGCACGGTCAGAGCGTTCCTGCACACCGTGCCGGCCTCCATGCCCGGAATCGTATTCCTGTCCGGTGGTCAAAACGATGAGGACGCCATCGTCAACCTACAAGCCATCGCAAAAAGAGGAGTCGCTATGAGGGCGCCGTGGGAATTGAGCTACTCGTACGGTAGGGGGCTACAAGCAGCGCCGCTCAAGGCTTGGGGCGGCAAGCCCGAGAACGTACCTGCCGCGCAAGCAGCATTCCTAGAGCGGTGTCGGCTGACGAGTGCCGCGCGCTCGGGCGCCTACGCTGTAACCTAAGTACTAGCGTCAACATTAGAAAAGGGCCGCTCGTGACGAGCGGCCCTTTTCTAATGTTGCCTATTTGCACGGCTGCTAGGAGTAACGAACCTTGTCGAGTCGCTCGAAATTGTGAGTGGCCTCAATCCAACGAACCGTGCCGGAACGAGAACGCATCACCAGCGATTGGGTCTCAGCGCCCCCCCCGAAGAAACGAACCCCTTTGAGGAGCTCGCCTGTCGTCGCGCCTGTGGCGGAGAAGAACACGTCATCTCCTGATACTAACTCCTCCGTAGGGTAGATGTGGTCAACGTCAATTCCCATGGCTATCGACTCTTTGCGCTCCCCTTCGGTGCGGGGCCAAGGCTTACACTGAATCTCTCCACCTATGCAGCGGATAGCCGCAGCCGTGAGGACAGCCTCAGGAGAGCCGCCTATACCCATCAGCACATCGACTCCAGAATCGGGCAGTGACGCTTGGATACCACCTGCGATATCACCATCGGAGATTAGTTTTACGCGCGCGCCAGTAGCGCGAATCTCGCGGAGCAAATCAACGTGCCTAGGTCTATCAAGCACCGTAACCGTAATCTCGCCAATCTTGCGTCCAAGAGCCTTTGCAATGTTGAGGAGGTTATCCCTAGCGGGGGCTTCTATATCAATCACGCCACGAGCCTCAGGCCCGACGCATATTTTGTCCATGTAAAAGATACTGGCAGGCACATGCATTGTCCCTCGAGCTGACATTGCAATCGCCGCGATAGAGCCGGGAAGGCCCTTCGACAACAGCGTAGTGCCGTCAATCGGGTCCACTGCGATATCTACCTTCGGGTCAGAGCCGTCCCCAATCTTCTCACCGATGTAGAGCATCGGTGCCTCGTCCTTCTCTCCCTCACCGATGACCACGACCCCATCCATACTGATGCCATCCAATGTATGCCGCATAGCATCGACTGCCGCTTGGTCAACGAGTTCCTTGTCTCCTAAGCCCATGTAGCGGGACGCGGACAAGGCAGCCGTTTCGGTGACACGCACCAATTCCATAGCCAAGTTCCGCTCAATAGGTTGAAAGCTAGTCCGCTGAGTCATCTGTCTTATCCTCCTTCACCAACCGCGCCCGATTCTAGCAGGCAAAGCAACGCACTTCCTGCATCTATACCCCACTTCTTGCTGTCGAGGGCACGAGTAATCAATCTCCTCATTTGAGTTACCCTCAGGAGGCGATGAAGATTGCTCACACGACCAGCATCTACATACCTGTGCCTCCACCGTCCCACGGCGGGACTGAGTTAGTCGTACACGCGTTGTGCGAAGGACAAACGGCGCGTGGGCATGATGTTCACCTCTACGCCAGTGGGGATTCACGGATAAGCGGTACCTTGCATAGCGTTGTCGACCATGCCACGCTGAACGCCCCTACCGTGACGACATACATGGACAAAGAGTTTGAGACGCGGAGCGTGTTCGAGTTGTACCAGCACGCCGCTGAGTATGACCTCGTGCACTGCCACTGGCCAACCCTCGCTCCCTATTTTGCTTCCGCCGGGGCCCCTCCTACCGTGATAACGTACCACTACATTGAACGCGCGGAGCACGAGTACTACCGGGCGAATATCCCGACACTTTTCCCTGTATGCGTCAGTCAACGCCAGGCAGAACTCCTAGGAGAACCAGACCTTCCAGTTGTCTACAACGGTCTCGATATGGCTGCGACACCCTTCGTCTCCCAGCCCGAGGATTATTTGGTAATTGTTGGTCGCGTCGTCCCTACTAAAGGAATCTCAGAGGCAATATCCATTGCGCGAAAAGCAGGGATGCGCCTCCACATAGTGGGCAACGTGAACGATTACATACCTTGGACGCGCGCCTACTTCGAAGAAAAAATCAGCCCCTTCATCGATGGTGACCAAGTGATCCATACGCCCGAGATGCCAAATGCGAAGGTACTTAGCTTAGTTTCACACGCGAAAGCCTTCCTTTTCCCTCTCCAAGGCGAGGAGCCTTTCGGTATGACCGTACTAGAGGCGATGGCCTCCGGAACGCCCGTCATAACCATGCTTCGGGGCTCGATGCCCGAACTCGTAGCCGACCAAGTGTCGGGGTACATTGTTGAGAGCGAGCAGGAGGCGGTTAGCGCCATCGCCAAGCTCGACGGACTAGATAGACGCAAGGTTCGGGCCCACGTGGAAAATCGTTTCACACAAGAGCACATGCTCGATGGGTACGAGGCTATCTACCAGAACGTACTGAAGGACCAGGGCCCTTGACCACCCAAGATTTCCCTACCCCCTCCGATCTCCCGCAACCCATCGATGACGGCGCATGCAATCACTTGCTTGGTCTCGCGATGCCTCGAATCACCATTCATTCGACAGGAGGAAAAGCAATCGATGTCAGCGCGCTAGGGCCAGGGCGCACCGTTATCTACTGCTACCCGATGACGGGCGTACCGGGCACACCTTTGCCAGACGGGTGGGACCTCATCCCCGGCGCTCGTGGATGCACCCCTGAGGCCTGTGCCTTTCGTGATCACCACGCCGAACTATCCGAATTAGGGGCAGGCGTGCTCGGACTTAGCACCCAAACCGCAGCATACCAACAGGAGATGGCCTCGCGTTTACACCTACCGTTCGAGGTACTTAGCGATGTTGATCTTCATCTTTGTACTGCGCTCCAACTACCAACCTTCGTTGTCGAGGGTATGCACCTCGTGAAACGACTAACTCTCATCATCCGCGCCGGCAACATCGAAGCAAGCTTCTACCCCGTATTCCCATCTGACCAGGGTGCGCAGCAAGTAATAGACTGGTTGCGTGCGAACCCACTGATGTAGACCGCGTTGAACACCCCTTCTTCCCGCGCTAGACTCGTCTCGTCAATCACTCGCGTGCGCTGACCGGTAGCGTGCCCCTCTGGAGTATCTAGCTGTGACAGCCACCCAAGATGAATTCGGGCCTCTATGCACCTTAGACCAGATCCGCAAAGGTGAGGGCCGTCACTTCAGGCCCGCGGGCGGCCGCTGGCGGAATAAGGCTATGGCTGTATTTGAAGAAAATGGCGAATACTTTGTCACTAACTTCATCTGCCCTCACCAAGGAGGGCCCATGAGTGAAGGAAAGTTGACCGACGGCGTAGTGGAGTGCCCATGGCATAGTTGGAAATTCCACGTGAGCACAGGCCTCTCCGCTGACAAAGAAGATGGCCACGCGATTGAGGTCTACGAGACAAAAGTTGAGGGGAGTACGCTGATGGTCGGCGGAATTAAACGGCCCGCAATCACGTAGTGCCTAAGTAGAGTTCCGCTTATCCAGCATGCATCTTGAGGAGACCCGTGGGCAACGTTCTGATTTCACGACGCTTCGATTTCTCTTCCTCGCACCGGTACTACCGAGACGAGTGGTCCACAGAAGAGAATACTCGCGTCTTTGGCCTCTGCGCCCTCCCCAGTGGGCACGGGCATAACTATACCCTCGAAGTCGCAGTATCAGGCGCTGCTGACTCCGATACTGGCATGGTTATCAACCTTGTCGATCTCCAAGCGGCCGTTGAAGTTGTTCTGGAGCAGTTCGACCATAAGCACCTGAATCTCGACACCCACTACTTCACTGATTGCATACCGACTGCAGAAAATCTAGCAGCCGTTCTGTGGGGGCTCATCGCCGAGGAGTTGGTAGGCGCCAAACTCCACCGCTTACGCCTATACGAGACTGATGACCTGTTCGTTGAATACTTCGGAGAGATCTCATGAGTACACCAGTTGTCCATCTGTCGCGGTCATACACTTTTTCCGCGTCCCATCGCCTCTACACTGACCATCTCAGTTCAGCAGAGAACCAGGCCATCTTCGGGAAATGCGCAAACCCTAACGGCCATGGCCACAACTATGGCATAACTATCACCGTAAGCGGCGCTGTAGACGAGCTAACGGGGTTCGTGATGCCTCTGGAAAAACTTGACGAGGCGGTGAAGCGTAACGTGCTTGATCCCTATGATCATCGCTATTTGAATTTAGATGTCGAGGACTACTTCGACCTCGTGCCCACCGGAGAGAACATGGTGCAACAGATTTGGGAGCGTCTGGACGGGTTGCTTGGAGGCAAGCTAACGAAAGTAGTGCTCGACGAAACTCGTAACAATCGATTTGAATACACCGGCTCTACCAGCGAGCAGGGCCGTTAAATGAGCAACGCGCAATCCATTCTCCTGGGGCAAACAGCTATCGTGACCGGCGCATCTAGCGGCATCGGCCTCGAGTGCGCCCGCTTGTTGTTCGAAGAAGGCTGCTCCGTAGCAGTCGTGGGCCGTAGCGCCGATCGCCTTAAACCCGCGGTCGAAGGCATCGCTAGCGACCGCTACCTGATTGTCGAGTGCGATGTCCGCGACGACATAGCTGTTCGCGCCATGGTAGCCGGCGTTGAGCTAGAGTGGGGCCGCGTCGACATTCTGATCAATTCCGCAGGCCTCTTCCAGACCGCATCACTGTCAGAAACGACCAACGAGCTATGGGACGATATGTGGCAGACCAACGTAAATGGCACCTTCTACCCCACCCGGGCTGTCGTCCCAGGAATGCTGGAGCACGGCAAAGGGACCATCGTCGTCATGTCTTCGGTCGCTGCGCACCGGGCCTACTCGGGAAATGCCGCCTATAGCGCCTCCAAATATGCCGTGACTGGCTTCGCGCGCGCGCTCAGCAGTGAGGTGCGACGCAAAGGAGTTCGTGTCGTCAACGTGATGCCGGGGCCTGTAGACACGCCTATTTGGGGCAAAAAAGACACTCCACTGGCTCGCGATGAAATGCTGACGGCTCGTGAAGTCGCACAAGCCACAATAAACGCTATGACCGTCTCCTCTACTCAAGTCATTGAAGACGTACTACTACTCCCTCAGAGAGGCTTGTATTTCTAATGGCTCCCTCTAGTGATAATTCTTTTGTTCATGCGGTAAATCGCCTAAGACTGATTGCCCAGCCGTGGGCGTCACGCATGAACCCACGACCGCCTGAAGGCCACCAGAGAGGGGGCTATTTCCTTCGTGAGTTGGTGTTCGGTGCGAATGATGGCCTCGTATCAAACATCGCGCTAATCGCGGGCTTAGCCGGAGGTACGAATAACCCGGGCGTTATATTACTTGGCGGCGTCGCAGGGCTCGCAGCAGGCGCTATCTCGATGTCGCTGGGTGCTTACGTATCCACTAAAAGCGAGCAAGAGTTCCGGGATTCCGAGGAGCAGAGGGAGCGGTGGGAAATCGAGAACATGCGCGACCAGGAACTCGCAGAGACTCGCCACATCTTCCGTCTGAAAGGCATCACTGGGCCACTGCTAGACGAAGTGATAGAAGCCGTCTCGCGCGATCACGAGCAATGGGTCAAGCTCATGATGACGGAGGAACTGGGTTTTGCCGATCAATCTCCCCGGCCGATAATTTCTGCACTAGTCATGGGATTAGCTTTCGCCGTTGGCGCATTCTTTCCGGTCCTCCCATACTTCGTATTCCAAGGGGAAACCGCGTTCATGGCATCGCTGTCGCTCACAGCCGTTGCTCTCTTCGGTGTTGGGGCTCTGCGAGCATTGATGACCACTGGCAGTATGTGGCGCAAAGGCGTGGAAATGGTCGTACTAGGCGGGTCCGCCGTAGCTATCGCTAACCTTATCGGCCGCACCATCGGAGTCACGATCTAAGGAAATCGGCAGGCACAAACGAGAGCGCTCATTCTGCCTGCTTTCGAGTCATTCCGAATTTCGGCGACCATGCATGCCGGGAAACGCCTCGCTCATGGTCAATCCCGCGCGCCCCAGGGGCATAGAGCGAGGTTTAACCAGATCGCAGTAGTCGATAAGACTAAGCTCGCCTTTTCTACAAATGGCCTCGAACGGCGTCGACGACCTCGTCTACGGTCACCAATCCCTCGATGCGCACGGCCACCCGACCCTCGCGGTCGACCACGAACAGCCAAGGCTCTGAGGGCAGATTCCATTCACGTACTTCTGCCGATGGGGTGAGTTCACCTCGCTCACGAGCCGCAGCAAGATCCCATGGCTCTATGTGAATGAACTCGACACCCCCCCCAAGAGCTTCACGAGCATCGTCCATGACTTCCACGACTGGGCCGCACATGGCACTGACGCAAAATTGAGGTGAGGCAAAAACCACCACGAAGGGCTCACCGCTGCCGAGGGCCTCTGCCACGGAGACATTGTGAAGCTCATCGTTCTTAACCTGACGTGTGGACATATCCACAAACCGAGTGTTTTTGATTGTGAGGCTCTCCGTAGCAGGAACTCGAGAGCCCGCTGAAGGACCATTGGCCTCTTCTAGCACCCGGAAACCTGCTTCTTGGACATCAGGAGTCTGGTTGCCTTGAGCGAGGACTGTAAAGTCCGCTACCCAGATTCCCGGTTCCGGCAACACCACTGCGTCAACGACATATATCCCACGGAAGTCGAAGTGGGTGTGCCCTTCCCCATCATCGTGGGTGTGGATGAAATCGTCCGGGACTATGCGCCAATGTGCAGCAGCCTCGATCTTTGGCGAAGCCGATTCATCGTCGACTAAGGTAAAACGAACATTGACCGCCGCACCTTCGAGGAAGCGGCCATCCACATCGACCAATCCAAAGGGAAAGCGGTTTGGGCCAACGACGAATTCAGAGGCAGCGATGAGTCCACTGTAGCTCTCAGCAATTCCGGATTTAGCAGTACCGTCAACTGTGGGTGAGACAGCCCCACACGCCGACAGCGCTAACGCCGCTAAGACGAGCAAGCCAAGAAAAGGCGTCCGTCTGAACAATCCAAGCATAAGCATCAGAGGAAGTTTCAAAGGGAGATAGCCACCGCGGAGGTAAATGGTGGGCGGTAGAGGACTCGAACCTCTGACCTCCGCGATGTCAACGCGACGCTCTAACCAACTGAGCTAACCGCCCAACCAAAACAGTATAGGCTGGGCTAAAAGGGTGGGTCAACGCGAGTGGCAACCAGGGGTATCTGGCCTCCACCAGGCCGTTACCTGCTCGGTTGTGGGCGTTTTGGGCCGATGGTAGAATTCGTAATGCCTGTCGCGACAGGCATTACCCTGGTGGAGGTTGTTGGCGTGGAAGCTGTTTTACCCGAGTGCCAGGCGTGTCAGAAAGGTGATCTGGTCCCCCTCTCTGACTTCGGAGCTCATGGCGCTCCAATTCATTACAAAGCCTGGGTGTGCACAAACCCGAACTGCGGGTTCAACATAAAAATCCGCAACGGAGACGTCTATCTGAACGAACCCATTGTCAGCGGCGAAGATCACGCTCCTCGCACCCGTTAAGGGTCAGCGTATGAAGCTCGCTCATCAGCAGCGAGCTCACACGTCACCCGGTTCGTAGTTATCTTTGATTGCTTTTATTCGCAACACCCGATTTTATTCTTTTGCTGGTGGCTCTATGCTCACCGTCGGCCTCATTCTGCTCATTGGTGCAGGTGCTTACTATACCTACGTCTCCTTCATCGCTACGCGCAACTCTGAAGACCTCACCGTATCCACAGGAACATGGCCATCTGAAACCCTAAGCAGAGATACGTCAGTAATCTTGCAAACACAGGGGAAGACTTCACCCGAGTCTCAGGAGCTCCATCCTGGTGAACGACTTCCCGCTCGCCAATGGGCTGACCCTAGAGGCTCGCTAGATATCCAACAGCCCGATCTAAAGGGCTTCATCCCTATTAGCGCGCAAGGACGCCCCAGTTTCGCTGGCGAGATTGGCCGAGCAGTGCGTATCACTATTCCCGCGATAGGTATAAGAGCAGAAATAGAGGAGTTAGTAATCGGTAATTTAGGTGACAATTCGGCGTACCTAACACCCGCTTTTACGGTCGGGCACATACCTGAGAGTCCAAACCCGGGTTCCTCTGGAAATGGATGGTACTTCGGTCACCTAGAAAGCCCGGTCTCCGGAGAAGGAAGCGTGTTCTCTCGATTACCTCGTGTGCCGGAGATGCTTCGAACAGGTGATGACGTCCACATCATCTTCGAAAGCGACGGCCGTGAGTATCTATATATCGTGAGCCAAACAGATCTCATCGATGAGAAAGATATGAAACTGTATCAAGCATCTGACGCAAGGGTCACTCTGGTGACCTGCTTCCCTCGTCTTCGCTACGACCACCGGTTGCTCGTGACTGCGCTGTTGATGGGTTTCAGAGACCTGGACACCTAATCAACGACCTCGATGATCAGTGGTATACCCACGGCGAGTGCCGTGCCACCAACGAGAACCAGCGATGCGCCCAAGGCGAGAGCGATATTGGAAACACCGTAGCCCATGACAGCCATACCTAGTGCAGAGCGAATGACGAGCCCATTAAGGAACCACTGGCGGCGGTCTCCCTCGATAGGCAATGACTGAAAACCCCCATCAGCCAGGGTCCTGAATTTGATTTCATCAATCCGGGTGCGGGCGGTTTTCGCGTCTTTTATCAGCTGCGTGGGCATGCCCGGATCGAACGAAGGCCGTGGTAGAACATCAGACACGCTAGTACTAGGGCTCCCACTCGAAGGAGTTGTTGCATTCTCCTCAAGTAGCGCTGCTGTAATTTCTGCACGTGTGAGGATTCCCTTAACCACGAGAAGAATGCCGAGGACGACGAGAGTGGCGCCCATAATCCCTACTCCGGTCACCCCGTACAGTTCAATCGCAGACATCAAGCTCCTCTCCTCGGTGGTTGCAAAGCAGGCGCTTTGCCAAGAGAGGGCAATTTGCGATAGCATCCGGCATCGCTGACCCTGCTCATCGGGTGATGCTCAGCATAGCAAAGCGAGGCCGATATGACTTCTACTCCTATCAAGCAAGCGGTGCGCGTTACGGTCAACGGAACGCCGTACAGCGCCGAAGTCCCAACATACCGAACGTTGGTGGATTTCCTGCGCTACGACTTGGGCCTCACGGGCACAAAAGAAACCTGCAGCGTTGGCGTCTGCGGAGCCTGCACAGTAATGCTAGATGGCAAAATGGTTTCATCGTGCCTGACCCTTGCCGTCCGTGTAAACGACGCTGAGATTCAAACAATCGAAGGTGTCGCTAACGGCGATGAGTTACACCCCGTACAGCAGGCGTTCATCGACAATGGAGGATTCCAATGCGGGGCATGCACACCGGGTCAGATTATGGCGGCGAAGGCATTGCTCGAAGAAAACTCTCACCCCTCCGAGGATGAAATCAAGCAATTCATGATGGGTAATCTTTGCCGCTGCACCGGTTACTACCAAATTATCGACTCTATCAAGGCCGCCGCGGAGCAGATGTAATGAACGATTTCGCATTCCACGCTCCTGGCAGCATGAAGGAAGCAGTAGAGTTGCTCTCCCAGTACGACGGCGACGCACGCGTCATGTCTGGCGGTACTGCGCTCATGCTCTTACTAAAACAGTCGCTGGTGAACCCTGACCACATCATCAGTCTCCATCGTGTGCCCGATGCACGGTCAATCGAAGTCACCGACGGCGTCCTGCATATCGGAGGGCTGGTCACACAACGAGAGGTGGAGCTATCTCCCGTCGTGCAAAAAGCAGCTCCTCTGCTGGCCAACGCCTACAGTCGCGTAGCCACCGTACGAATCCGCAACGCAGCAACCGTGGGGGGAGGGCTAGCCCAAGCCGACCCAGCCATGGACCCGCCTTCGTCACTGCTGATACTTAATGCAAGCGTTAAAGTAACATCAGCGACCAGCGAGCGAATGGTTCCCATCGCGGACTGGTACTCAGACTACTACGAGACAACCATCAATGAGGATGAAATCGTAACGGAGCTTTTAGTTCCGATACAGCCCAGCGATATGGCCTGGACTTATATCAAATACTTACCTCGCACTGAAGACGATTACGCTACTGTGTCTGTCGCAGCTATGGGGAAAGCGGAGAACGGCAAAATTTCTGAAGTGCGAGTTGGCCTAGGCGCAGTTTCCTCAACGGCGTTACGAGCAACCGGATTAGAGAACGCACTACAGGGCGCCGAGGTTTCGCTTGATGTGCTGAGGGACGCTTCTCAAGCGATCGCTGAGATAGTCGACCCCACCTCAGACCCCCGGGGCTCGGCAGACTACAAGCGCGACATGTCAGTGGTCTTTGCCCGCCGTGCCCTCCAGAAAGTCCTTGGCGTCAAAGACTAGCGAGGCTTTGCTCTCCACCTCTTGATTGACTACTCCTGGGGGGGGGTACTCTGCGTGAGACTTGATTGAGCAGGCACACTCTAGTCTGACAAAAACACTATCTAACACCACCCCACACGACACCAGTCGTCACCAGGTTCGCGGTTCTAGGTGTGATCACCACCAATGGACTTCGTCGAGGCGCTCGTCACCTTTGGCGGCTGCGTCCCAAGGTTGCGCAGGCAGGTATTTCCAGCCCCCATCAGAGAACATCATCACGATGTTGCCACTATCCATTCGCTCCGCAATACGAAGGGCGCCGGTCAGCGTGGCACCAGAAGATACACCAGCAAGGAATCCTTCGTTCTCGACCACACGCCGCGCCGCAGCAATCGCGCTTGCGCTGTCAACCAGATAGCGGCCATCGAGAGTATCGAGATCAAGAAGCGGCGGAATGTATCCCTCAGCGAGGCTGCGCAACCCTTGCAGGCGATCCCCAAGACGTGGCTCAACTCCAATCACCTTCACATCAGGGAATTCTTCCCGCAAGCGTTTACCAACACCCATGATTGTGCCGCCTGTGCCTATACCTGCAACGAACACGTCGACCGAGTCGATGGCAGCAGCTATCTCAGCGCCTGTAGTGCGGTAGTGTGTAATAGCATTCTCTGACCGGGTGAACTGGCCCAGCTCGTGGACTCCATCTTCCTCCGCAAGGGCCTTCGCTGCCGCGATGGCGCCGCGCATCCCGCCAGACGGTTCGCACCATTCGAACTCGGCGCCATAAAGGTGAAGTACATCTGCCATACTGGGAACGACTCCCTTGGGCAGAACAACCCTAACCTTGTATCCCTTTTGCTTCGCGACAAACGCAAGGGCGATTGCGGTGTTCCCGGTACTCGCCTCAACGATAGTGTCCCCTTGCTTTATCACTCCCTGGGCTTCAGCAGCCTGAATCATAGCGAGAACAATGCGGTCCTTCACGCTGCCGGATGGATTTCCCCCTTCCAGCTTCGCAAAGATGCGGATGCCAGGTTTAGGAGAGAGCCTCCGGAGTTCAACTAACGGAGTGTTCCCGATGAGTTGGAGCATTGAAGGAGTTAATGGTTTTTCTGACATGATTAGATTCTACCTGCAGAAAGCGGTTCTCTTAAATCGCGCCTGTGGAACGCGTTGACTCTCCTCCATTCCCAGACGTATTATTCGCGCGCCCTTCAAGCAGGCAACGGCCTCGTTCTTATCGGTTTCATATCAGCCCCTAAATCGCACCCAACAAGAAAACTCTTGGCAGCTATGCGCTCCTCTACCTCGATACACCGGCGTAATCGCCGTCGGGCCCTCCTAGCGGGAGTGGAGAGTTGCGCATGTTGACCGGCCGCAATCGCAGCCGCATAGGTGATCGTATCGTGCGTCGGCCTCGTCAAGCTGAGATGGCCCCGCGCCACATACACACGCCTGAGCGACGACGCGTACTCTTTTCACCTTCCGCATCGGCCCTCCTGTCTCTTTCGGGGGGGTTCGCGGGACTAATAATAATCGGAACCCTCTTGTTATCGCTGCCGTTGGCGGCGGAGGGGTCTGGACACGCCGACTTCATAACTGCTCTGTTCACGGCAACATCAGCGGTTTGTGTTACAGGGCTAGTGGTTGTTAGCAGCGCTGATTACTGGACACCTGCAGGACAGGTCGTCTTACTGATATTGATGTTCCTTGGTGGTTTGGGAATCATGACCGCAGGATTGGTCATACTCACAATCATTCGCAGGCGCATCACGCTGAACCAACGCCTTATTGTCCGGGACACCATGGGGGGTGCATCGCTGGGCAGCGTAATGACATTGGGACGTTACGTCATCATCTTTGCTCTGGCAGTACAGGCTGTCGGGTTCCTTGTCCTATTCGCGAAACTCTCTCTCGAGTATCCGCTGGGCGAGGCTGCCTGGAATGGGTTGTTCCATACCGTATCCGCCTTCAACAATGCAGGATTCACCATTTTCGAAAACTCCAACAACTTGTCGCGATTCGAAGCCGACCCTGCCATGCTAGGTATCATCGCAATCCTGATTGTTCTTGGTGGGCTCAGTTTCCCTGTGGTCGCCGAGATTGCGCGAAGAAAACGACCCAATCGATGGTCGCTCGACACTAAATTTGTACTCATCGGCACCCTTCTTCTTTGGGTTGTCGGTGGAGCGGCGATGCTCTTATTCGAGATCGGCAACCCGAAAACACTGGGCGCAGTATCCATGGGTAATCAACTCTCTAATGCGACATTTCAGGCAATCACCGCACGTACGGCCGGGTTCTCAACAATCGATTTCGCTTCTACACGCTCAGCGAGCGATTTCCTTTTCATGTTCCTGATGTTCATTGGCGGTGCTTCAGGCTCGACGGCAGGAGGAATCAAAATAAACACGGCTATGATTCTTCTCGTGACTGGTATCGCCTCCGTGAATGGGAGGCCACGTACTGAAATTTTCGGCCGCGAATTACCCATCGCTCAGGTAACGAGGGCGTTAGCCTTGTTCTTGCTTGCCGTCTTCACTCTGTTTCTCGTGGTGATTTCGCTCGCTATTACTGAGGGTAATAAAATGGCGGCAGGGCATTTTGGATTCCTTGATATTCTCTTCGAAGCCGTATCTGCATTCGGCACAAGCGGGCTATCGAGAGGTATCACACCAGATATCACGGACCCCGGCAAGATTGTCTTAACTATCGCGATGTATCTAGGGAGGCTAGGGCCGCTTACTCTAGCGCTGGGCCTAGCCCTACATGAGCGGCGAGCTGTTTACCGGTTTGCACAGGAAAGGGTCCGTATCGGGTAGCCCATAGCGATAGGTTTGGTCTATGAATCACGCAACCTCGTGTGAATCGTGCGTCGCCTACAGCTTGAAACAAGCGTAAAATCAACCGTACATTGGCTGCACGTGCAGCGGGCCAAACACTCCGGTAGCGACTGGAGGAAGCGCCTCTAGGACTGGAGAAATATGGCACATCAAGTGGCAGTCATAGGTATGGGCCGATTCGGCGTTTCCTTAGCACGGGAGCTTTACCGCGTTGGCCACGACGTCCTCGCTATCGACAACAATGCTGATCTCACTCAACAGATGATGGGCCAGGTCACCTATTCCGTGACCGGCGATTCAACCTCTGAAGAACTGCTGGAAGAAGTGGGAATTCGCAACTTCGATACGTGCGTTGTGGCCATTGGCACTATTCAAGCCAGCGTGCTAACGACCGTGCTACTCAAGCAAACATTCGAGATCTCGCATGTCGTTGCCCGCGCAACGAACATGCTGCACGGGAAAACGCTTCAGGCCGTAGGAGCCGACCGCGTAGTCTACCCCGAGCAAGAGACTGGCTTACGTACCGCTCATAGCCTATTCCAGCGCGAAGTTCTGCAGTACATGGAACTGACGTCGACATTCGGCTTTAGCATGATCATGGTCACCCAAGAGATGATTGGCAAATCACTTGAACAAGCTGGATTCGCTAACTCACGAGATAAATACAGTGCATCCGTAGTCGCCATCAGGCGCGGCCGTGACCCTATTCTCTCCCCGTCCAAAGATGAGGTACTAATCGAGGGTGATGTGATGGTTATTGCCGCCCCCGAAGATACGCTCGAGAATCTCGGCACAGGTCACTAGCGCACTCTTGGCTGACCCACTGAAGACTGCGCTCGTAGCCGTGATGGGGAGCGACCTCGACGAATTCACTGTAGGGATTGCCTGTGATCTCGTTAAGCCCCACAAGGGCACCGTACGCCTCGTCTACGTAATTGAAGTCGCGCGGCAATTAGCGTTGGATGCAGAAATTCCTTTCGAATCGGCTCGTGGTGAGAAAATCTTGGTGCAAATGGAGAAAATCGCAAAGTCTCGTAAATGCAAAGTCGAAGGTGAGATTTTACAGGCACGGTCACTGGGGCCAGCAGTAGTCGAAGAAGCCTCTCTTCGCCGTGCG